>JANOFL010000150.1:0-8577 GCA_031405895.1 Planctomycetota bacterium
TCGGCGTGCTGCTCTCGGTCGTGCCGATCGGCTACGTGGCCTGGTTGCCCGCGCGCTCGCTGCTGGGGCTGACGGACTCGCCCTGGCTCGTGTGGTTGACGCCGCTGGCCGCGATCGGGATCGTGTCGATCGGATTGTCCATCTTCGGCCGTGGAATGAGGCACTACCGTGCAACCGGATCGACGAGATATCTCGCGCTCGGACATCGCCGTTGAATTGATCGGTGTCCACAAGCGCTACCGACAGCGTCAGCGCGCGGACAGTCTGCGCGGACTGATCGGCCAGCTCAGGAAACCCGAGTTCCGGATCGTCGAGGCGCTGCGGGGCATCGATCTCAGCGTGCGCCGCGGTGAGATCGTCGCGTATGCGGGTCCGAACGGAGCGGGCAAGAGCACGACCATCAAGCTGTTGTCCAGTCTGCTGGCTCCGGACGAAGGCAGGGTCCGCTGCCTGGGAGCCGATCCGGTGCGTGATCGACGCCAGTACGTGGGTCGGATCGGCGCCGTGTTCGGGCAACGCACCGAACTCTGGTGGGATCACCCGATCCGGGCGAGCTTCGAGTGGAAGCGCGTCGTCTGGGACATCGCTCCGCAGCGCTACACGAGAGCCCTCGACGAGCTGACCGAACTGCTCGACCTGGCCGAGCTGATGTCGACCACCGCACGCGAACTGTCGCTCGGCCAGCGCATGCGCGCCGATCTCGCGCTGTCGCTGCTCCACGAACCAGAGCTCGTGCTGCTCGACGAGCCGACCCTCGGTCTCGACGTGCTCGCACGCCGTCGCATCCTGGCGTTTCTCGCGCGCGTCAATCGGGACCACGGCACCACCGTGATCGTGACCAGCCACGACATGGCGGAGCTCGAGCAGCTCGCTGGCCGGATCGTGATGATCCATCGGGGTGAGATCGCCTTCGACGGCGACTGGAGTTCGCTGCGGCGCGACGTCAACCGGCACCGGGTGCTCACGCTCGAGACGGACGGCGCGCGCGCACCCGCGATCGAGGGCGCGCAGCATCGTCAGAGCGCCGGAAATCGCCACGAGTACGTGTTCGATGCCGGTGCGATCGGGCTGGCCGTGCTGCTCGACCGGGCGGCGTGTCAGTGCGAGATCATCGACGTCGAGACCCACCGTCCGCCGATCGATGAGGTCGTCGCGGATCTATATGAGCGCTGGCAGAGGGGAGGCACTGCCGATTGAGCCGATGACCCGGATCCTGCGGGTCGACCGTCCGCTCTCTCGCTGTTGGCGTGACCGGTGCGCGTACATGAGCTGGCATGTCGCGCCATGATGATCTCGTCCATCCCCTGTAACATCCGGCCCGCTCGTTCATCCTGGGATGGGGGAATTCGTGGGTCGCAAGAAGGTGAAGCCGGCGGTGTTCGGGACGGTCCGAGAGTCGCAGCCGGTTGGCCCGTCCAGCCCGACGCAACAGTTCGACTGCGTCCGTCAGTTCATGGTAGCCGTTGGCCAGTTCCATCCCGTTCACAAACAGCTCGTAGCGCTCGGCAACTTCGCTCGCATTTTCCTGGCGCAATGCCGCAAGAGCCGCCTGCGTGCCCGGCCAGTCAAACACAATCGCCGGGCGTTGCAATCCCAGACCGGGCTGCACCCGTTCCGCCAGCAGGCAGTCCAGCAAACCGTCGCGATCCAGTTGCGCCGCCGACTCCACGGCCAAACCGCACCTTCCAGCCGCCGCGCGCAATTCGCTTTCACTCGCGCGAAAAACATCGAGCCCTGTCGCCGACAAAAACGCTTCGTGGAACGGGGTTTCGTCACAGGCGTCCGCGGCAAAAACCAGCTGGGCGAACTCCGCCAGCTGCCGCCGCCCCGCTACATAGTCCAGCCCTGGCTGGTACCACTCCAGCATGGTGAACTCGGGATTGTGGCGGGCCCCCTGTTCGCCGCCGCGAAAGGCCTTGCAAATCTGCCAGATCGGCCCGCAGCCTGAGGCAAGCAGCCGCTTCATGGCGAACTCGGGCGAAGTCTGAAGGAAAAGCTCATTCGGCGTAATTCCCCTGGCGTCGCGCCAGCCGGATAACGGCCCCACGGGAATCGGATCGATATGCCGGTCAACCACCGTGTCGCGGCTCAGCAAAGGGGTCTCGACTTCCAGAAACCCCCGATCATCAAAGAAACGCCGGATCGTCCGCAGCAGGTCATGCCGCTGGCGCAGCATGGCGACGTCAGCCGTCGGCCGCCAGTCGCTCGCAGCTGCTTCCGCCACGCCTGAACTCCGCAAAGAACTGCTTGATATTCCGGGCTACAATGTGGACGGCAATTGGCTGGTTGCCAATGGCGCGGTGGGCGAACAGAAACATGTGCGGCCGATTCACGCTTCGACATACTCCCGAACAACTCGCCGCCTGGCTCGATCGCAACAGCGTTCGGCTCGATCTCCCGGACATGCGGCCGCGGTACAACATCGCCCCGACGCAGGCGATCGCGACCGTCACGCCCGGCGACCGGCCCGATGCAGTCCGTTTTGAATGGAAAAAGTGGGGCCTTGTGCCCGCCTGGTCGGTGGGGCCGGACAAGAAGCCTTTTCAGGTCATCAACGCCCGGGCCGAAACGGTCACGGAAAAACCCGCCTTCCGCAAGGCCTTCAAAAAACGCCGCTGCCTCATCCTCGCCGATGGATTTTTCGAGTGGGTCGGCACGGGCAAAAAAAAACAGCCGGTCTGGATCACGTTCCCTTCGCGCGAACCGTTCGCTTTCGCCGGTTTGTGGGAACCTGAGAAAACCCCACCCGATGCCGGGCAACGTCAGGCCACCACTGGCACAGCTGCGATCATCACCACCGTCGCCAATTGCGATATCGAACCCGTCCACGACCGGATGCCCGTGATCCTTTTCGGGACAGCCTGGAACGAATGGCTCCACACCGCCGACGTTTCCCGCGCCGAATCGCTGCTCCTTCCGTTGCCGCTTGGCAGCCTGTCGCTGACGCCCGTCAACCCCATCGTCAACTCAGCCCGCCAGGACTTGCCGGAGTGCATCGAACCGCTCATGGCCGGTCCGGGGTCTTAACCGTTTTGGGAAGGCAGTTCGTCAACCGTGAAGGAATCACACAAACCTGCGATTCAAGGCTTCGACAGTGATTTTGTTTCTGTCGTGCCGGATTCCTATCTGGAAAACCGGATCCTCGCCGTGTGTCCGAACGCCGGCATTGGCACACTGCGCAGCGTTCGTTTGCTGTTGCGGATTTACCAGCCCTTGAGGTTCCGCGAACTCCGGGTGCGGCTGATTTCCCG
This sequence comes from Planctomycetota bacterium, assembly GCA_031405895.1. Taxonomy (GTDB): domain Bacteria; phylum Planctomycetota; class Planctomycetia; order Pirellulales; family Pirellulaceae; genus BJ22. The sequence continues at coordinate 3,252 of JANOFL010000150.1, forward strand.
GCGACCGGAGATTCGCAGCTTTTTGTCCAAGCTGCCCGTGCCACCGCTGCGTGCGATTCTGAAGGGCGGATTCCGGGATGACCTCACCCAGCTCGCCATCAGGCTTGCCGGGCGGTGTGATCGCGGGAGCTTCCGCCAACTGGACGCCGGTTACATCTGTTCTCCCAATCGGCTCCTCCGCAAGGAAGCCGTTCGCGCCCTGCGTCGGCTTCATGACTGGGGCACGCTCAGCAAAGTCGCGGCGTCCGACGCCGATCCCCGCATCCGCAACATGGCCGCGGCAGGTGCGGCTCGCCCATTTACAACCCGAATGAGCTGGTTCCTGCGCGGCAAATCGCCGGTAAAACCGGTCAATGCACGAAACGAGGTTGTCCTTACCAAAGACTATCAGCCCGGTTCCGGTCTTTGCGCCAAACCAGTCCTGTTGATCCGCCAGCTCCTCGAACGAATCCGCCAGCTGGTCCAGGGGCGGGCTGACAGAAACTGAGCCTGAGGTGCTAGCCGAGCACGCAGATTCGACCGGTAACGCACAACCAGGTTGATCGGCCAGCGCCTCAGGCTCAAGAAAGTTCGCCGTTTATGCGTTCAGTTCCAACTCGTGCTCTTGCCCGAATCCCTTTCCCCTTCTCCTCCCGCTACCCCCTCCTCGCCTCGCCATAAATCCCCATTAATTCCTCCGCTGCATCAAACAGATGGACCAGCAGCGCGGCCCGGGCCCACATCCCGTTGCGGGCCTGGCGAAAGTACATCGCGCGGGGATCGGCATCGATCGCGACCGGAATCTCGCCCGTCACGCTGTCGCGCGGGAAGGGATGCATGATCGGAGCCCACGCCTTCAGTTGCGCTGCCCGCTCCGGAGACAGCCTGAATGGTTCAAGGTCCATGGCTTTCTCGGCCGCCTCGTCTGCGGCCGTATTGTGCTCACGCTGGATCCGCGTCATATAAAGGCAATCGGTCTGGCCCAGGATTGGCTTACCCTCGATCCGGGCGTCGAGCGAGAAGTGCTCCTCGCATTCCACGCCCGCCCGCCGCAGCCAGGCCAGCAACTCCGGCTCCATCCGCAAGACTGGAGTCTCCGGCGATACGAACAACATCCGCACGCCCGGATACTGGGACAGGACCACGGCGAGTGAGCGAACGGTCCGTCCCCGGCCAAGGTCGCCGCAGAAAAGGTAAGTCTTCTGGCCGGGGCCTTCGGTGACGTGTTCTTCCTGCCCCAGCCGCAGGACGAACCGCGACTGCTTCGTGTCGCGGCTGTAGCTCGTCATAAACGTCCGCTGAATCGTGTACATGTCGAGCAACGCCTGGGTTGGGTGCTCGTCGCTGCCCGAACCGGCGTTGATGATCGGGACGGATCGCTTGCCCGCCGCTTCGAGCTGGTTCATCTGCCAGGCACAGCACTCGGAAAAATTCCTGAGCCTGGTCCGCATGATGATCACGTCAAAGTAGCTGCTGAACATCCGGATCGAATCCATTCGGCTCTCGCGTTTGGATTCGCTGCTCGTCTGCGGATCGCGGACTTCGTTGCAGGTGATGCCCAGAATCTGGCATGCTGCCATGAAGGAGAGAAAGGTCCGCGTCGACGGTTGGGTGAAATAGAGCATCGCCCGGCGATGGGCGAGCAAGCCCTTGAGCCGCAGGTTACCCTCGCGGATTCGCGACAGTTGCCGGATCATATCGGCCAGCTGGCGGAGCCTTTCCAGCAGCTGCGGGGTCAATTGTGCAGCGAGGATCAGGTGCTTGAGCTGTTCGTTTCGCTGGAACTCCTGCAGCTTGACCGCCAGCGGCCTTTCGAGCCGGTCTGAAAATGCCGCAAACTCGTCGGGAATCTCCATGGCATTCATTCCGCCTCCAGCCCTGCTACGATCAACTGCCCGGTTCTGAACTCGTACTCGTACTCAGAGCCTGTCCGAAAAGGGGTCTGACCCTCTGCCAAATAGGGCTCTGAAGTGGCATGGTCCGGTTTTTCGTCACGTATTCGAACCAGCGATGACAACTGACAAAGGGTCAGACCCCTTTTCGGACAGGCTCTCAGTGAAACGGTACTCGTAATCGTACTCGTGGATGCTTCTGTTCGAGCAACAGGGAGGTCCACGCGAGAATCTACCTGATGCCGGACCTGCTTCAAGGACGGCCCCTCGCCGCCTGCTACCGGTTCCATTCGACCGCCTGCCGCATCGCGTCTGCCACCTGCTCAAACTCAATTCGCTGAATCACAAACGGTGGCGCGGCGTAGATCACGTTGCCAATCGGCCTGAGCCAGACTCGCGCGTCCAGCCACAGGGGCAACAGTTTTCGGCGGTCAAACGGCTTGTCCATCTCAACCGCCATGAACCCACCGCGGCAGCGGACATCGGCCACCTCGGGAAGTCGTCGAAGCGGTTCGAGCAATTCGGTCGCCCAGCCCTCGATTTTCTGCACCTGTTCCAGCCGCGGCTCCCGCTCAAACAAGTCCAGCGACGCATTGGCCGCCGCGCAGCAAAGCGGATTGCCCATGAAAGTCGGCCCGTGCATCAGCGCTGCTTCCGAATCGTCGGACCAGAATGCGCTAAAAACTTCCGTTGTCGCTACGGTCACCGCGAGCGGCAAGTGACCGCTCGTCAGTGCCTTGCCAAGACAAATCAGGTCAGGGACCACAGCGGCCTGTTCGCAAGCCAGCAGCGTGCCCGTTCGCCCAAAGCCGGTCGCGATTTCGTCAGCGATGAAAAGCAGGTCCCACTTCCGGGCCGCTTCGGCCAGGCGGGCCAGCTGTTCTGAACTATGCATTCGTACGCCCGCCGCACCTTGCACCAGCGGCTCCGCGATCAGGCCGGCACACTGTCCTGCATTCCCGGCAAGAAACCGGTCAAGCTCGCGCCAGCCCTCCACCGAATCGGGCAGTGCCGCTGGGAACTGCTCCAGCAGGTATCCCCGGAAGTGCCGGTGCATGCTGTCGTCCGGGTCGCTGACGCTCATCGCGCCACTCGTGTCGCCATGGTAGGAGTGGCGAAGCGTGACAAACCGGTTGCGGCCTTTGACTCCCTGGTTCAGCCAGTATTGGACTGCGATTTTCATCGCGACCTCGACCGCGACGCTGCCAGAATCACAGAAAAAACAGTGATTCAGGTCTCCCGGCAGCAGCTTCGCCAGCCGGTCCGCCAAACGCCGCGCCTGGGGATGTTCGATCCCGCCCAGCATCACATGCGGAAGCACGGCAGCCTGCTTCGTGATGGCCTCGACGATGTGTGGGTGCCGGTGGCCATGACAAGCCGTCCACCACGATGAGATGCCGTCGATCAGCCGCTGGCCCGATTCCAGCTCCAGCCAGATCCCTTCAGCCGCGACCACGCGCAACACCGGCCCGGCTGTCTTCATCTGGCAATAAGGCCGCCAGAGTGTTTCGCGAAGAAGTTCCGCCCGCTTGCCGAAGTCGCCGTCCAGTCCCGGCTCCCGTCCGCCGTTCATCTTTCCCGCCTGCGGAACAGGTCAAAAATCCAGAACTCGAAAAAAATCAACAGCACCGGGACGAAATAATTGATTGCCTGCTCCCATTTCAGGTCCGGGAAGAGGCTGGAATTGGCCTCAAGGAAACTCCGCACCACGATCCCGTTGATCAGCAGCAACGCAATCGCCACGGCGCCCATCCCGAGCACATACAGGCACCCCAGCCGCGACCACTTTTTCAATTCCCGACTCCCCTTCTTTCGACCCTCAACCCGCCCAGTCAACCCACGCAGTCAACGACGCGGGAAGCGTCAGCGACGATTCCTCTCTCGTTCGTGGTGTTCAGGCTCCCGCCTGGTCTGCCTTCAACGAGCCGGAAGCGTCAGCGACGGACAATCCCTGACTCCACCCCCAATCCCCACTCAACCAGGCTCAACCGTAAAATCGATCGGGCCATCAGCCTCACCAGCATAGCCGCCCCACCTGTTTTTTTCGCCCGCGAGCCAAGCATGACTTCGATTCTCTACGCCGACGACACCGACCCCGCCCTGATCCTGCGCTGCGAAGTCGCCATCGTCGGTTACGGTTCCCAAGGGCAAGCCCACGCACTCAATCTGCGGGATAGCGGCGTACGAGTCCGTGTTGGCCAGCGTCCTGGCGGGCGAGGCTGGGAAGCGGCGCTTTCAGACGGATTTCAGCCTTTGCCAGTTTCGGAGTCGGTTGGCGATGCCGATGTGGTTTGCCTGATGCTCCCTGACGAGCGACATGGCGTCGTCTTTGAAGGTGATATCCGCGCCGCGCTCAAACCTGGTGCGACACTGATGGCCTGCCACGGCTTCAGTTTTCATTACGGACTGGTTCAAGCCCCGCCCGGTTCCCACCGGCTACTGGTCGCGCCCAAGGGCCAGGGGGCGATGGTCCGCGGCGAATTTCTTAATGGCGGCGGAGTTCCGGCTCTGGTCGCCACGGACGATGGCGCACCGGACGCTGTCTTTCAGCTCGGCCTCTCCTACGCCGCGGCCCTCGGCAGCGCTCGTGCCGGGATCATTCGCACCACGATCGCCGCCGAAACCGAAACTGACCTGTTTGGTGAACAAGCCGTCCTCTGCGGCGGGCTAACCGCCCTCGTCGAGGCGGGCTTCGAGACCCTGGTCGAAGCCGGATACCAACCCGAGCTGGCCTATTTCGAGTGCCTGCATGAGCTCAAAATCATTGCCGACCTGCTTCACGCGCGCGGGATCACCGGGATGCGGGACTCGATCTCTTCCACGGCCGAGTTCGGTGACGTGACCCGCGGCCCGCGCGTGATCGACGCGAACGTCCGGGCCACTATGCGAACCATCCTGTCGGAAATCCGCTCCGGCCAGTTCGCCCGCGAATTCCTCGCCGCCTCAAGCGCCGACGAACAGAACTCTCCGCTCCCGGCTATTCAGCCGCCCGCCAACGCACTCATCGAATCCACCGGTCAACGCCTTCGCGCCATGATGCCCTGGCTGAAACCGAAGCCTTGACGCCCGCTATCCCGACCTTCAGAGGAGCGGGAGTGACAAAAAGAGGCGAGACAAAAAAATTGGGAGCTTGGGATCGAAACCAGGTATCCCCGACAGGGCATTCTGCGGATCTACCTCGTTTTTTTGTCGCCCCTTTTTTTGTCTGGAACTTGTCTGTGCCGTGAAGCGGAGAGGACAGGATTCGAACCTGCGGTACAGTTTGACCCGTACGCGGCTTTAGCAAAGCCGTGCTTTCGACCACTCAGCCACCTCTCCGGAGGTGCCCAGATTCTGGCCCATCGACGGGCTTTGTTCAAGCCGGACCAGTGAGGCAATTTCGAGAGCGATGATCGTCTTCGGTAGCGGCAGGGCGTAAGCCCTCCGGCTCGCGCATCAGACGCTATCCAATCGTC
>JANOFL010000158.1:0-7062 GCA_031405895.1 Planctomycetota bacterium
GTGCTGTTGGACACCAGCACGGATAACGTCGAAGCCCCCGAAAAGTTCGCTCCCTGATACTTCTTCACACACCCTGCAAACCAAATCCACCGCTTCCCCGTACACTCGACACCAAATTGTGGGTAAACCTAAGCGCTAGCCGCGGGTGAAGTGGACGCAGACAGGTTGGGTGGGACTCGAGCCGGCACCGGCCTGGAACCCGCGGCTAGCGCCGTCGGCTCAGGTGGAATCTCATGCGGAACCCGCGGCTTGCGCCGTCGGGTCAGTTGGGGCGGCGGTCAGCCTTCGAACTTTGCCGCCACCAGCGAGATGTTCTGGCCGCCGAAGCCGAAGCTGTTGTTGAGGGCGTAGCGAAGCTTCGCCGGGCGGGCCTGATTCGGGACGTAATCGAGATCGCAGTCCGGATCGGCGGTCTGGTAGTTGATCGTGGGCGGCAGCAGCTGGTCGCGCATCGCGAGCAGGCAGACAATCAGCTCGGTCGCACCGGCCGCCGCGATCAGATGCCCCATCATGCTCTTGGTGCTGCTGACGGGCACGTTCGGGGCGGACGCACCGAAGACTTCGCGACAGGCCCGCGACTCGACCCGGTCATTGACCGCGGTGCTCGTGCCGTGGGCGTTGACGTAGCCGATCTGGTCAGCGTTCAGTCCGGCATCGCGGATCGCAGCAGTCATGCAGCCGATCGCCCCGCGGCCTTCGGGATGGATATCCGTGATCCGGTAGGCGTCAGCCGTCGAGCCGTAACCCGCGATTTCGCCCCAGATGTGGGCCCCGCGCTGGCGGGCGTGCTCCAGCTCTTCCAAAACCACCATCGCCGCTCCTTCACCGAGCACGAAACCATCGCGGTTCTTGTCGAAGGGCCGCGAGGCTCCGGTCGGGTCGTCGTTATTGGTCGAAAGGGCCGTGAGCAGATTGAAGCCCGTGACGCCGAAGGGATGGATCATGCTGTGCGTGCCGCCGGAGAGCATCACGTCGGCTTCGCCGCGGCGGATGATTTCGGTCGCTTCTCCAACCGCCTGGCTGCTCGCCGCGCAAGCAGTCAGGCAGTTGGCGTTCGGTCCTTGGGCATTGAACATGGCGGCCAGGTGCCCGACCGGCATGCTTGGCTCCTGCTCCAGTTCGAGCACCGGATCGAGAACTTCCATTCCTTTGAGCGTGAAAGCCTTGAGGTCAAGCGTCCCGTCGGGCTGAATTGCCGCGACCATCATCGAGGCGAACGAACTGAAATCCTGGCTGCCTTCGCCGCTGCCGAGGTACACGCCAAACCGGGCCGGGTCGTTGATCGAGTCGAGCACACCCGACGAGCGGACGGCCTGAATGGCGGCCCCGGCGGCGAACCGCGAATGCCGTCCCCGCATCCGCCATTCTTCGTTGTCGAGGCCTGCATCCGACGGCTGCCAGTTCTTGATCTCGGCCGAAATTCGGGTCGGAAACCGCGAGGCGTCAAAGATCGTCGTGTAGGCAACGCCCGACCGGCCGGCCTTCAGGCCCTCCCACATCGCCTCGACATCATTGCCCATCGGGTTGATGACCCCGACTCCGGTAATGACCACGCGACGCTTCATGGGATTCTGACCGGGCAATGAATGGGAAACACTGTGGGTCCATGCGCAGGCCAGACCCGCCTTCACGGGTCCCACAGACCAGACTGAACTGGTGTCAGAATACCATCAGTTCGGCCCGTTCGGCGTCCTGCATGTGCTGCGGGACGAGGACTGGGCGGCCGTCGGGATAGACGCCGACCTCAAACAGCCGCAACAGCCGCAACATCCGGCAAAACCCGGCCGGCTCAAAGAGCACGACCTTGTCGAACCGCGCGTCCTCCAGCATCGCGAACATCAGCTCCAGATCGGCTAGCGGCTGGCCATCGCTGGTCACAGTGCCGGACACAAACGCGCCGCTGGGCGGACTCCCGGTCAGTTGGCAGCGAAACTCCAGCAGACTTCCCGGCCGCGCGACGCAATGGAACTTGGCCGAGCCGATTTTGGCCAGCACCACGCGAGCCTTGAAGTCGCTGATCTGCGATACGAGCAGGCCACCCGTCTGGGCCATCCCCTCCACGATCACCGATGCCGGCAGATAGGTAGCGCCGGGCGCGTACTCGTCAACCACCTCTTCCGAGAGGCTGACGCCTTTGACCGCCGTCGCGTGCTGGCCGGCGACGAATTCTGTGAAGCGGTCGATCCAGAACCAGCGCATCGTTGCTTCCGAAGGATTCGCGGGCCGGCACTCAATGCCTGTCCGGGAACCGCTCCGAAAGGGGGTCAGACCCCGACGGTTCCCGCACAGGCGCTCAGCCGCCGACCTTCATCTTGACGTAACGGCAGAGGTCCTCGACCGTCAGCTGCTGGGCAAAGTCCTGGACGCGCGGGTCTTTCTCGAACCGCGTCAGGTCGGCGAACGGCATCCGCTCCTTGAGCTTGGCGATCCCCTCTGCCGTTACGCGGCCGCCCGAAACAAAACCGGAATTGCCGAGGATGTCCTCTGGGAAAAGCTCCTCGCGAGGAATCGAGATGCCGAAACCTTTTTCGAGCTTGAACACGATGTCGAGGAAGTCGATCGACTCGGCCCCCAAATCCCCGACCAGGGTCGCGCCGGGTTGCACTTCGTCGTCATCCACCCCCAGTGCGTCCACGAGGGCCGTGCGAACCTTGTCAAACACTTCTTCTTGAGTCGGCATTCGTCAGATTCTCCTCAATTGCGGCGATCACCCCGGCGACGCGCGGTCCGGATCGGCCCGTATTCTGTCAGTCACCCAGCTGGTTGAACAGCAACCGGCTGGACTTGCGAAACTCTTGACGCATATGCCGGTCCGTCGCCGGATCGGCCTGGTGGGTGTCGGCCAGGTCATAGCTGCGAATGAGCAGCCAGCCCGACATGGCGGTCTTGCCTCCGATTTCGCCGCTGACTTTCAGCTTGACGATATTCCGGTCCCGCTCCTGCCGGCCATACCACTCGACGTTGATCAGCAACTGGTCGCCGGGCTGGACGAAGCCCTGGAACTTCAGGTTGCGGGCATCGTCGAGGACCACCATCGCATGGGCGAAGTCATCGGTCAGCCGGACCAGGTACATCGCCGCCTGGAAGGTCGCTTCCAGCATCAGCACGCCCGGCATCACGGGAAACCGCGGAAAGTGGTCCTTGAGGTACTCCTCGGAAAGGGACAGCGTCTTCGTCGCGGTCAGCGAAACCCCCGGCTCGAACGCGACGATGCGGTCAATCTGGCTGAATCGCATCAGTGCATCCGGAACCAGCGGCGGCTCAACGGCCAAAGGCCCGGCGAATATACCACCCAGCCGAAAAACGCTCAACGACAGCAGGAATCGGCCGGTTTTGGGCATTTTGAACCGGGGTTGTTCCTTGGCCATCGGCCGGAAGTTTGCCTTTCCCAGAATCCTTTCGTACTCGTACTCAGTCCCGGTCTGCCGGGACGGTACTCGTACTCGTAATCCAGGCAAAGCGGAAGAAGCCGATTACGATTACGAGCACCGCTTCGCTGAGCACGAGTATGAGTCGATACCCGGCTTTTCCAGCAGTTTCGGGGTTAAGACCGGTCCTTGCTTCGCATACCCAGCCTTCCCCCCAACTGCTAGATTCTTCCCCATGCGTCGTGGAATCGCAGTCTCGCCTGGCATCGCCATCGGCACGGCCTACGTCGTCCACGAGATCTTCGTCAATCCCGACACCCAGCGGCTGGAAGAACACCAGATCACGGCCGAACTGGCCAGCTACGAGACAGCCCGCGACCGGACCGCCCAGGACCTCAAGACGCTTGAACGCAAGGTCGAAACCCAGGTCGGCCGCGACGAAGCCTCGATCTTTGCCATCCACCAGCAGATTCTCCGCGATGGGGCCTTCACCAGCCGGATCCGCGGCTGGATCGTCGACGACCGGCTGACTGCCAGCGCCGCCCTGCACCGCCTGCTCGCCGACTACACCCAGATTTTTTCCCGCACCAACGACAGCTACCTTCAGGAGCGGCTCAACGACATCCGCGACGTGATTGTGCGGATTTCCAGCCACCTCCTGACAGCCACCCCGGCGGATCGCAGGCCGCTCTCCGGGCCGCTGATCGTGATCGCCAATGAGCTGCTCCCGAGCCAGGCCGTTGCCCTCGGCGACATCGAAGTTCGCGGGATTGTGACCCAGGCCGGCAGCCAGACCAGCCACGCCGCGATCATCGCGCGCAGCCGCGGCATCCCGGCTGTCTCGGGCGTCAAAGGCATCCTCCGCGCCATCCAGACCGGCGACACGATCGTCGTCGACGGCCGCAGCGGCCACATCGCGATCAATCCCCACCCCGAAGCCCTCGCAGCCTTCCGCAAGCTCGAACGCGAGTTCTTCCACCTCAAGGACCAACTCGCCGAGAACCGCGAACTGCCCGCCGTCACCGCCGACGGAACCGAGCTCCAGCTGCAGGGCAACATCAACGGCACCGCCGACGCCCTCGCCGCCGTCGCGATGGGGGCCAGCGCCGTTGGCCTTTACCGGACCGAGTACCTCTACCTGACCCACGCCGACGTCCCCGACGAAGACGAACAGTTCACGGCCTACCGCGATGTGATCGCCGCCAGCCCCGGGCACAACGTTACGATCCGCACGCTCGACATCGGCGGCGACAAAACAGTGGCCTACCTCGGCCATGAGCACCAGGAAGCCAACCCGTTCATGGGCTGGCGGAGCATCCGGCTCTCGTTCGAGCACCCCCAGTTCTTCGCGACCCAGATCCGGGCGATCCTCCGCGCCGCCAGCGAATTCCCCGACGGCAACGTCCGGATCATGTTCCCGATGGTCACGACCGTCGAGGAGGTTCGCAAGCTCCGCGGGATGGTCCGCAACGCTCACAAGACGCTTCGCGCGGCCGGCCACAAGAACCTCCGCGAGATTCCGCTCGGGATCATGCTCGAAGTCCCCGCCGCCGCGATCTCGATCCGCAACATGCTCGAACTGGTCGATTTCGTCTCGGTCGGCTCGAACGATCTGGTCCAGTACCTGATGGCCGCCGACCGGGACAACCCGAAGGTCAACCACCTTTGCCAGCCGCTTTCGCCAGCCGTCCTGATGGTGCTCGAAAACGTCATCAAAGAGTGCAACGCGGCCCGCAAGCCGGTGACGGTTTGCGGCGAGATGGCGGGCCAGCCGAAGGCTTTCCTGCTGCTCGTCGGAATGGGCCTCCGCCGCTTCAGCATGAGCCCGGCCTTCATCCCGTCGATCAAGCAGCTGGCCAGCCAAGTGACGCTGGCCGAAGCCGAACAGATGACCGCCAGCGCCCTGCGGCTGAAAGAAGCCGGCCAGATCAAACGCTTCATGACCCGGCAAGTCAAACAGCTTGCGCCGAACCTGGCGATGCTGGATATTTAGTGCTCGTTGGCGAACCGCGCAACACCAGCCAGCAGCGCATGCAAGGTCCGGTTGGCGGACGGGTTTCAGAACGTGTTGCGCCGGATTGCGCGGAGAGAGTTGGTTGTTGTTTTCGGAAACTGCTTTGCCCGATGTTTCATGTCCGGGCGAATACGACACCCGAACTCTTAGGCCTTGCAGTTGAATAACCTACCGGAAAAGGATTAAGTTCTGCCCGCGTTTCACGGTGTTTTTAGTGCCCGATTCGGCAGGTTATTGTTTTGCAATGCCTTAAGGTCAGTCGGCAATCCCACAATTGGCGTCAGCTGCCCGTCGTCTCTGATGCGGGCGGGTGCCCCATGTTGCTCGCCCGCAGCCGCTCGCGAACATGCCGGGGCGGGACGATGTCGGTGGCCAGCCCGACCAGGCCCAACAGCCTGATCACACCGTAATTGATGTCGAGCTCCCACCACTTGATCCCGACTGTTGCACTCACCTGGTCGGCGTGGTGGTTGTTGTGCCAGCCTTCCCCCGAGGTGAGCAGGCTGACCAGCCAGTTGTTGCGGCTCCCGTCGGGAGTCTCGAAGTTGCGATAGCCAAACAGGTGGGTGAGCGAGTTGACCGACCAGGTGATGTGCCAGACCCAGACCGTGCGGACCACCACACCCCACAGAAACAGGCTGATCGCCCACTGCAATGCCGGCAGCCCTGCTCCCAGCGTCAAGACGGCGACCAGCCAGCTGACGAAGAACCAGACCACGGCGTGGATGATAAAGACCAGCGAATTGGCGATCGGCAGCCGCTCAAGCCAGAGATAATAGGGGTCTTTCAGCACGTCGCGGGCGTACCTTTCATAGAGCGCAAAGGTCTTCATGTTCCCGGCCGTCTCGTGAACCAGCCAGTTCATGTGCGACCAGAAGAAGCTCACGAGCGGTGAATGCGGGTCTTCGCGGTGATCCGAATGAAGGTGATGCAGCCGGTGCCACGACACCCAGCGGGCCGGCGTCTCCTGCCCCGCGCACATCGCCAACGTGACCAGCGTCCGCTCAAACCACCGCGGCGTCCGGAAACTGCGGTGCGTCAACAGCCGGTGGTAACCGATCGGAATCGCGAGTTGCCCGAACAGGAGCACGCCAAGGAAAAACACGACCAGCCCCGACCAGCTGAAAAACCACGGCAACACCGCCAACAAAGCGATGCCGTGCATGACCAGGAACGTGATCAGGTAAGCCCAGTTGAGCCGCCACGGCATCACGCCAATCGGCGGCAACAGCTTGCCAGCCTTGAATTCGGCGGGGTCAGCCTGTGGTTCGGATATCGCCGCAGTTGTTCCAGCAGTGGACATGGCAAGCCGTTGGGCCAGTGGCAAGTCGGGACGCGGCCAGCTCCTCACAATGGATCTGCTCTCCGCTCGCCGGCCGGAAAGGTGCCCAAGTGTACACGCGAATGGATACCACAAGCGATGGGAACGCGGAAAAACGGGCTGTCCAAGTCCAAACACCAGTTTGACGGGACCCATGCAATCCGGTCCGGCAAGATTTGACTGGGCAACGGGAGGACCACTGGCCGGCCGCAAAGCCGATTGTCGCTCCGCAGGATGAGAAGGAACCGACCTGAACCTGGAAATCGTCCAGCACTCACCGTTTTTTCGACAAACTCCCTTCGGTCCATCGACAGATCCGTATCGAACCGGGCGACTCGCGTGGCTGGGACTTCCGCGAC
>JANOFL010000209.1:0-15954 GCA_031405895.1 Planctomycetota bacterium
TGGGGTCCGCGGATGTAGTGGCCCAACCCGCGCTCAACCGACGCAAGGTCATTGGTATCTACACATCTCGCGCAGACGTTGGGTCCACTCCCGGCTGGCTGTTAAACGACCACGATTGGCGGTTCTTCCGCCCCGGAGCGGGCGGTGGAGTGTAGCCACGGGTGATGCGTCGCCACATTGGACGGCGCGAAACCCGTGGAAAGGGTTGGGACTTGATTAATTCGCCCCGGATGGGGCGACGGAGTTTCGGGAACTGCCCCGCCCCGCGACCAGTCCCTTCAACCCCAAAACCTTCAAAGAAACTCCGTCGCCCTATCCGGGGCGAAGAATTCCCTCCCCATTCTGTCCACGGGTTCCGCGATCCCGTCCGACCGGGATCGCTTCACCCGTGGCTACATTTCGTTGCCCCATCCGGGGCAAAGAAAGCTAAATCGCCACCCCAGGCGGCAATGGTTTCCCCACATCTCGCGCCGAAGTTCTGCTTGCTCCGTGCTGTCCATTGAAGAACCATGAAATCGCCTGGTTTTGCTCCTGGCTGACGTGTTTCCTGGGCTTCGACTGGTTTCATGGCGTTTGGAAGATGTGTAGATACCAATGACGCAAGGTCGGTGGGGGCGGGACACGTCCGGCATGTCAGACAGATCGAACACGTCAGACAGTTCGGACACGTCAATCAGGTCAGCTTGGTCAGTTTCCGACAACCGTCATTTCCGCTCGTCTTCCTCGCGGCGCCTCAAGGCTTTGCGTTTTTCGTCGAGGAGGCGGGAGCGACGGGATCGGAGTCCCATCGTGCGCGTTTTGAAGTTGCGCTTTGTGGTTTGTCCCGCGGAAAATACCAGCCCGCAGCGCAAGCAAGGACCAGCCCGGGGGCTGTTTTTCCCTTGCTTGCGCTGCGGGCTGGTATAAAAGCGCAACTTCAAAACGTGCAGGCCGGGGTTTCCCTCACGGCAGCAGGATGCTCGTGAGGGCTCAAACCTTGTCGCACACTCGCTCGCTGAGCCTGTCCAATTGAACAAGTCCCGAGCCGGAACTAGGCTAAACCTTCGACGACGTCAGCTTCCCTTAGCTTTGCTTTTGCGACAGTTTCGCAATCGTTATGCATGCGGGCCGCTGGTTTGAGGCGCTGGCCGGTGCCGTTGGGGTACCGGATAGATGACTGATTTCGACACGAAACGGCTACTGGACCTGGCCCAGCGCGGTGACGCCCCGGCGGCCGAGGCCCTGCTGCAGCGACATCGCGAGCGCCTCAAGCGGATGGTCGGTTTGTTTCTTGATCCGCGTGTGCGGCAGCGCGTCGACCCGTCCGACATCGTCCAAGAAACGCTGCTTGTTGCCGCGCGGCGGTTGCCGGAACTCGACGCCGAGCCGGCCGGAGGTTTTTACCCGTGGCTTCGGGAAATGGCTCGCGAGCGGATCCTGGACGCCCACCGCAAACACGTCCGCGCCGGCAAGCGTTCGGTGATACGCGAGGACCCGATCGGACGGCTGGCATCGTCCGAATCAACGGCCCGCCTGGCTGACCTGCTTGTCGACAGAAAGGATTCTCCCAGCCGGCAGGCCGAGGCAGCCGAACGCAAGGCAGAACTCCGACGGGCTCTCGACGAGATGGATGAACCGGGCCGCGAACTGTTGCTGATGCGCTACGTCGAACAGATGAAAGTCCGTGAAATCGCCGGAATCCTCGCCGTCAGCGAGGCGGCGGCCAAATCCCGCCTGGGCCGGGCCCTGGCAAGGCTGAGCGAGATCCTCCTCCGGCGCAGAAACAACAGCCATGAAAAGTTCCCTGACGATGAGCGTTGAACCGTCGGCTCTGGGTGAGCTTCTGGATCGGGTGTACCAGCAGATTCAACAGGGATCCGACGTCGACGTCGAACGGCTGGCGAGAGAACACCCGCTCCACGGCGAGAAGATTGCCGGGATGGTGCGGGTCCTGAAAGAACTGCACGCGGTCGACTGGTCGTTGTCCGGCGACAGGTCACCGGCTGGCGCGGCGGGAGCCGGCATCTTTCCGACACTCGGTGACTTCCGGCTGCTCGAACCGATCGGGCGCGGCGGGATGGGGGTCGTCTATGAAGCCGCGCAGCTTTCCATTGACCGCCGGGTGGCGCTTAAGGTCCTGCCACTGGTCTCCCTGATCGACGGTCGGGCACTGCAACGGTTCCGGAATGAAGTCCAGGCGGCTGCCCTCATCGAACATCCCAACATGGTGGCCGTTTATTCCGTGGGTGAAGACCACGGCGTGCACTATTACGCCATGCAGCTGATTCGCGGGCCCAGCCTGGCGGGCGTAATTGGCCTGCTGCGCAGCCAGATCCACCAGACCGGTACCGTTGACGGAAGCTCGATCAGCCAGGCCGTATCCGTACATCGCTGGCCGGGCGCCCAGGCCCTGGGCAGCACGTCCACAAAGGGGAACGACTCAACGGCTCCCGACGGCGACACCAAACCGGTACAGCCAGACCGGTTCCCCGGCGGGCACTTTGACGCCGGCTATTTCCGGAATATCGCTACCCTCGGAATCCAGGCCGCTCGCGCGCTCGATGAAGCCCACCAGCACGGCGTGATCCACCGCGACGTCAAGCCTGGCAACCTGCTGATTGATCCGCAAGGCACGCTCTTCGTAACCGATTTCGGCCTCGCCCGGATCGAGACCGCGCCTGGCATGACGACCACCGGCGACATCATGGGAACCTTGCGGTACATGAGTCCCGAACAGGTTGCCGGCGACCAGGGCCTGATCGATTCAAGAACCGACCAGTACTCCCTCGGGGCCACCCTCTACGAGCTGGCATCGCTTCGTCCCATGTTCCCTGAAACGGACCGGGCCGGATTGATCAACAGGATCCTGTCGGCCGATCCCGATCCGCTGGCCCGGGTCCAGCCCGCCATCCCGGCCGATCTTGCGACCATTATCGGCAAGGCTACGCGGAAGAGTGCCGGCGAACGTTACCCGCGCTGCCGCGATCTGGCCGATGAGCTGCAACGCTTTCTCGACAACCGGCCGATCACCGCGCGAAATCCGTCGTGGGCCAACCGGCTCGGCAAATGGAGCCGCCGGAATCCGCTGCTCGTCAAAGCGGGGCTGGCCGGCCTGGTCCTGGCGACGATCGGCCTGGTCATCTCCAACCTGCTGATCCTGGAGCAAAAACGGATCGCCGAGGAAAGGACCCGGGAAGCCCAGCGACTTCAGGGCAAATCGGATGAGCTGGCCGCCAGTGAGACGAAAGCCCGCCTTCAGGCGGACGAGCTGAATACCCAGACCAACGAATACAACGAGATCCTGCGCGGGATCTTCTCCGGCCTCGATCCAAGGGAAAAGAAACCGGACGATCCCGAACTGGCCAAGTTGCTTGCCGACCGGCTGGTTCAGGCCGGAGAGCAGATTGGCAAGAACAGTTTCCAGCGCCCCCATTACCAGCTGGAGCTGCTGTTCGACCTGGGAGGCTCGCTGCTGAATCTTGGTTATGCCGATCAGGCCCTGAAACTCTTTCAGCGTGCGGATCAGATCATCGAAGAGTCCGCACCGGCCGATGAACCACTCTGGGTTGCCCTGAATTCGACCAATCTCGGCAAGGCCTATCTGGGATGCGGCAAGCCGGATCTGGCCACCGCGGCCTACCAGCGGGGCTATGACTATTACCAGCTTTCTGAACCCGAGGGGACCAACACCCTGGCCTGTCTGCATGGACTGGCCACATGCCAGTATCAGACCGGGAACTACACCGCCTGCATCGCCAATCTCGAAACCCTCATTCCCCGCCGCACCCGCCTGCTGGGAGAAACTCATCAGTCGACCATGACCTCGATGAATGTTCTCGCCGCGGCGTACGATGCGAACGGGGAGCTCGACCGTGCGCTCGAATGGATGAATCGGGTCTACCAGCTGCGCAGCGCCGAACTTGGCCCCAACTCCGTCGACACCAATACGACGCGCAACAATCTCGCCAACCTGCTTCGCAGCCTGGGCGATGACCGGCGGGCCAGCGAGCTGCTCGAACAGGCCTCGCAGGTCATGCTGGAAACCGTCGGCGAAGACCATCCCGATTACAACGCCGTGCAAATCAACCTTGCGACCACTTGGCGGGACCTCGGACGGGGTCAAGAGGCGCTGGCCATCCTCGAGCCCGCCATCGAGCGCCTGAGTGTCCGTCCCGGCAGGGATCACCCGCGAACCCTCAGCGCGAGATTCGTTCACGCCAACCTCCTCGCCAGCATGAACCGGATGGATGAGGCCCTCCCCATCCTGCGCGAATGCCTCGATGCGCAGGTGGCCCGCGAAGGAGAGAGCGGCCCGACCGCCCTGCTGGTCCGCGTGACCCTGGCCGAAAAACTCATCGCCGCCGGTCAGAACGACGACGGACGACAGTTGGCTGTGGCGGCCCTGGATCTTGCGAGCGAGCACCTCGGACCGAATCACGATACCGCGCACCTCGCCCGCTTGGCCCTGGCGCGCGGTTGCCTGCTGGCCGGCGATACCGATGAGGCCATCGCGCACCTGGAGCGGGCAGTCGGGCCGGCGGATCCGAAGCAAGCCGCATCCGGCAAGAACCGGCTCCTCATCGACTGCGAGCTGGCAGCCGCATACCAGATCGCTGGGCAGAGCGAACGCAGCCGCGACCTCCTGCGGGCGACCCTCGCTGCCTGGCAAGAGCGTCTGGGGCCGGGGCACCCGGTCCTTGTGGGCATCCTCGCGAACCTCGCGCTGGTCTCGGTGCAACTGCAGGACTGGGAGGGCGTCCGCCAGGCCGTGGACAAGTGGGAGCAAAACCTGACCGACAAGGACCATCGCTGGTACCACGGACAACTTCAGTTGCAGAAGTCGCTGGTCACGATCCACACGGAACCGGCAAACATCGACTTTGCGAGAATCCCGGCTGGTTGCGAAGACATCGCAGCTGATCTCGACCGGCTCAACAAGCTGAACCAGCTCCCCCTCCGTCATCTGGCGATGGCTTTGCAATCCGCGCTGGAGTCGCAGGTTCCCTCCCCGGCCCGCGATTCGGCCCAGCAAGCCCTGTCCGGACTCCTCACCCGGCTGGAGTGAAGCGCGCCTGGCGCACTGGTCCACAGCCCACATCCGCATCTGCGTCTGCATCTGCGTCCATCAGCACAATCCGCGGATGCCCTTCCGGTTCCAATTGAGACACGACGGACATTGGTGCTTTGAAAACGGCCGGTCCGCGTTTCGCGGGCAGAGTCCCGATGTTTCCGCGAATTCCCGACCATCCGGCCGTTGAGCCTGGAAGCGTGGATTCCCCGAATCCGGAAATTTTCCTTTATTCGGCAAATTGCAGCGAACCGTTTTCCCGTGCTCTGCGGGATAGGACTTACGGAGAGATTGGACCTGCGATCAGATCGGCTTGGCGGGCTGCCGATAGGTGCCTCGCCACGCAAGGGTCTTTGAGTCGGTTGATCTCCCCCAGTTCTCGACATACCGCGTCCCAAGCGCGTGTCCGTCCCTCCGCAATCACGCAACGGGGACTTTCGCGTTCGCCCACCACACGGAAACGCTCCCTCCACCAGCAACACTTCCAAACCGCCCTGGAGATCTCGATGAAACGTCGCACCCGCCGCTCAACCCGCCTTGCCACCCGCCGTAATCCAGCCCGTCGGAGTCAAGCGTCGTTCGCGACTTCCGCCGGCTTCGAAATGCTGGAGCCGCGCAACCTTCTCGCAGCCTTCGCGGAGGCAGGGTCAGTGCTGGACATCGATCTCAATGTTGCCAATCAAGTCGTCTCAATCGTCGCCACGCCAAGCATTTACACATTCACCCTCAATTCGGGCACCTGGACCGGTTCGCCCAGCCCAAATGTGTCAATGAGCGGAACGATTTTGACCGTGACGAACACCGGCTTGGCGGCCTTCAATACCATAAACGTCGGTGATTCTATTAGCGCAGCTGGTGTGACGTTTGCGAACAGCGGATCGAACACCTATTCCGATAATTTCAACGTCACGCTTGATTCAGGACCTGCCGCCGCCATTAATTTCAACGGCAATTCAACGTTTACACTTGGCAACAGCATCTATGTATCCACTTCGCGAAACCTCCAGTTCAATTCTGGTTCAAATCTGACAACTGTGGACGGCAATATAACGCTTCAAGCAAATCTCCAACCGACGCCGACATCTGGACTTTTCACCGGCATTGACTTGCTTAATGGCACGATTCAGTCGACTGGCACGGGCACAATTTCCGTTCAAGGCCGCGGAGGTAACGCCGGTAATAATCATGGGGTGGCGATGCGAAACGGAGGTAAACTCATTGGCTCGACGAGCGGCTTGTTGACTGTTGTCGGCGAGGGTGGAAAATTGACCGCCGGCGCCGGTTACGGAGTATATGTGACAGGTGCCGGTTCGTCGCTCACCTCAATCGGTGGCAACGTGTCGGTCACCGGTACAGGAGGTGGCGCAGGCACCGTTTTCGGCAACAACGGCGTCAATGTTGAAACTGCTGGTCAAATTTCGGCGGGGGATAGCGGCAGCGTCACGGTCGTTGGCCATGGTGGCAATTTGACCGGGACGACGGGGGGAAACAACTCCGGTGTCTATATTTATGGCCCAGGCACGATCACGTCGAGCGGTGGCAACGTGTCAGTGACGGGGACGGGCGGTGGCGCTGGCGCAAGTGCGAGCAATCATGGCGTCGCTGTTGAAGGTTCCGGGCAAATTACAGCTGGGAATAACGGCCACGTCACGGTCGTAGGCCAGGGCGGCAATTTGACCGGGACGGGGGGCTTTAACTACGGCGTCCGGGTTATTTCCACAGGATCTTCGATCACGTCGAATGGGGGCAACGTTGCAGTGACTGGCTCCGGAGGAGGAAACGGATCCGGTAACAATAACTATGGCATCTCAAATTCCGCAAAAATTACTGCTGGGAATTACGGCACCGTTACGGTCGTTGGCCAAGGTGGAAATCTAACAGGAACGGGGCACTCCAACCACGGCGTCGATATTACTGGAAACAACGCTTTGATCACGTCGGGCGGTGGCAACGTGTCAGTGACCGGCACCGGCGGAGGAAGCGGAACAAATTCGTTCAACCTTGGCGTAAACGTTTGGTTCGCCGGTCAGATCACCGCGGGAGGTAGCGGCACCGTCACGGTCCTAGGCCAAGGTGGCAATCTGACTGGGACGGGGGGGCGTAATTCTGGCGTCTATGTTGCATTCAATAATGCCAGGATCACGTCGAACGGTGGCAATGTGGCGGTGACTGGCATCGGAGGTGGAAATGGATCCAGCGCGGAAAACCATGGCGTCGAAGTCGGAAGTTCCGGGGGAATAATGGCGGGAAATAATGGCCACGTCACCGTCGTCGGTCAGGGGGGAAATCGCTCGGGAACGGGGAGCCACAACTATGGCGTTTTAGTCGCTGGAATTGGCTCTTCAATCGCGTCGAGCGGAGGAAATGTTTCAGTGTCTGGAACCGGAGGAGGAAGTGGGTCAGCGTTTATAAATAATGGCGTCTATCTTCGAGATTCCGGACGGATTGCAGCAGGAAATAATGGCCATGTTACCGTCGTAGGCCAAGGCGGCAATTCCTCGGGTACCGGGAATTCTAACGCCGGTGTCGTGTTGCTCGACGCCGGTTCGTCAATCACATCCTCCGGTGGAAATGTGTCGGTGACTGGCACGGGAGGTGGTGCAGGCGCTAGTCAGGGCAACACTGGCATTAGCTCATCAGGGCAGATCAGCGCGGTCGGCAGCGGCACCGTCACAGTGGTGGGTCAAGGCGGCAGTCTTTCTGGAACGGGGGGTAGTAACCAAGGCGTCCAGTTAAGTAGCACAGGTTCGTCAATTACTTCGGGCGGTGGCAATGTGTCAGTGACGGGCACCGGCGGAGGAAACGGAACAAGTTCGTTCAACCTCGGCGTCTTTGTTGCTTCCGGGGGGATAATTAGTGCGGCGAGCAACGGTCAGGTCACCGTTGTCGGTCAAGGCGGTAATCGCACGGGAACCGGGGGCAGTATCAACTATGGCGTGTTGCTTGCCGGAACCGGCGCATTGATCACGTCGGGCGGTGGCAATGTGGCGGTGACTGGCACCGGAGGTGGAAATGGATCCAGCGCGGATAACTTTGGCGTCGCAGTCCAATCTTCCGGGCGCATAATGGCGGGAAATAATGGCCATGTTACAGTTGTCGGGCATGGTGGAAATTATATCGGGGCGGGGAACTTTAACCACGGCGTCTCTCTACTTGCTGCCGGCAGCATCACGTCGAGTGGTGGCAATGTGTCGGTAAACGGCATTGGGTCCGGAAGCAGCGGCGTTGCGATCCACGTTGAAGGTGGTGGCGTGATTTCGACGCCCGCGAGCGGCGGTACTGTGGCGCTCGTCGGCGACAGCATGAATTTGTCTGGTGGAGCCATCAGTACAGGTATTTCGAGCAGCGTCTCGATTCGGCAACGCACCAGCGGCGTGGCCATTAATCTGGACACGGCAGGTGATCCGGTAAACGGGCCATTGAACTTGAGCGATGCGGAACTCGACCGAATCGACACTGGGACGATCAACATCGGCGATGCGAACAGCGGGACGATCACATTTGCCAACCCAATCTCGCGATCGGCGCTGACAAACATGAACTTGTCGACGGCCTCTAGCGGAGGGGTTAGCCCTTCCGTCGGTGGTTTAGATTTGAACTTGCAGGGTGGAACGCTCAACATCGATTCAGGATCTAAACTGAACATCAATATTGCTGGGTCAACAATCGACTCCCAGTACAGACGCCTCAACGTCAATGGAACGGCTGACCTGAACGGCGTGAATCTGGCGCTGAGCGGCGCATACGTTTCCAGCCCGGGCCAGATTTTCACTATCGTTTCTGCGACGAACGTCGTGGGCACGTTCAACGGATTGCCCAATAACGCGATTGTCGTTTTCAACGGAGTCAATCACCAGGTCAACTACTCGCCCACATCGGTGATGTTGACTGCGAACCCGAACGCACCGCCAACCGTTGCTGCCAATCTGGCAGCAGTGACCATTGCCGAAGGAAACATCGCGACCAATGCTGGCACTTTCTCCGATGCGCAGGGGAACGGCACGGTCACGATCTCTGCAAGTATCGGCATGGTGACCCAGAACAATGCCGACGGGACCTGGAGCTGGTCGCTCAATGCGGCTGACGGGCCGGCCGGGCCGTTTACCGTGACGATCACGGCCACCGACGACCAGAACGCGGCCGCCATGGCCACCTTTACCTACGCCGTCGCCAACGTGCCGCCCTCCATCGGGCTCAGCGGCGATGCGACCGTCTTTGAAGGCTCCCCGTACGCGCTCCACCTCGGCAACATCTACGACCCCGGCCAGGACCTGATCGCTTCGTACGAGATCCACTGGGGCGACGGGACCGTTGAGTCCTTTACCGGCAGCCCCGCCAACACCGTGGCTCTCCATACCTACGACGATGGGCCGGAAAACCAGACCCACTCGGTCACGGTCACAGACGAAGACGGAAATTTCATCGCCGGTTCAATCGGCGTCCAGGTGCTGAATGTCGCGCCCTCGATCCAGCTGGGTGGGAACCAGACGGTCGACGAAGGCTCGGAGTTCACGCTGGACCTCGGCGCAATCTATGAACCGGGCGACGACTCGATTGCCGGCTACAGCATTGACTGGGGCGATGGCCACACGACAGGTGTGCTGGCGGGCAGTCCAGCGTCCAGCACGGCGACCCATACCTACGCCGATGGCACTCAGACGTATCAGATCCGGGTCACGCTCGAAGATGAAGACGGAGTTTATGACGGGGCTGGGACGTTCTGGGTCACCGTCAACAACGTGGCCCCTTCGACCCCGGTCGATGATGACGCGGCAGCCGACGAAGTGACGGAAAACGCGGCCAATGGCAGCGCTGTTGGCATCTCCGCCTTCTCCGATGATCCCGGCATCGACGACACGGTTACTTACAGCCTGATCGACGATGCAGGAGGACGTTTTGCGATCGATCCGTTCACGGGATTCATCACCGTTGCCGACGGGTCGCTGCTGGATTACGAGGCGGCCACCAGCCACACGATCACGGCTCAGGCGAGCGACGGCGAAGGCGATTCGCTGACGCAGGACTTCACGGTCAGCCTTCTCAACCAGACAGCCACGATCAGCGGCACGGTGTTTGTCGATGTCGATGGGGATGGGCTGTTCGACGGCGGGACCGAAACTCCGCTGGATGCCGTGATCATCGAACTGTTCGACGGGCAGGGCAATCTGATCGGCTCCGACGAAACGGAAATGGGGGGTGCCTATGCGTTCCTCGTCGATGACGAAGCCGGGACGTTCCGCATCCGCCAGACCCAGCCCACGGGTGTGGCAAGTCTCGCCGCGATCCTGGGAACGGCCGGGGGAACTGCCATCTCGTCCAATGAGATGACCCTGACCCTCTCGGGCCTTGATGCGTTCGACTACGACTTCACCGAGCAGGGCCAGGCGGTTCAGGCCGGCGACTCGGCCACGATCGGATTCTGGCAGAACAAGAACGGCCAAGCCCTGATCCGGACCGGCGGGACGGCCCTGGCAGGCTGGCTGTCAGCCAATTTTGGCAACATTTTCGGCAACACGTTTGCCAATGGAGCCGGTGGTGACAACGGAGATGAAGTCGCTTCGTTCTACAAGAACGAGTTCTTCAAGAAGAAGGTCCATGGCTCGGCCAAGGTCGATGCGCAGTTCATGGCCACGGCCCTGTCGAGCTGGTTCACCAGCAGCAACCTTGCGGGGAACAGCGTGGCGGCCGGCTATGGCTTCAACGTGACCGAACTGGGACTCGGTGCCCGGGTGGTCAATATTGGCAGTTCGGGCGCGGCGTTTGGTGTTGCCAACAACACGAGTATGACCGTGATGGCGTTGCTCCAGGCCACCAACACCCTGACCGGAGCCAACACCAGCGGGAACTACAGCAACGTCTACGACCTCAACGGCGACGGTGTTCTGGACGCCTCCGAGCTGGCCCTGCGGGCGATGGCCAACAGCATCTACAGCTGGATCAACGAAAGCGGGGATATCTGACCGGCCGGCGGGTTTGACCGGACGGCACAAGGTTTTCACGAACTGGCGGCATGGCGCCAGCCACCGGTGAATTTCTGCCCCGGTCAGCGGCATGGCGCTTGTGGTCTGTCACACCCTGTTTGAGGAAGACCAGCCCGCCGCGCTAACAAGGTTCGTGACGGCAAAATCCTCGCTTGCGCTTCGGGCTGGTATTGGTCCGATCCCTCGAAGCAGGTGTGACAAACCACCAGCGCGTGGTGACAAAGCTCCTGCTTTGTCAGTCCCTTGTGGTCTGTCACACCCTGTTTGACGAATACCAGCCCGCCGCGCCAGCAAGGTTCGTGACGGAAAAACCCCCGCCAGCGCGTCGGGCTGGTATTGGTCCAATCCCTCGATGCAGGTGTGACAAACCACCAGCCACCGGTGAATTTCTGCCCCGATCAGAGGCATGGCGCCAGCCACCGATGGCGAGCGCAAACTTCGACCATGGCCAGTCGTGGGAAACCCGCGAACTGAAGTACCGGTCCGCTGCGGCGGATCCCGGTAACGGGTTGAGGTCACCATCTGTGGCCAGACATCGTTATCCGCGCCCGGTCGAGAAAAAAGAGAATGGAGAAAGATGAAGAAAAGTCCATTCTGGTTACAATCGGTGCTGTTTCCGGAACAGCAAGCGGGTCGGTAACGTTCGTGAAGGCTTCGGTGGTCCACCAGGATGGGTGGACGACGACCTTCAGGGCGCTGGGGAATGGATGGACTACCCCCTGCCCGCAACGGAACAGTGAGCATTGAGGCGCAAGGTACTCTCATCAACTGACCCTGGCTTGGGAAATCCAGTCATGACCCGCCGTCAACATGCCGTCGGTCGCCGTCGAAAACTGATGGCGACAGAGAAACTCCAGCGCCGCGCCAGGCGAACTTCGGCCAGTAATGGGCCCGCTTACGGGCCGCTTGAACAGCGGTTGCAGCTGGCGGCCCTGCCGGTGTTGCTCAAGGACATCTTTCCCGGCCCCGAATCCTATTACCCGCGATTTCTGACCGTGGCTGGCGACGACGTCTTTTTCAGGGTGAACGATGGGACACATGGCGATGAACTCTGGTGCACCGACGGCACGACAGCTGGGACCCGGCTCGTCAAGGACATCCGCGCAGGAGCAACAGGTTCGTATCCAGCGTACCTGACAAACGTCAACGGCACGTTGTTTTTCGTGGCGCCCGACGTTGACGCCGGCTATGAGCTGTGGAAATCCGACGGCACCGAGTCCGGGACCGTGCGCGTCAAGGACATCCGCGTTGGGATGTCAAGTTCGGCTCCAAGAAACCTGACGGAAGTCAACGGCACACTGTATTTCGTGGCATCCGACGGGAACAGTGATCGTGAGCTGTGGAAATCCGACGGTACCGAGGCTGGGACCGTGCGCGTCAAGGACATTCGCGCGGGGAGTTCGAACCCATTGTATCTTACGAACGTCAACGGCACGTTGTTTTTCCGTGCGATCGATGGAACCAGCGGTGGTGAATTGTGGAAATCTGATGGCACGGAAGCCGGGACGGTTCGCGTCAAGGATATCCGGGAGGGCGCCAGCGGTTCTTATTTGGCAAACCTGACAACCGTCAGCGGCACGCTGTTTTTTACAGCATATGACGGGAATATCGGCGATGTCCACGGCTATGAGTTGTGGAAATCCGACGGCACAGAGGCTGGGACCGTGCTTGTCAAGGACATCTGGACCGGGCCGTTCAATTCGAATCCCGGGAACTTGATCAACGTCAATGGCACGCTGTTCTTCGCAGCATTTCACCCGACGAGCGGCAGTGAACTCTGGAAATCTGATGGCTCGGAAGCAGGGACTGTGCTGGTCAAGAATATCCGACCGGGAGCGATCAATTCTTATGCGCTCGGATCGCAGCCAAAGTTCATGACCAACGTCAACGGCACGCTGTTTTTCCACGCCAACGACGGGACCCGTGGCGCTGAGCTGTGGAAAAGCGACGGCACGCCTGGCGGAACCCAGCTCGTGCGCGATATCCGCGCAGGATCCGGCAGTTCAGATCCAAGACCAGTGGGCCTTGGCAGTGATGGACTTTTTTATTTCGCCGCCAGTGACGGCACGCGTGGACGCGAGCTTTGGCTGACCCGGGCCAGCGGCGCTGACGCACAATTGGTGGCCGATACGGTACCAGGACCTTTTGGCTCCTATCCTGACCTCGGCGCATTCCTTGCCGGATCCCTTTTGTTTTCAGCTCAGGATTCGGCCCACGGACGTGAATTGTGGGCGTTGTCGCCATTGCCGCCAGTCCAGATCGAAATCGCGGCCGGCGCGGGGGCTTCCAGTCCCGCCCATTTCACCAACGTCAACCACTCGGTCTTCTTTACTGCCAATGACGGCGCGAGCGGTACCGAACTCTGGCGGAGTGATGGGACGATCGCCGGCACGAAACGGGTCAGGGACATTCACCCTGGATCGGGAAGCTCGTCGCCCCTCGCGCTGACCAACGTCAACGGCACACTGTTCTTCCTTGCCAACAATGGCGTCAATGGGACCGAACTCTGGCAAAGCGACGGGACGGAAGCCGGCACCGTTCTGGTGAAGGACATCGATCCAGGGGCGGGTTCAGGCGGAATCCTGGATCTGACCAACGTCAACGGGACGCTGTTTTTCCACGGCAACGACGGGACGACGCCGGGCTATGCGCTCTGGCGCAGCGATGGAACGGGGGCGGGCACCACGCTGGTCCGGAGTTTTTCGGGAAGCTCCGGCAATTCGGCGCCGCAGTCGCTGGTCAACGTCAACGGCACGCTCTTCTTCACAGCCGGTGATTCGGGAACGGGGGTCGAGCTTTGGCGGAGCGACGGAACCACCGGCGGAACGGTTCAGGTCCGGGACATCCGGCCGGGTGCGGACGACTCGGTTCCCCACCGGCTGGCCAATGTCGGCGGCACGCTCTTCTTTGTCGCCAACGACGGAGTGAACGGCGTCGAATTGTGGCGGAGCGATGGCACGACGACGGGCACGGTCCTCGTGCGGGATATCAACGCCGGCCTGTCCCCCAGTGGGCCACAGTTCCTGACTAACGTGAATGGAGTTGTTTTCTTTTCCGCCAACAACGGCACCAGTGGCTACGAGTTGTGGCGAAGCAATGGAACCCTGGCGGGAACCGTCCTGGTCCGTGACATCGATTCGGGAAACGCCAGCTCGTCCCCCTCGCGACTGACCAATGTCAATGGCAGGCTGTTTTTTGCCGCCTCGCATGGGGTCCACGGGGAAGAGCTCTGGAGCAGCGACGGGACCGGGAGCGGGACCGGCCTTGTGCTGGACCTCGCGTCTGGAGCCGCCGACGGCGGCCCCGACCAGCTGGTCAATGTCAACGGGACGCTGTTTTTCACAGCCACAACTCCGGCCAGCGGTGTCGAACTCTGGCGCAGTGACGGGACCGCGACTGGAACGACGCAGGTCGCCGACATCCGCCCGGGAAACAACCCGCCCGCTGAAGCGCCGAACAGCCTCGTCTCGGTCAATGGCTCGCTGTTCTTTGATTTCAACGATGGCACACTTGGCAACGAGCTCTGGTTCCTGAACGGGGGCGGTGAGGTGCCTGTCAGCGGCCCGACAGTGAACCTCGTTGGAGTAACCGCGCCGGGTGTTGGGTTGCAGGGCGTCGGCGGCATGGGAGTGGCCAGTCCCCAGGTATCCGGTCCGGGAGTAGAGGCACCCTTGCCACCTCAGGATCTTGGTGTGATCGATCTGTTGCCGGGAGCGGCCTTTTCGTCCCCCTCGGATTTCACCAACGTCAATGGGCTGGTTTACTTCGTGGCCTACACGCCAGCCAGCGGACGCGAACTGTGGGTAACCGATGGTTCGACGGGCGGCACACGCATGGTGCGGGACATCTTTGCCGGCGCGCAGGGTTCGGTCCCGCAGAATCTTGCCAATATCAACGGCATGCTTTACTTCTCGGCCGCCGGAGCAAATGGCCGGGAGCTCTGGAAGTCCGACGGCACAGCGGGGGGCACCGTGGAAGTCGCCGACCTGCGGGCTGGAACCAGTGGCTCCAATCCCCGCTTCCTGACCAATGTCAATGGCGTGTTGTTGTTCAGCGCGCTCGACGGGAGCCGCGGCGAAGAACTGTTTCGCAGCAACGGGACGGCGGCTGGCACCAGCCAGATCCGCGACATCCGGCCCGGAGCGTTCGGCTCGATCCCGACCCAGCTGATCAACGTCGGCGGCCGGCTCTATTTCACCGCCAACGACGGCGTGAGCGGAACCGAACTGTGGATGAGCGATGGAACAACCGCCGGGACCGGCCTGGTGCGCGACGCCCGACTGGGTGCAGCCGGCTCAGACCCGACTGGCCTGGTCAATGTGGCTGGCCGGCTTTATTTCGCCGCGGACGACGGGACGGTGGGCCGCGAACTCTGGGTCAGCGACGGGTCGGTTCCAGGCACGCGGCTGGTGGCCGACATCAACCCGGGTCCGGCCGGCAGTTCGCCGGAAGAGCTGACCAACGTCAAGGGCTTTGTCCTGTTCCACGCCGATGATGGAACCCACGGCCGCGAGCTGTGGCGCAGCCGGGGCAATCCGGCAGGAACGGTGCTTGTCCGGGATATCCAGCCGGGCAGCGAATCGTCTTCGCCTGGGAGCCTGACCAACCTTAACGGCTGGCTGATGTTCGCGGCGCAGAACCAGAACGGCCGGGAGTTGTGGCGGAGCAACCTCGCCGGGGCCGGAACCGTGACGGTCATCGACCTCAACCTCGGACCGTCCGATTCAAATCCGCGCTACCTGACGGCCTTCAATGGTTTGCTCTACTACACCGCCGACTCCGGGCAGTTTGGGGCCGAACCGTTTGTGAGCAATGGCCATTGGACCGGGACAGGCGTGCTGACTGATATCCGCCCCGGATTTCAGGGCTCTTCGCCATCCGGATACACTTCCGCCGGAACGATGCTGGTCTTTGCCGCGACGAGTC
>JANOFL010000211.1:0-4760 GCA_031405895.1 Planctomycetota bacterium
ACCGTTTGTGAGCAATGGCCATTGGACCGGGACAGGCGTGCTGACTGATATCCGCCCCGGATTTCAGGGCTCTTCGCCATCCGGATACACTTCCGCCGGAACGATGCTGGTCTTTGCCGCGACGAGTCCGGCCGCCGGCCGCGAACTCTGGACGCTCCGCAATCCCCAATCCGCCGCGCCGCTTCCGCCGGCGTTGCGAATGGCCGGAACGGCATCCCGACCGGGCAGCCCGTCAGATGCGGAAGCTGTCGAGGTCGATCAATGGGCCACGGCCCAAATCAGGCAACAACGCCCACAGTGGCCGGGCTCCCGATTCCAGTCCCGCTCGCCGGATCGGCGACCTGAAATGCCGATCGACGAGCTGATGCTGGGCCATGAACTGGACGTGCAAACTGAACCGGCAGGGTTCAGGACCGTCGGGACTGATCGAAACAGCCGGGATGCTCCCGCTGAAATCGCGCTGCACGAACGTGACGACCTGTTCTCGGTTCTTGGACCTGAAGCCAGCCTCACCAGTCCGGTCTGAGGAAACGATGTGGAACAGGTCCGCATGGTGCTGGGGAAGGAATTGACCTTCCGTGGCCCGCAACGGAACCGTGAGGATTGAGGCGCGAGGTACTCCGATAATCTGATCCTGGTTTTGGGGAATCCAATCATGACCCACCGTCAACATAGCCTCGCGCGCCGTCGAAGAATGATGGCGAAAAAGACGCTCCAGTGCCGCGCAAGGCGAACTTCGGCCGGGAATGGGCCCGCCTACGGGCCGCTGGAACAGCGGATGCAGCTGGCGGCCGTGCCTGTGTTGCTCAAGGACTTTCTTCCTGGCACCGGGTTTTCCTTTCCGAGTTCTTTGACCGTGGCGGGCGACCTGGTTTTTTTCGCAGCCAACAGCGGGACCCAAGGCATGGAACTCTGGGGCAGCGATGGTACGGCGGCGGGAACGAGACTGGTGAAGGACATTCGCGTTGGTGCCGGTTCGTCATATCTGCATGACTTGACCAACGTCAACGGCCTGCTGTTCTTCTCGGCGAGAACCGCCAGCGAAGAGATTGAGCTTTGGCGTTCCGACGGTACTGCCGCAGGCACGCAACTGGTGCGAAACATCCATCCGGATGTTGGCCAAGGGTCAAGTCCGTCATCCCTCGTCAATGTCGGCGGGCTGCTGTACTTTGCGGCGAACGACGGCACTGTGGGCCACGAACTCTGGCGCAGCGACGGCACGAGCGCCGGGACCGTGCTGGTCCGCGACATCCAAACCGGAATGGCAAGTTCTGCTCCACATTATTTGCTCAACGTCAATGGCGTACTGTTTTTTAACGCCAATGACGGTAATTCAGGCAATGAACTCTGGCGCAGCAATGGCACGAGCGTCGGCACTTCGCTGGTCAAGGACATTCGGCCAGGCTATGAGGCCTCGTTTATTACCGGTACGACCAATGTCAACGGCGTTTTGTTCTTCAGCGCAAACGATGGTGTCCACGGCCGGGAGCTCTGGCGAAGTGATGGCACGGCGGCGAATACGGTCCTCGTCAAGGACATCTTCCCCGGCGAACAGTATTCGGATTCGGATATCTATTACTTGACCAATGTCGGTGGACTGCTGATGTTCAGGGCCCGGAGTAATGTCGGCGGCGCTGAACTCTGGCGCAGCGACGGAACGGGAGCGGGGACCACGCTGGTCAGGGACATCCGGCCCGGGCCGATGTCCTCGTATCCGACCTACATGATCGAACACGATGGGGACATTGTTTTCCGGGCGAATGATGGCGTACTTGGCGACGAATTGTGGCGGAGCGACGGCACGGCGGGCGGAACCCAGCTTGTGCGTGACATTCGAGCGGGAGGGTTGGGTTCGAATCCCGTGCCGGTGGCCAGCGGGGCCGATGGCCTGTTTTTCATCGCCAATGACGGCGCGCATGGGTTTGAGCTCTGGCGGACCGAAGGTGGAATCGCGGGTACACACCTGGTAGCCGAACTTGTGCCCGGCCCGAGCGATTCCCATTTGCGGGACGGAGTGTTCCTCAACGATACGCTGGTCTTCCGATCCGAGGACTTTGTCGACAGCGGCAAGTTGTGGGCCCTGTCGCCTTTGCCTCTTCAGATCGAAATCGCGGCCGGCGTGGGTGCGTCCAGTCCCGCCCATTTCACCAACGTCAACAACTCGGTCTTCTTCACGGCCAATGACGGCACCAGCGGCACCGAACTCTGGCGGAGCGATGGGACGATCGCCGGCACGAAGCGGGTCACGGACATTTTCGCCGGATCGGGAAGCTCGTCGCCCCTCGCGCTGACCAACGTCAACGGCACGCTGTTCTTCCTTGCCAACAACGGGGTCAACGGAACCGAACTCTGGCAGAGCGACGGAACAGAAGCCGGTACTGTGCTGGTGAAGGACATCTTTCCGGGCACGGGTTCCGGCGGAATCCAGGACCTGATCAACGTCAATGGGACGCTGTTTTTCCAGGGCAACGACGGGACCACGCCGGGCTATGCCCTCTGGCGCAGCGATGGAACGGCCGCTGGCACGACACTGGTCCGGAGTTTTTCGGGAAGCTCCAGCAATTCGGCCCCGCAGTCGCTGGTCAACGTCAACGGCACGCTCTTCTTCACAGCCGGTGATTCGGGAACGGGGGTCGAGCTTTGGCAGAGCGACGGAACGGCCAGCGGAACGGTTCTTGTCCGGGACATCCGGGCGGGTGCGGACGACTCGATTCCCCACCGGCTGGCCAATGTCGGCGGCACGCTGTTCTTTGTCGCCAACGACGGAGTGAACGGCGTCGAATTGTGGCGGAGCAATGGCACGACGGCGGGCACGGTCCTCGTGCGGGATATCAACGCCGGCCTGTCCGCAAGCGGGCCACAGTTCCTGACCAACGTGAATGGAGTCGTTTTCTTTTCCGCCAACAACGGCACCAGTGGCTACGAGTTGTGGCGGAGCAATGGAACGCTCGCGGGAACCGTCCTGGTCCGTGATATTGCTTCGGGAGACGCCAGCTCGTCCCCCTCGCGATTGAACAATGTCAACGGCCGGCTGTTTTTTGCCGCTTCGCATGGAGTTCACGGTGAAGAGCTCTGGAGCAGCGACGGGACCGGGCGTGGCACCGGCCTTGTGTTGGACATCGCGCCTGGCAACGCCAGCAGTGGCCCGGACCATCTGGTCAATGTCAACGGGACGCTGTTTTTCACAGCCACCACTCCGGCCAGCGGTGTTGAACTCTGGCGCAGCGACGGGACCGCGACGGGGACCACCCTTGTGGCCGATATCCGCCCGGGAAACAACCCGCCCGCTGAAGCGCCGAACAGCCTTGTCACAGTCAATGGCTCGCTGTTTTTTGATTTCAACGATGGCACACTCGGGAACGAGCTGTGGTTCCTGAACGGTGGCGGTGAGATTCCGGTCGGCGGCCCGACAGTGAACCTCGTTGGGGTAACCGCGCCGGGTGTTGGGTTGCAGGGCGTCGGTGGCACCGGCGTTGCCAGTCCCCAGGTGTTCGGGCTGGGAGTCGAGGCACCCTTGCCACCTCTGGATCTGGGCGTGATCGATCTGCTGCCTGGAACGGCCTTTTCATCTCCGTCGGATTTCACCAACGTCAATGGACTGGTGTACTTTGTGGCCTTCACGCCAGCCAGCGGACGCGAACTGTGGGTGTCCGATGGTTCGACGGCAGGCACGCGGCAGGTGCGGGACATCTTCGCGGGCGCGCAAGGTTCAGTCCCGCAGAACCTGGCCAATATCAACGGAGTGCTCTATTTCTCGGCCGCCGGAGCGAATGGCCGGGAGCTCTGGAAGTCCGACGGCACCGCAGGGGGCACCGTTGAAGTCGCCGACCTGCGGGCTGGAACCAGTGGCTCCAATCCCCGCTTCCTGACCAATGTCAATGGCGTGTTGATGTTTAGCGCGCTCGACGGGAGCCGCGGCGAAGAACTGTTTCGCAGCAACGGGACGGCGGCTGGTACCAGTCAGATCCGCGACATCCAGCCTGGTGCGTTTGGCTCGATCCCGACCCAGCTGGTCAACGTCGGTGGCCGGCTCTATTTCACCGCCAACGATGGCGTGAGCGGGACCGAACTGTGGACGAGCGACGGAACAACCGCCGGGACCGGCCTGGCTCGCGACGCCCGACCGGGGGCAGCCGGGTCGGACCCGACCGGCCTGGTCAATGTGGCTGGCCGGCTTTACTTCGCCGCGGACGACGGAGCCTTGGGCCGCGAACTCTGGATCAGCGACGGGTCGGTTTCAGGTACGCGGCTGGTGGCCGACATCAACCCGGGTCCGGCCGGCAGTTCGCCAGAAGAGCTGACCAACGTCAAGGGCTTTGTCCTGTTCCACGCCGATGATGGAACCCACGGTCGCGAGCTGTGGCGCAGCCGGGGCAACACGGCGGGAACGGTGCTTGTCCGGGATATCCAGCCGGGCAGCGAATCGTCTTCGCCCGGCAGCCTGACCAACCTCAACGGCTGGCTGATGTTCGCGGCGAGTAACCAGAACGGCCGTAAACTGTGGCGGAGCAACCTCGCGGCGGCAGGAAGCTTGCTCCTACTCGATCCTGCCAATGGTTCAAACCCGCGCGACCTCACGGCCCACAATGGCCTCCTTTATTACACCGCCGATTCCACGGAGTTTGGGGCCGAACCGTTTGTGAGCAATGGCCATTGGACCGGGACAGGCGTGCTGACTGATATCCGCCCCGGATTTCAGGGCTCTTCGCCATCCGGATACACTTCCGCCGGAACGATGCTGGTCTTTGCCGCGACGAGTC
>JANOFL010000248.1:0-13039 GCA_031405895.1 Planctomycetota bacterium
TCGCCTGAGCGGCCACCAGAACCGGCGCGGCGACCATCCCCCCGGCTGGCAAAAACTGTGGAAAGGATGGAACGAACTGCAGGCCATGCTCACCGGGGCCCGCATCGCCAAACGAACGAAAAAATGTGGGTAAACCTAAGCCCTACACTCGGCTTCCCAAGCCGTTTTATCCCACGGCGGCCGACTGGCTGGAAGCCTATCCCACTTTGGAGTGGGTCCGCCATTCCTTGTCGATGATCAGGCGGGCACCGCGGCGGAAGGAGAACCAGGACCAGGCCCACTGGAGGACGACGAGCAGGCGGTTGCGAAAGCCGGTCAGGTAATAAATGTGGACGATCAGCCACATGAACCACGCCAGCCGGCCACCCAGCTTCCAGCGGCCGGTCTCGGCCACGGCCCGCTTTCGCCCGATGGTCGCCATCTGGCCCTTGTCGTGAAAGGCAAACGGCTGGCGCGGTACGCCGCGGAGCTCGTCGCGAATCAGCCGGGCGAGAAAGCGGCCTTGCTGCATTGCCACCGGGGCGGTGCCGGGAAGCGGCTGGCCGTTGGCACCGTCGAGCCGGACCATGTCGCCGGCCGCAAAAACGTTGGGTTGGCCGGGCAGGCTGAGGTCGGGCTGGACGAATACCCGGCCCTGGCGGTCGAGTTCGGCCCCGGTCATTTTTCCGAGCCCCGAAGCCTCAACGCCAGCCGCCCAGAGCACAGTCGCGGCGTCGAGGTGCTCGGCACCCACGTCGACGCCGTCGGGACCGACACTGGAAACGCGGCTGTTGACCCAGACCTGAACGCCAAGGCTTTCGAGGTCGCGCGCCGCGCGGCTGGAAAGCTCGGGGGCGAACATCGGCAGAATCCGCGGGCCGGCTTCGACCAGCACGATCCGCGCCAGCTTGGCGTCGATCATGCGAAAGTCCTTTGCCAGCGTGAAGCGGGTCATCTCGCCAATCGCGCCGGCCAGTTCGACTCCCGTCGGCCCGCCGCCGACGATCACAAAGGTCAGCAGCTGCCTCCGCCGGGCCGGGTCGCCGGTCCGTTCGGCTTCTTCAAACGCGAGCAGCACGCGGCGGCGGATTTCGGTCGCCTGTTCGATCGTCTTCAGCCCCGGAGCATGCTCCTCCCACTCATTGCGGCCGAAGTAGCTGTGCATCGATCCGCCGGCGAGGATCAGGTAATCCCAGTTCAGCGATCCGAAATCGGCGGTCGCCGTTTTCGCTTCGAGGTCCAGTGCAACGATCTCGCCCTGCAGCACGCGGATGTTGGAGTAGCGGGCCAGCAGGCTGCGAATCGGGACAGCGATGTCCGCCGGGCTGAGACCGGCCATCGCCACCTGGTAGAGCAGCGGCTGGAAAAGGTGATGGTTGCGGCGATCGACCAGAACGACTTCGATGCCAGGCCGGCGCGCCAAGCCGCGGGCCGCGTTCAGGCCCGCGAACCCGCCGCCGACAATCAGGACGGTTTGCCTGCCGTTTGTCATCATGACTCCCGTCCCCGCCAGGCCGGTTTGGCCCGGTTGCTGGCAGGGCCCCGGACTACTGTTCCTTCCGCTTCAGCATGAACAGGAAGCAGCCGTTTTCGGCGGTCGCCTCAAGCTTCGCCGGGCGGTTTTCGCCGGCCGGGTCGTAGCATAATGTCAGCTGGTCGCCATCGATCTGGATCAGCCCGACAGCCTTGCCCTCGGGAGCCGGCCCCGTTTCGATCTCGAGGTCGATGGAAGCAGGGTTGCCTTCGCCGGCGATGGTGTAGCTCATTACAAAAGTCTCGTCCGGGCCGGCGGGCAAGGTAAAGTCCTTGCCCGTGATCACGACATCGCCGATCAGCCGCTCGACGGGCACTTCCTCGCCCGCTTTGATGCCGGAGACATAGCTCCAGGTGCCTTGCATGGCGGCAGCATCGAAGGGCTTTGACTTCTTCTTCAGCACAAACAGGAATCTTCCGTCTTCCTCACTGGTCGAAAAAGTGTCCGGCCGTTCAGCACCCATGGGGTCATAGCAAAGTGTCAGTTCGGTACCATCCCATCTGAGAATGCCCACCGCGTGGCCTTCGGGGGCTGGACCGGAGACGATGTCGAAATCGACCGCAACCGGCTCGGTAGCGGCGTCGATCTTGTAGCTCATAACAAAGGCCTCGTCCGGTCCTTCGCCCACAGGCATGGTCAGCTCTTCGGCATCAAAGATGACTGAAGGCGGGAGGCGATCGGCCGCGACATCGGTCCCTTGCCGCTTGCCGGAAATGATCGCCCACTCGCCGACAAGCATGGCCGGATCAAAGGCTTTCTTCTCCCCGGCCGCCGGTTCCTGGACTGCCGCCGGCTCCTGCGCGGCTGCGGGGGGGTTGGCGGACTCCTGCCGGACGATTGCCGAAACGGCACCGCCAGAGCACAAAGAAGCAGTCAGGGCGATGAACAACGGCAGGCGACGGGACATGGATGGACTCCGGCAGGGATGAACTGGAACTCAACGGGTGAATGGCAGAAGGGAGACAAAACGGGTACGGATACGAGTACCTCTGCGCTGAGTACGAGTTTCAGCAAGCGCCTCCGGTTTCACCGATTCTGTTCCCGGTCGCCTCTGGATCCTCCCGGGCTCGTCCTGCCCCGCGCTCCCAGCCCGTTCGCTATCTTACCGGTTTCCGCTTTTCCCGCCGCAGGGCCTGGCAGTTGTCAGGCGAAAGCCGCGAGCCTTGTGGATCATTCGCGTGAAACCATGCCGTCCCATCGCTGTCTGATCGCGTTCGGAGCCAATCTCGGATCGCGCGCGGCGACGTGGGAAGCGGCACAACGGGAACTGGCCGCTGCCGGGCTGGAGATCGAGGCGGCCAGCCGGCTGCATTCCACAGCGGCGGTGGGTGGCCCGGCCGGTCAGCCTGACTACCTCAACGCCGCGCTGGTGGCCCGCACAGACCTGGAACCGCGGGCAGTTCTCGATCTGTTGCGCGAGGTCGAGTCGGGGCTGGGGCGAACTCGCGCCGTGCGCTGGGAACCGCGAGTGGTCGATCTTGACCTGCTCCTGTTCGACGACCGGATCTGCGACGTTGCCGGACTGACCTTGCCCCATCCGCGGATGGCCTGGCGAAGGTTTGTGCTGGAACCTGCGGCTGAGATCGCATCGGACTGGCGTCATCCTGTGATCAACGCAACGCTTGGGGAGCTTGCGCGGCGGCTGCGCGGGCTGCCGCGTCTGGTGGTCTGGCTCACGCGGTCGTCCGATGCGATCGGGCAGGGGCCAAATGGACTCAAGGAGATTGACATCCGGATTGTGAATGTCGATACGCCGGGCTCCAGTGACTCGGGCGAGCTGGTTGCCACTGCCAACGAGGGCGGATGGATCGTGATGGCGGGAGCCGGTGCCGTGGCGCTCGCGGTGGCCGCTGAACAGGCCCGTTTGCTTGTTTGGGAACGGAGCGAATGGCCCGCCGGCGGGCGCGAAGCGGCTTGGGTCGGCCAACATCGCGGAGCCGTCATGGACCTCGCCCGCGAATCGGGGTTGGCCTGTGACGATCTTGCGGCCGCGATCAGGGCGATGGAGTAGCTGAAACTGCCGGCCGTTTGCGCGGGGCAAGCTATACTGGCCGGTGCGCCGGGGGAGTTTGGTGCGTTTCAGACAAACAGCGCTGATGACTGGCGCTTTCTGCGTGCGCAGCGCCGATGACTGGTGCGTTTCAAGCACCCTACACCCGTAAAAAATGAATATCCTGCTGGCCAGCAGCGAAGCGGTTCCGTTCGCCAAGACGGGCGGGCTGGCCGACGTTTGCGGGGCCCTGCCCCGACATCTGGCCCGGCTCGGGCATCATGTCGACCTGTTCCTGCCCGCTTACCGCTGCTGTCTGAACGCCGGCCAGCCGGTTGCCGATACAGGGATCACGCTCGACATTCCCGTCGGCCCGCGACAGGTCACCGGAAAAATCCTCCGCAGCCAGTTGCCTGGCAGCGACGTGCCGGTCTGGCTGATCCACCAGCCCGAGTATTTTGACCGGGCCGGCATTTATGGCGAGGACGGCAAGGACTACGGCGACAACTGCGCGCGGTATGTGTTTTTCTCGCGGAGCGTGCTTGAGGCGATCCGGCTGTTGCAGCTGCCGACGCAAGTCGTCCATTGCAATGACTGGCAGACCAGTCTGATCCTGGCTTACCTGAAGACCACCTATGCCGGTTCGGAACATCATCGGCAGCTGGCTTCGCTGCTGACGATTCACAACCTCGCCTACCAGGGCCTGTTCCTGCACTGGGACATGCAGCTGACGGGGCTGGACTGGTCGCTCTTCAACTGGCAGCAGATGGAGTTTTTTGGGCAGCTCAATCTGCTCAAAACGGGAATTGTCTTCGCCGACGCGATCTCCACGGTCAGTCCGACTTACGCACGCGAGATTCAGACCGGGGACCAGGGCTGCCGGCTGGATGGCGTACTGCGCGAGCGGGCCGAATCGCTTTCCGGAATTCTCAACGGGATCGACACCGACGTCTGGAACCCGGCGACGGACCAGCAGATCGCCCAGCCCTACACGGTTGAAAACTGGGAAGCGGGCAAGGCGGCGAACAAGACGGCCCTGCAACGCGAACTGGGCCTGCAACCCTCGGACCGCTCGCCGCTGATTGGACTCGTGGGCCGGATCGCATCGCAAAAGGGCCTTGCGCTGGTCCTTCCGGTCATGAACCAGTGGCTGGGAACGGTCGACGCGCAATGGGCGATTCTCGGCAGCGGCGAGAAGGATATTGAGCACTCGCTGCTCGATCTGGAACGTCGCTGGCCGGGCCGGGTCGCTGTCCGGATCGGCTTCTCCGACCCACTCGCGCACCGGATCGAAGCCGGGGCCGACATCTTCCTGATGCCCAGCCGTTACGAGCCGTGCGGGCTGAACCAGATGTACAGCATGGCTTACGGCACGGTGCCTGTCGTGCGACAAACGGGCGGTCTGGCCGATACCGTATTCGATCCGGCGCACAGCCAGCCGGGTGGCCCGCCGGCGACCGGTTTCCACTTCGTGCCGATGCGACCTGAGTATCTCGAACAGACGCTTGCACGGGCCGTGCTCAGCTGGTCAGCCAACCGCCCGCTCTGGAACCGGCTGGTTGAGAACGGGATGCGGCATGACTGGTCGTGGAAGGCGAGTGCGGGGAAGTACTGTCAGCTTTATCAGGCGCTGATTGAAAGCCGGCGGTAGGGCGGAAGCGCAAAAAGACGGGAAAGCAACGCGTACGATTGCGAGTACGAGTACCACTTCGCTGAGTACGGGTTGGCCATGTCTGATCTCCGCTACGATCCGGTCTTCGATGTCTGGGCGGTGATCGCCGAGAACCGGCGCGACCGGCCGATCGAGTTTGTGCCGATCGAGCAGGTCCGCAAGCCGCTGATCTGTCCGTTCTGCGCTGGGAACGAAGACGAAACGCCGCCACCGGTGCTGCTCTTTGACGCGGAAGGCGAGCCGCTGTTGGGCACGCATCCCGGACGCTGGACGGCCCGCGTTTTTCCCAACCGCTATCCGACTTTTTCGGCTGAAGGCGATCCGGCCCGGACGACGGCGGGGCCCTACAGCACTGACAAGGGCGGCGGCGTTCAGGAGCTGGTCATTCCCACGCCGCGGCATGTGGCGAGTTTGAGCGAACTGAATGAAGCGGAGTGGCTGGCCGGGTTGCTGGCCGCGCGAACCCGCGTCGCGGCGATGCAACAGGACCCGCGGCTGAAGCACACGATTCTGTTTGGCAACTGCCGCTTCGAGGCCGGGGCTTCGATCGAACATGTTCACTTTCAGCTGATCGGCTCACCGCTGGTCAGCCCGGCTCTCGGGCGCCGGGCCGAGCGGATGCGGCTACACCATCAGCAGTCGGGGCAGACATTGCTCGAAGCGGTGCTGGCGTTCGAGGAGCTTGAGGAAAAGCGGCTGGTGGCTCGGACCCGGCACTGGTCGATGTTCTGTCCGCTGGCCAGCCGTGTGCCGTTCCAGGTCTGGATCGTGCCGGTGGGCCGGACCCGCCAGTTCGCGGAATTGTCGCGCGACGAGATGGTCGAACTGGGCCGTCTGACAGGGCAGTATGTGACACGGCTGGAGTCGCTGCTCGGGACTCCTGGCTACAACTGGATGGTGCACGAGCTTCCGTTTGCCGACGCCGACGCGGGACACTGTTTCATCGAAGTCACCCCGCGGCTGGCCAAGCTGGCCGGCTACGAGCTGGGGACCGACATCTGGGTCAATCCGGTCTCGCCCGAGACCGCCGCACGACGCTTGCGCTAGTTGGTGGCGTGGCAGCGCGCAAGAATTTCTCTTCCTCCCTCTCCCCCCGCTGCTTTGAGCGTGGGGGAGAGGGCGGGGTGAGGGGGGCTGGCCAAGCCGACCATGGCGTGCAAGGCGGAGCCTTTGGTCATGGCGTTACGAAGCATGAGCCTCGCAACGAGATCGGGAGTCCTTCTTCACTTCTACCGCCAACAGCTTCACCCGGGTTCATTCGCGTGGCCAGAAACGGGACCAACCGGTAAAACGTGGGCTGAAATCTCCCGTCACTGCCCGGTTTTCGCCCATGTTGACTGAAAACGGCCAATCACCAGCGCCGCTGGTTTACCTGAATCTGGTGCTTCACAACCACCAGCCGGTCGGGAACTTTGAAAACGTTTTCGAGCAGGCCTACGTCGACAGTTACCGGCCGTTCCTCGATTTGTTCGAGCCCTGTGACGGTCTGAAGATTTCGCTGCACACCAGCGGCTGCCTGATGGAGTGGCTCGATGCGCGGCACCCGGAATATGTCGACCGGCTGGCGGCGCTGGTCGCCGCCGGGCGGATCGAGATCATCGGCGGCGGCTTTCACGAGCCGATCCTGACGATGCTTCCGGCCCGCGACCGGGTGGGGCAGATCGCGCGCTACAGCCATTGGCTGCGCCGACGACTCGGTGCCGACGTCGAAGGCGCCTGGATCGCCGAGCGGGTTTGGGAGACTTGTCTGGTCAGCGATCTGGCCGCCGCCGGAATCCGCTACACCGTGCTGGATGATTTTCACTTTCGCTGCGCCGGACTGGTGGAAGAGGAACTCGATGGGTGGTTCCTGACCGAAGACCAGGGGCGGACGCTGGCCGTCTTTCCCGGCAGTGAGCGGCTGCGGTACCTGATTCCGTTCCGGGACCCGGAAGAAACGGTCGATTTGTGCCGCGCGGTGGGTCAGCGTCGCCCGGGCAGCGTGCTGGTCTTCGGCGACGACGGTGAAAAGTTCGGGACCTGGCCGGAAACAAAAAAACATGTCTACGAAGATGGCTGGCTCAAACGGTTCTTCGACGCCCTCGTCCGCAATCAGGACTGGCTGAAGACGGCCACACTGGCCGAGACCATGGCGACCACTGCATCGCGCGGCAAAGTCTGGCTGCCCGATGCGAGCTACCGCGAAATGACCGAGTGGGCCTTGCCGGTTGAGCGCCAGGCGGTGTTGCAGCGCCTGACGCATGAGCTGGAACACGATCCGCGCTGGGCCGGGCTGAAGACTTTTGTCCGCGGCGGATACTGGCGGAACTTCAAGCGGAAGTACCCGGAAACCGACGAGCTGTACACCCGGATGATGGCGGTCAGCCGCCTGGTCGACGATGCCGGGCCGGGAGGCGTTGACCCTTCAATCGTCGAACAGGCCCGGATGCTTCTTTACCGCGGCCAGTGCAACTGCAGCTATTGGCACGGGGCCTTTGGCGGAGTCTATCTGCCCCATCTTCGAAACGCAGCTTACGGCAACCTGATTCAGGCCGAAGTGATGATCGAACGCCAGACCCATCCGGAACCGGAGTGGATTGAGGCGACGGCCGAGGACTTCAATTTCGACGGCGCACGCGAGGTCCGTCTGGCCAATGACCAGCTCGTGACATGGATCGCGCCGGCAGCGGGTGGGCAGATTTATGGACTCGATCTGCGGCCCGCTGCCCACAATCTGCTGGCCACCATGCAGCGCCGCCCGGAGGCGTATCACCAGAAGATCGTCGATCGCGAGCGGCAACATGCCGACGGTGCGGCCAGCATCCACGACCGCGTGATTCTCAAACGCGACGACCTCGACCAGTTCCTGCAAAGCGACCACCGGCTGCGAAAGTCGCTGGTCGACCAGTTCTGGGACGAAACGGCGATTGGCGATGACATCGCGTCGGGTCGTGCGGCGGAACAGGGTGATTTTGCCGATGGCCCC
Source organism: Planctomycetota bacterium (assembly GCA_031405895.1). Taxonomy (GTDB): domain Bacteria; phylum Planctomycetota; class Planctomycetia; order Pirellulales; family Pirellulaceae; genus BJ22. Next base: position 8,141 of record JANOFL010000248.1, read on the forward strand.
TGGGAAGCCACCATTCGCCGCCATCCGGAACGAATTCAGGTGCTGCTGGTCCGCGACGGCATGGCCAGCGGCTTGCCGATCCGGATCAGCAAGGGCGTGACCATGTTCCCCGGCAACTCGCGGCTGGAAATCGGATACCTGCTCGAGCATTTGCCGCCCAGTTCCCGTCTCCATTTCGGAATCGAGTTCAACTTCGCCGGCCTGCCTGACGGCCAGGACGACCGCTACTTCACCAGCGGGCCAGATCGCAAGCGGCTGGGACAGCTCGGTGAATCGCAGGACCTCGCGGACATTCGCGACATCGGCTTGCACGATGAATGGCTGGGCATCCATGCAGGGCTGGAATCAAGTCGGCCAACCGGCTTCTGGGCCTTTCCCGTTCGCACCGTCAGCCAGAGCGAGGCCGGTTTTGAACTGGTCCATCAAAGCGTCGTGGTCCAGCCCCACTGGATCGTGCATCCGGATGAACAAGGTCGATGGATGGTGAAACTGAACCTCGACCTGGAATGTAAAGAGGGAAAAAGAGAGCGGCCCGCAGATTGCACAGATTTCCGCAGATTGGTAGCAGCAGAAACCAGAGAAATAGCCGGGAGGGCCGTTTAGTTTTGTGGGGTTGCTTCGTGCTCGTGCCCGGATTCATGCCCTAACCGTCCCTCCTCGTGCATCGGCACCGTGCCTGCGCCGCGTTTTGCTGTTCGCCGGTTCCCGACATGGGCGAAAACTGAGATACGCCAACCGACCAATGGCGCGTCTACCCTTTCCCATTCTTCTAATCTGCGAAAATCTGCGCAATCTGCGGACCCCACTCGAACCACTTCCAGAATCCGTGATGAATAACCGCCGCGAATTGCAGCCCGAAGACCGGTCCGACGGCGCGAACCCGGTGGAACTTGAACAAGACCGGCATCACGACGGCAGCCACAACGGCAATTGACAGAGTCGCCTGCCATCCCAGAAACAGCCCGGTCAATGTCCAGGCGAGGGACCAGGCACCGCCGGCATTGTCATTCCGGCCGCGAAAGAAATGGATCGAAGCCAAAGCGACCAACAGCCCGGCGATGGTACCGGCCAGCGAAACCAGAGCCGTCATCCAAAGCCCCTCCCCACCGGCCGTTGCTGGTCTTGACCACAAGCCGTGGAGCTGCAGGAGGGGAAGAACCAGCGGAGGCACGAAGCCGGTGATCAACCCCGCGACCCACAATCCGCGCGGCACCCGCAAGCGATCGGCAGCGATCAATGCGATGACGACCAGCAACGAAAACAGCGTCATGTGCCAGGCGTAAAGTCCGATCAGGTTCCATTTCGGCTCAAAGACCACGCCCTGAGCACCGGTTTGGGACAGGGCCGACCAGCCGGGCAGGCTGGCACCGCCGGAGAGCAGCTGGCGGATCGCGATCCACCAGAAAATCGTCCCGGTCAGGACTTCGACCAGCCAGTAGCGGTGCGGAATCGGCAGCCGGCAGTTGCGACACCTGCCACGCAGCAGCAGCCAGCCGAGAATCGGCACGTTGTCGCGGCTGAGAATCGGGCCATGGCAAATCGGGCAATGCGAGTTCCGGGCGACGAAGCCTTCACCGCGTGGCCAGCGCGCCGCGACGACGTTGAGAAAACTCCCGATCACCGCGCCGAGGACAAAGAACCAGCCCGCCACCAGGAACTCGGCTGTCCGCGAAATCACAAGGATCGGCCAATCGATGCCGCCGGCCAGCTCACGCAGTTGCCGGCCGGAAAACAGGCCCGGCGCGATCCGCGCCACCAGGGGGAGCCCCATCACATACCCGGCCCACCAGACAAAAAGACCCGTCGAAAGCCAGACGACCGGCCAGTTGGCTCGCCAGCGCCGGGGGCGACGACGTCGGCTTGGGGCCGGATCAGCCGGTTCGGTACCCGACGTGCTTTCACTCTCCATCTCGAAGCGGTCCTGGCTCAAAAAACTTGCAAATTGCCGGTCCGGGCGGAACAATCGTTGCTTGCAATCCACCGCCGGCCAGCGACAATGCACGGGCCTTCAGGCAAGGCATTCCCGCCTGCCAACGCCGCTGGTTCGGGACTCTGGATCATGCGGTAACGTTCGGCCGGGTTTCATTTTGGGGGTGAGACATGAATTGTAGCCTGAGCTTCCGATGGGTCCCGGTCGCCGTTCTGTTGACTGGTTTGGCCCTCGGACCGGCTGTTCAGAACAGTGTCGGACTGGCCCGTTGTCAGGAACCGGATCCCGCCGCCGACGAAGCCGACGCCGAGATTGTTGAAAAACTGGCCGAGCTGAACAAGCTGGTGGAAAGCGGCAAGGTTCCCAAGGCGCTGACCGAAGTCCGCAAGCTCTACAAGGAATCCGGGCACCTGCGGGCGGGCTACGCCTTTTCGCAGCTGATCGCCCAGCGCTGCGAAACACTGGCCAAATCCAATCGCAAGAAAGCCCACGAGCTGTTCCTCGAAGGCGGCGAACTGGCGCGCGAGCTGCTCGCCGATCCCGGGTTTCCCGATGCGGTTCGCGAAGAAGTCCGCAACGCGATCTACAACCAGGCCTGTTCCGAAGCCGTGATGGAGGACGCCGAAGCTGCGCAGAAGTCACTCGGTGACCTGTTCGAAATGGGCTTCGAGGATTTCAGCCAGATCGAGGATGACCGGGACTTTGCCAAGCTGCTCAAGGAAGAAACATTTCAGGCTTTTATCGCCGATGCCCGCCAGGCCGTCGTTGAAAAGGTCCTGCGACAGGCGCGGGAAGAAATCGCCGCCTTCGAGTCGTTCCCGTTTGACTTCACGACCACCGACGTCGTCGAACAGCCGCTGAGCCTGACCGCGCTCAAAGGCAAAATTGTGATCGTCGATTTCTGGGGAACCTGGTGCCCGCCTTGCCGGGCCGAAATTCCGGCCTTCATCAAGCTCAAGGAAAAGTACGCAGCCGATATTGAGATCGTCGGCTTGGCCTACGAACGGGGTGAAGCCGAAAAGGCTGTCACCCAAGTGGTCGAGTATGGCCAGAAAACCGGCATCAACTACCCCTGTGCGATTGGCGATGAAGCCACCCAGGACATGGTCCCCGAGTTCCGCGGCTACCCGACCACCCTCTTTATCGACCGCGAAGGCAAAGTCCGGATGCTCACCGTCGGGGCCGAGTCCTACGAACGGCTGGAGTCGATCGTGCTTGCCCTCATGGAACAGGAAACGTCGGCACCAGCGACCGACAAGTAGGCCGTTTTCACTACAGAATTGACTGGCCGGATCGATACCAGCCCGCAGCGCAAGCAAGGAACGCCCTGGTGCTGGTTTTCCCTTGCTTGCGCTGCGGGCTGGTATTGTTCAATCGCTGAGATCGGCATGGACGACGCGCCGGAGCAGACGAATTGCCTGAACGAGTTGCGATGGAAAGCACAGTTCTGACTGAAAATCTGGCACCATGGCCCGATGAGCGGGGGCGGTTCGGCCCATTCGGGGGCCAGTTCGTCCCCGAAACGCTGATGGGGGCCTTGCTGGAGCTCGAGCGCGAGTTCAACGCTGCCCGCAACGATCCGGCTTTTCAGCGCGAGCTGAAGGCCCTGCTTCGCGACTTCGTCGGCCGGCCGTCGCCGCTTCACCATGCCCGGCGGCTGAGCCTCTTCTGCGGCGGCGCGCAGATCTGGTTCAAACGCGAAGACCTCAACCACACCGGTGCCCACAAGATCAACAACACCGTCGGCCAGGCGCTGCTTGCCTTGCGGATGGGCAAACGCCGCATCATCGCCGAGACCGGGGCCGGCCAGCACGGTGTCGCGACGGCCACCGCCTGTGCACTCTTTGGGCTTCCCTGCGTTGTCTACATGGGGGCCGAAGACGTTCGCCGCCAGCAGGTCAATGTCCGCAACATGCGGCTGATGGGAGCCGAAGTTCGCCCCGTCGAGTCGGGCTCGCGGACCCTCCGCGACGCGATCAACGAAGCCCTCCGCGACTGGATGGCCAGCGTCGGGGAAACGCACTACATCATCGGCTCGGTCGTCGGACCGCACCCTTTTCCGCGGATCGTCCGCGACTTCCAGTCCGTCATCGGCCGCGAATCGCTGGAGCAATGCCGCGAGCGGCTGGGCCGGCTCCCCGATCTGGTCGTCGCCTGTGTCGGCGGCGGCAGCAACGCGGCCGGCATGTTTCACCCCTTCGCGACCGGGACCGATGTCCCGCTGCTGGGAGTGGAAGCCGGCGGCCGCGGCCCGACACCAGGCGATCATGCCAGCAGCTTGACCCACGGCCAGCCGGGAGTGCTGCACGGCTCGTTCAGCTACGTGCTCCAGGACGAAGACGGCCAGACGGCCGACGTCCACTCGGTCTCGGCCGGACTCGATTATCCTGGCGTCGGACCCGAGCACAGCCACTGGAAAACTTCGGGGCGGGTCCGCTATGTCTCCTGCGACGATTGCCAGGCGCTGGCCGCCTTCGACAGCCTGGCCCGGCTGGAAGGCATCCTCCCCGCCCTCGAAACGGCTCACGCCATCGCCATCGCGATGGAAGAAGCCTCCCGCCGCCCGCCCACCGAAAACATCCTCGTCTGTCTCTCCGGCCGCGGCGACAAGGACGCAGCGGAAATCGAACGCCTGCGGTCAGTGTAAAGCCTGGTCTTCGCGGGCCTTTACGGATCTCTACCGGTGTCCAACGTTTGTCCCGGAATTACCAGCCGCGCTCCGCGGCGCTGAAACCACGCCACCTTCCACCACCGACAGCTCGGCCCAGACGGGGAGATGGTCTGAAATGGCGAGGGCCTGTTCGAGCGACAGGTTGAAGTGCCGGAGAAAATCGAAGACCCCGCCGTTGCCCAGATACTCAACCGTCGCCTGGCCGTCGAAGAGGATGTTGTCGTACTGGCAAGTTCCGCGCGTGTTCGTGTAACGGCCGGTGACAACCCGCACCAGCTGACTTCGCCGGGTCGAAGCG
>JANOFL010000249.1:0-29032 GCA_031405895.1 Planctomycetota bacterium
GACCAAGCTGACCGAGTTCATCCGCTATGGCGCGGCGGCGAGCAGCGGGACGATCACCGAACCGCTCGCGATCCCGAACAAGTTTCCCCACCCGCTGATGCACGTCCACTACGCCCGGGGCTGCACACTGGCCGAGTCGTATTACCAGTCGGTGGCCGGACCGTTCCAGCTGCTGATCGTCGGAGATGCCCTCTGCCGTCCGTGGGCCCGGCCGCCTGTGATCCAGGCCAGCGGGCTGGAAGCGAACGCGACCGTGAAGGGCAACATCAAGCTGACGGTGACGGTGGCCGAGGGGAGTCCTCCCGTCGGCGGGCTGGAAGTTTACCTCGATGGCCAGCTCGCGGTCCGCCATCCGGGCCTGCAGGAAATCCAGTTTGACGCCAGCCGGATGGCAGATGGCCACCACGAGCTGCGAATCGTCGCGATCGACACGACTTCGATCCAGACCCGCGGCCGGGTGGTGATTCCGTTCGAGGTCGACAACGCTGGCCGACGCGTGGAGGTCGCTTGTGCCCAGCCTGAAATCGAAGTCGACGGCAAGTTTTCCTTTCAGGTCAGCAGCAACGTGGGCAACGCGGTGGAGCTGCTGCACGCGGGGGAGCTGATAGGCAAGCTGGACCAGGCGGCCGGCGAGATTCAGGTTGAAGCGGTGCGAATCGGCCGGGGGCCGGCGACCATCGTGGCCGTTGCGCGCGACGACAAGAGTCGGGCGGTCTCAAGTCAACCGCTGGCCATCACCGTTCGCGGTCCGCTGCGGCAGGAACCGGTTTCGGTGGGGCGGCAGTAGGGCAAGTGGCGTAAAGCTCTGCTTTGCGGCCCGGCCGGTCTGCCTGGTTCGAAACAGCAGTTTTGCTGATTCTCCCGAGGCGTTGGCAAAGCGGTGTTCTACCGTGCGCGGCCAGAATTGATCTTGGCGAGCGGCAGGGCGTCAGCCCTCCGTGTCCTGCCCAAAACCCGGATGGCTGACGCCCTGCCGGTCCCCAAGACATCTCAATTGTGGCCGCGAATTGAAAACCCCATGGCAGTTGGCAAAGCGGAGCTGTGCCCCACGTCAAATGGCAAAGCGGAGCTATGCCCCACGTTGGGCGAGGCTACACTGGGGGCCGTTGATGGCCTCTGGACACCTGCCTTGCGGATGACCCGATGAAGGGATTTGGATTTCTCGCGTTTGTCGCCCTGACGATTGTCTGCTGGGGCGTTTACGGCCCGGTGTTGCACGAGGGGCAGTCGGGGATGGGGGTCGACGGTGCCCGCAGCCTGTTGAAACCGATCGTCGGCGTGGGGCTGGCTTATTTCCTGATCGCCGTACTGTTCCCGTTCTTCATGCTTTCCAGCAAGGGCGAGCCGGGCGGCTGGACGACGGGCGGATTTTTCTGGTCGTTTGTCGCCGGGGCGATCGGGGCCCTGGGAGCGGTCGGGATCGCACTGGCCAACAAGTTTGGCGGCAGCCCGATCTACGTCATGCCGCTGGTGTTCGGCTTCGCGCCGGTGGTCAACACCCTGGTCACGATGGTGATGTCGAAGTCGTTGCGCGACGCTTCGCCGCTGTTCTACATCGGTGTGGCGATTGTCGCGATCGGTGGCGCGGGGGTACTGGTTTTCAAGCCTTCGGTCACAGAAACCGGATCGCCGGCATCCCACGCTTCCGACACGCGGGCCGGCGGTGAATCCAGTTTGGACCACTCGATTCCGTTGATCCGGCCCGTGGTCTGGATGCAACAGGAGGTCGGAGAGTCCGGCCAAGCGGCCGCCAATGACAAAACAGCGACCGAGAATCCGCTGAACGATCAGCCGGCAGTCCAGCAACCGGCACCGTCAGCCTCGGCACCCTCCCCTGCCCCGGCGAACTCCCAGCGCAATTTGCCGATGATCATCGCCAGCATTGCCCTGACGGCGTTGTGCTGGGGCGCCTATGGGCCGGTCCTGCACCGCGGGCAAATGAAGATGGCGGGCAGCCGGTTGCGGCCGTTCCTCTGTGTCGGGCTGGCCTATTTTGTGCTCGCCGTGATTGCGCCGGTGCTGCTTCTGGGCCGTTTCCCGGAGCCGGGTGGCTGGTGGAACGTGGGGCTGTTCTGGTCGATCCTGGCCGGAGCGGCCGGAGCTTTCGGCGCGCTGGGGATCATCTATGCTTTCAATTTTGGCGGGCGTCCGATCTTCGTGATGCCGCTCGTTTTTGGGGGCGCTCCGGTGGTCAACACGCTGAGCCAGGCACTTGCTGCGGGCGGCGACTTGAAAGTCCCACCGGCGTTTTACCTCAGCCTGTTTCTCGTCATCATCGGCGCGATCATGGTTCTCGTGACGGCACCCCGCGGACATGCCAAGCCGGTTGTACCGAAACCGGCGTGACCCGACAGGCGGTTTGGACGAGCCGGGATTTTTCCTTTGACAAGACATGTCTTTTGCGATTGTCATCACCGACCACTTCTTGAGGCAGTTTCGCTGTCTTACCGCCCGGCAGCAGGCAATCCTCGAGGCGTCGATCAGAAACAAACTGTCCGATCAAGCTGACCAAGTCTCAAAGTCAATCCGCAAACTCAGGCCCAATCCACTCGCAACGTTTGAACTTCGGGCACAGGATTTACGGGCCTTGTACAATATCGAGGATGGAACGGTTGTGATTCTGGTGATTGGCCGGAAGTCAGGCAACAAGCTCATTGTCGAAGGCACGGAATTCCATGTCCACCAAGACCATCCCACTCAGCCAACTCGAGTTGAACCTGGCCGGGACGCTGAATGAATGTGCTCGCACCGGGGAAACCGTCGTAGTCCTGATGCCCGATCAAAAAATGCTGACGATTCAGTCTCTTGATCCGGTTGAGGACGACAGCCTGATTGATGAACTGCTGGCTTCCGACCCGTCCTTTCGTCAGATGGTCGCCGAATCCGCTGCGGGCAAACGCTACCCTTTCCCAGCCGGTACTTCGGGAATGGGCGAACGGTGAGTCAGACATTCGCGGAGCGGCTGGTCTGGCTGCTCCCGCTCAAGAAGAGTGCGTTCAGGTCCCCCGCTGGTGGCCGTACCAGGTGATGTGCATGCGGGGGCAAGGGTGGAAGCCCTCCCGCAGGCTGAGTGGTTCCAGCCAGGTCATGCGTTGGGCAAGTGTTTCGGCGTCAGTCCCTTCGGGCATCAGCCAGACCCGGTCCCGCGCGACGGCGGGAAGCTGTTCGAGCAGGCCGTTGACCTCGTCGAGATCGGCTGGTTGCGCGGCCACGAACTTGAGCTGATACTCCCAGCCCGCGACGAGGGCCCGCAGCACTGGCAGGTTGAGCCGGTCCCGTTCGTGGCGCGCCGCCCACTCCCCTGCCCTGCCCTTGTCCGGTGTCGAGTTCGCGAGTTTGGGGCTGATCGACATCAGGTCGCAAGCAACACCGCGCAGCACGGTTCCGGCCGTTTCGATCGTGATGTGCCGTTTCTCGCCGGCGATCCGTGCCGTCAGCTCCACAATCTCCGGAGCCAGCATCGGCTCGCCGCCGGTGATGACGACATGCTGGCCGGGCCAGGCACCGATCGCTTCCACGATTCCGTCGACTGACAGATTCGATCCTTCAGGTTCCCAGGACGTAAACGGCGTGTCACAGAATCCGCAGCGGAGGTTGAAGCCGCTGGTGCGAACGAAAACGCTCGGCGTTCCAGTGAGCAGCCCTTCACCCTGCCGCGAGCTGTAGATTTCCGCGATCCGCATGCCTGGCAGGTTGCGACCAGTCTGGTTGGTTGACCCGCTGCCAGCCCATCCAGCAAATCCGGGCAGGGCAGTATAGTGGCGATAGTTGTGAGCCTGTCCGAGAAGCGTCCCGGAAGGGGGTCAGACCCCGACGCTTCTCGGACAGGCCCTGAATCCGGGCTCCCGAACGAACCGCACCTGACCAGATGACGACCGCACCCGATCGCCTGATGCTGGAGACGTTTCCCAATCCCAATCCGGGGCGGGATTATACGATTGAAATCCGCTGCCCGGAATTCACGAGCGTTTGTCCCAAAACCGGGCAGCCCGACTTCGGCGTGCTGGAATTCGCCTATGTGCCGGACCGGCTGTGCGTCGAACTGAAGAGCCTTAAGCTTTACCTGCAGGCGTTCCGCCAGGTTGGAATTTTCTACGAAGCGGTGTCCAACCGCATTCTGGAGGATTTCGTCGCCGTGTTGCAGCCGCGGTCGGCGACACTGACGGCGGAATTTACGCCGCGGGGCGGGATCAGCTCGCGGGTGATTGTCAGCCACCAGCAGGAATCAGCCTGAGCGCAGAATCGCAGCGGCTGCCGGAGACGAGCGGATGGCCTGGGACGACCGCGTGCTGCTGGGCGGGTTCTGCGACGAGATCACGCGGAACAAGAACCTGGAGGTTCAGCTGTCGGTGGCCGCGGCGCTGGGTCTCGAATCGGTGACGCCGCGGTTTCTCGACCTTGGCGCGGGCGTCCGGAATGTTTCACAGCTGACGGACGAAGAGGCCCGCGAGGTAGCCCGTCAGGTGGCTGGCCATGGACTGAAAGTCGGCTGCGTGGGCTCGCCGCTGGGCAAGGTCAGGCTTCTGGATGTCGAAGACGGGACTTCCAACCGGTTCCGTCCCTCCGCCGACTACCTTGCTGAAGAAGTCGGGCGGGTCTGCCGGATCGCCCAGCTGCTCGATTGCCGGCTGGTCCGCGGTTTTTCGTTTTATCATCCGGCCGGCAGTGATCCGGTTCGACACGTTGACGCGGCGATCGAGCGGCTCAAGCCCATCGTGCGGCGATGCGATGACGCGGGGCTTACGCTCGGGCTGGAGGTCGAGGCGAATCTGGTCGGCCAGAATGCCGGGCTGCTGGTTTCCATCGCCGAAGGAGTCGATCACCCGGCCCTGATGCTGGTGTTCGACGGGGCGAATCTGGTGACACAGGGCTTCCGTACCGACGAGGTACTCGTTCAGTGGCAAAGGATGTTGCCCTGGTTGGGCTGGCTGCATGTGAAGGACTACCAGCCACGAGCAGATTCCGGTGCTACGAGCGAGCGTCCCGAAAGGGGGTCAGACCCCGACGCTGCCCGAACACGCACTGACCAGCAAATCGATGAGTCGGCGCTCAGCGACTTTGTGCCGGCGGGAGAGGGTGCGTCCGGGTACGACCAGATTTTTAGCGGGCTGAAGGCAGCCCTGCCGGCGATCCGGAAGCGACTTGAGCCGCGTGGCATTGATCGCCTGCTGGTCGACCTGGAACCGCATCTCGCGGGGGGCGGCCAGTTCGGCGGTTTCAGCGGGCCCGACGGATTTGCCCGTGCGTTTGCGGCGCTGCGCGCGTTGCTGGACGCCGCGGGAGTCGGCTATCGGTTGCGTGGCTGAACGCGCTGTCGAATCGACGCGACAGCGCGGGGCGATCAGCCACGCAGCCGGCCGCTGGGACTGTGGGTCTCCCAGTTTTGGCTCAGGGCTGCTTCGATTTCTGGCGACGGGCGAGGGACAGGCCGACGTTTTCGCGGGCGAACCTGTAACCCGCGAAGGCCGCTCCGCCGAGGCAGAGCAGTGACAGGATGTAAAACGGCGTGCCGAGCCGCTGGGCGATGAAGGCGAACAGGCCGGCACCCGTGATTCCTCCGCCGATGGCAGCGAGCTGGGCGAAGTGGAGGGCCTTCTTCTGGCTCTTCGCGAAGACCTTGACGGCGCTGCGCGTGGACTGGTTGGCCAGCTGCCGCAGTGCGTCGATGTTCATGTTCTTCTCGGGTGCCACAGCGCGCGGCACGTACTCTTGCGGCGTGAGAGGCTGGATTTCTTCGGCTGGTTCGGACTGTTGCTGCGCCGGAACACTGACCGGGCCTGGCTGGCACGGCGCGCCGCCCGCCGGTGCCGCAGACCGTGCGGGAGCCGACGGCGCGGTGGGTTGTTGCGAGCCGCCCCGCAGCCGGCCCAGCAGCTGCTGCATATAGTCGGCGACATCGGACTCGCCCGCCTCGGAACCTGCGCCAGCTTCGCGCTGGGGCTGGGCGCCGGGATTCGGCTGGAGGGGCGCCGGCCGGCTGGCGGCTTCCGTTTCCTCAAGGTCAAGGTTGGTGAGGTAGGCAGCGGACGCAAGTCCCACGAAGTGGTTCTCGCGGACGGGGCTGGTGCGCGACTGTTCGGTGGTGTTCATGATCAACTCGTCGGAACTGGGTTCGGTGGGCAGGGCGTTCGGGGAATCGGAGGCCGGAATGAGATGGTTTGTCATTGCGTCGATTTCAGGCAGCGGCTCCGGCGGAGGCTGGGCAAGCAGCTCGGTCCGGGCTGGTTCGCGGTGGCCGCCCGTCCGTTCGACGATCAGCTGCCGCAGACATTCTTCAGTCGGTGCGGCAACGTCAGGCACAGCATCCGGATTGGGTTTCGGGGCGGGCCGTGACCCTTCGGTTATTGGGCCGAAGCTGGCGGGAACACTTCCGGACGGTGAAGCTGCTGGTGCCGGGCCCGAATTGCCTGCCTGGCCAGCTCCGGCTTGGCCAGCCGCCTGGAAGATTTCCTGAAGCTGTTGCCGCAACTGTTCCAGCTTGGCCAGATTGGAGTGCTCGATGGTTGAACGGACAAAAGCGTCCTGACCTTCATCAAATCCGGTCAGCGAGAGGCCGTCATGTCCGAATGACAGCGCGACGCCGTCCTGATCCGGGCCCGGTCCAGTCTCACCAGCCTGTGGCACGGCTGTTGGCAGGAATTGTCCAGCCAATGGTTGGCTGGCTGGTGCCCCCGATGCTGCAAAGTCCGTCTTTGCAAAGGCCGCCGACCAGGCCGATTCGATCCGGCCGCGACGTTGTTCCGTTTCAACTGGCAACTGGCTGGCATCGGCTGTCGCGACTGGCGGCTCATCCGGGATGCAGACCGTATCAAATACACCTGAAGAATCGTCGTGGATCGTGGCGGCACCGGCGGCGATCAGCGAGTCCATTGATCCTGATTCAACAGCTGCCGATGCGCTGTTCAGGAGTGGTTCGCGCGATTCACCGGCTGCCGCGCCGACGAGTTGCATCATTTCAAGTCCGAGCAGGTCTTCGTCGGAGAGCGATTTGGGCTGCGGAACCGGTAGAACTCCGGCATCGGTGTCAGTCGGCCGGCGCAAACGTTCAAGAATCGCGGCCAGCGAGGGGGCCTGCTCGATGGCGCGGGGGTCGAAATCGGCTGACGATCCGGACGCTGCCATTGCCTGGAATGCCGGCAGCCGGTCCCCCATTGAACCACCAGCCATTGACTCAATGATTCTTGTTGCCGGCTGCTTGCCTAAACGAACGGGGCTCACAACCGGCCGGGCTTCCCCAAGCGCATCACCTGCCCCGGCGGGAACAGCCTGAAGCCCGGCGACGAGACGGCTCAAGGATCCTGACACTTCCGCCAGATTCTCCAGGACGTCGCGCGATGGCTGGAAGTCCGGATCGCGCAGGGACTTGCAAACGACCCGCCACTGCAGCAGGGAACAGGCCAATTCATGGCGCACGTTTTCACGCGGCCACGCGGCACATTCGCTGTTCGGGTTCGGCTGTTCGCGATCAGTCATGGGTGGGCGTTCGCGGACCAGTAACGGTTCGGGTGATGAACGGATGTCCACAATTCCTGTAGGGGCGGGTCACGGGAGAGGCGATGAGATTTCCTCTCCTCGCCTGCGAGGTCTGGCAGCCCGACGCTTCCTTGAAATAGGTCAGGGCTGCCTGATCGTCAAACCCGCAGGGTCTCAGCGCGGGCAGCGCATAAGGAAACTTCCGGCACAACCAGAACAGCCGATTCAACTGGCACGAACCGCGTCGACACTTCGAGCGGACAGGCAGCGGAGGTCCGCCCGGCCCGGCCGTTTCCTGGTTGCGCCTTTCTGACCCGGTCCAGAACTGGCAAGGTCTGGCAAGCCGTAGCGATTCGGCGGGAAAGGAAAAAAAGAAGCTTGGTGCCGGATTTCACAAGCTAGGGTTGTGAACCCTGCTGGGAGCCGCCCCAGCGCCGGGCCCCGCTGCGACCCACCATTCGCAGACGAGGCGACGGCCAACAGTCCGACCCACTACTGCAATCAGGGAGATCCGCCACATGGCGCGGAAAGATTCCATCGTCGCCTTCCAGCATGTTCTGCTCGAACGGCGCGAGGCCCTTCGGCAGGCACTTGCCGGCAATGACAGCCTGTTGCGCCAGATCAGCCAGCATTCGGGCGGCGACGAAGCCGACTTTGCTCTCGACACGATGAGCGTGGAAGTCGGCAGCCAGCTGGTGGAGGTCGTCTCCCGCGAGCTGGCCAACGTCGAGCAGGCCCTCGAACGGATGTCGCGCAACCGCTATGGCAAGTGTGACGCCTGCTGCTGCAGCATTCCACTGGAGAGACTCTCCGTCCTGCCTTACGCGACCAGTTGCGTCAAGTGCCAGCGGTTGTTGGAGGCCACTGGCCATACCCGCGGCCGAACCGCCGACTGGAGCCAGCTGATCGAACAGCCTGTCGACAGCCTGCGTATCAACGACTTTGACGCAAACATTTCCTGACCGGCAGAACCGGAACCGATCCAGAGAATCCGGCGGCTGGCGACACCCGCAAGTCTCGCTGCCGGTTGTCCCGGATGTTACCGTTGTAACCAGCCGCCTTGATTTGACGCTCACGGAACACCTGACCATGCTGCCGCAGATGCTGGACGCGAAACACATTCTGGTGCGGCGGATGGCGACCAGCTTCGCAGTCCTGCTGGCGTTCACTTTCGCCCTCGCGCTTTCGGCCGAGGCCCAGCCAGCCGATATCGCCGGCAATCCTGCGACGGGCCAGTACACCGCCAGCGAAGCCGACTATGCCGCGCTCGCTTCCGAAGCCGACTCGGTTTCGCGCGAGCTGCAACTCGTCCGCCGGCTGGTCAAAACCTGCCAGCCCTCCGTTGCCCACATCGAGGCCCGCAAGACTGAACGGCCGGCAGGCACAGGACCGGTTACCGCGGCCCGCGCTGCCGTCATTGAGGAAGCCGGTTCCGGCGTCGTCTTCCGCCACCGCGGACGGCTGTTCGTCATTACCAACTACCACGTCGTCGACGGAGCCAAACTCGAAGACATCCGGCTCGCCGTCGATGACCGCTACGTCAAGGCCACCGACATCCGGCACGACGCCGAATCGGACCTCTCCATCATCCTGCTCGAAGAATCCGACGTCGAGCCGGCCCGGCTGGGTGACAGCGGCACCGTCGAAATCGGCGAGTTTGTCGTCGTGATTGGCAGCCCGTTTGGACTCAGCCACTCGGTCAGCTACGGGATCATCAGCGCTGGCCATCGCCGCGACCTCGAACTGGGTCCGCAAGGCGTGATCTACCAGGACTTTTTCCAGACCGATGCCGCGATCAACCCGGGCAACAGCGGTGGCCCCTTGCTGAACCTGAACGGCGAGGTCATCGGCATCAACACGGCGATCGCCAGCAATTCGGGCGGCAGCGACGGGATTGGCTTTGCCATCCCGATCAACATGGCCCTCCGGATCGTGACCGACCTGATCGACCACGGCTTTGTCCGCCGGGGCTACCTCGGCGTGTCGCTCGACAGCAACTTCACGCCCGAAGTCGCCCAGTCGCTTGGCCTCCGCCGCCGCGGCGGGGCCCGCATCACCGCCGTCAGCCCCGACTCGCCAGCGGCCACGGCCGATCTTCAGGCCGGTGACGTCGTGCTTGATTTTGGCGGCACGCCCGTTGGCAGCGACTCGCATCTTGTAACCATCGTCAGTCTCGCCCTGATTGGCGATACAGTGCCCATGAACATTTGGCGCAACGGCCAGTCCATCACGGCCAGCATCCGGATCCGCCAGAAAGAACCGGCGGGCGGATAACCGACTCGTCGCGGCGTGGAGTTCTTGCCGTGCAGGCCGACGACGGAAACTCGCAGCTGGGGAGCCGCCTCCGGCTGTACGACGGTTGGAATCGATCAGCCGGCACGCGTTAGCGTCCGGTTTCTTGCGCCTCGACCGGAGGCTAACGCCCGGCGGCTGATCCAGCAGGCGAACGGGTGAGTCTGTGATGCCAACGAGGACTCGGCTGAAGTTAATTGACCGGCTGGTCTTCGTCCCGTCGCGGCAACCGGTTGAAGCGGAAGGCCGCGAGCGCCGGACGGTGAGGTTCGCGGAAGAATCCGTTGGCACGGATGAGTGCGAACTGTGGGGCTGGGATCGGGAAGCTGAGGCGGGAACCGCTCCGGACGGTGGCTGGGCGATCCTGAAGTTTCCCGGCGCGGCTGGCAGGGCCGAACGGGCGGGTGATTTTCCGGCGGGTCTGTTGCCACAGGGCACGGTCCGGGGCATCTGGACGGTGAACCCACCGGGCTATGGCAACAGTCCGGGCAGGCCTTCGCTGGTCGACATGCCCGCCGTCATCCGTGCCGCGGTGTCGGCCGTGGATGGGTGGCATCGCGAAGCGCGGCTGCTTGTGACCGGGAACAGTCTTGGTTGCGTCTGGGCTTTGCACGCCGCAAGGCATCCAGCCGTCAGCGGCCTGCTTTTGCGCAATCCGCCGCCGCTCAAGCAGATGATTGCCGGGCGCTGGCGGTACAACTGGTGGAACCTTGGCCTCGCCCGCTGGTTCGCGGCAGCGATTCCGAACGAACTGGATGCGATTGCCAATGCCCAAGGCTGCCGGGTCCCCGTCCTGCTGATCCAGTCGGGGAACGACCGCGTGGTGCCGCTTCGCTGGCAGGAGCTGATCGTCGAAGCACTGGGCGGCGCAGCGGAAAAACTTGTCGCGCCCGGGCTGGGGCATGAAGATCCGCTGCCCGAATCCTTTCGGGAGGAGCTGCAAATGCGGGCTGAGCGCCTGTTCGGCCAGTCGTTGCCGACCCGGCAAAAACGCTGACGGCCACCGACCGCTGCTGGTGAGTACAATCGGCGGACTTTGCCGCCACCCGTTGGCAGCTTGACGCGGAAACCACGGCATGCCGAACCGATGAGCGACATTGAGATCACGCTGGCGGCCTTGCGCGAGGCCGTTCGGCTGGCTCCCGACAACCTGCCGCTGCTACAGCATTTGATCCGCACGCTCAGCGACTTGACCCGCTACGACGAGGCCGAACAGTTCCTGATGGCGACACTTGGCGCCGGCGGGCGCCAACCCGCCGTCCAGTTGATGCTGGCCGAGGTCTTCTATCGGCAGGGCAAAAACTCTCACGCGATGGCCATCGTCGAAACGCTTTGCAATCCGGCCGCCCCGCATGCGCCTGCGATCGTGCTGCACGCCAAACTGCTTTATCGCGAGGGCAAGGTCGATCAGGCCGTGCGCGAATACAAACGGGCAGTTGAGCATGATGGCTCGCTGGCGGAGAGCGAGTTCGAGAGCCTGCTTGGAATCGGTCGCTGGGAGGGAAACGATCCGGCCGGCGACGACTTTCACGACAATGCAGGAGACGAAATTATCGACGGCCGGATTCGGGCTTTCGCCGCCAGCAGCGAAGGTCCGCCAGGCGCCTCGCCACTGGAGAAGCCGAAACTCAAGTTTGCCGACGTGGGCGGGATGGAATCGGTCAAGGAGCAAATCCGGGTCAAGATCATCTTCCCGCTGACGCACGCCGAAATGTTCGCCGCCTACGGCAAGCAGGCGGGCGGCGGCATTCTGCTCTACGGCCCGCCGGGCTGCGGCAAGACTTACCTCGCCCGTGCGACAGCCGGCGAAGTCAACGCCCACTTTCTTTCGATTGGCATCAACGACGTGCTCGACATGTGGCTGGGCAACAGCGAGCGGAACCTGCACGAACTGTTCGAACAGGCCCGCCGCAACCGGCCCTGCGTGCTGTTCTTTGACGAAGTCGACGCGCTCGGTGCCAGCCGCAGCGACATGCGGCAAAGCGCGGGACGGCACCTCGTCAACCAGTTCCTTTCCGAGCTGGATGGCGTCAAGGCGAGCAACGAGGGCGTCCTGATGCTGGGGGCAACCAATGCGCCCTGGCATGTCGACAGCGCCTTCCGCCGGCCAGGACGATTCGACCGAGTGATCTTCGTGCCGCCGCCCGACGCAGCGGCACGCGAAGAAGTCCTCGGCATTCACCTGGCGGGCAAGCCGGCGGCCGACGTTGATCGCCGCAAGGTTGCCGCGAAGGCCGACGAGTACTCGGGTGCCGACCTGATGGCCTTGGTCGACGCGGCAGTCGAGGTCAAGCTTCAGGAGGCGATCCGCTCTGGCCGGCCAACGCCCTTGACGACCAATGACCTGATCACCGCCATGCGGACAGTCAAGCCGACGACGCGCGAGTGGTTCGCGACGGCCCGCAATCATGCCCTTTACGCCAACCAGGGCGGAACTTACGACGACATCCTCGCTTACCTCAAACTGAAATGAGCGACTGGCAACTTTTGCAGCGGGCGCAATTGCTGATTGAGCAGGACCGCCATCAACAGGCGGAACAGGTGCTTCGTCAGGTCCTGACGGGAAGCCCCGACGATGGCCGAAGCCATGCTCTGCTCGCGCTCTGCCTGATGCACGACCGCGAGCGGCTGGCGGAGGCGACGCGTGAAGCGGAACTGGCGGTTCACCTTGCGCCGGACGACGCCTCGTCGCACTACATTTACGCCCTGGTCATGGATCGGCGGAACTTGAAGAAAGCGGCCCTGGCTGCGGTGGAACAGGCGATTGCGATCGATCCCGAAGGGGCTGCATTTCACGGCGTGCGGGCTCAACTGCTGGGCGGGTTGAACCGCTGGAAAGAGGCCCTCGACGCAGCTGAAACCGGACTCAGCCACGACCCGGAAAACCAGCAGTGCTCGGCCCTGCGAAGCCTGGCCCTCGAACGGACAGGCCGGATCGAGGATGCGCTCGGCGAAGCCAACCGGTCGATCAGCCGCGATCCGGATTCATCCGACGCCCACGCCAGCCGCGGTTGGGCGTTGCTGAACCAGGGCAATTACAAGGAGGCGCGGATCGCATTCCGCGAAGCCCTCCGGCTCGAGCCGGGCAGCGAGTTCGCCCGCCACGGGATGATTCAGGCAATCAACAGCGGCAACATCGTCTTCCGGCTGTTCTACCGCTTCATGCTCTGGATGTCGCGGCTCGACTCGCGCGTCCAGTGGGGCCTGATCCTCGGCCTCTGGTTCGGCATGCGATTGCTCAATTCACTCGCCAAAGCGAACCCCTGGCTCGAACCCTGGGTTTTGCCCATCTCCATCACTTATCTGCTGTTCGTGATGTTGACGTGGATCCTGATGCCGCTCTTCAACACGATGCTCCGGTTTCATCCGTTTGGCCGGCACCTGCTGAACCGGCGGGAAATCTGGGCGTCCAACCTGATCGCCGGCTCGATCCTGAGCGGCATCGTGACCGGTGGGGCCGCCTGGCTGATGCAAGGCGAGCCATGGCTGGGCCTTGTCTTGTTGCTGTTCGCGATTCAGCTGACCATCCCGCTGGCCGTGGCTTTCAACTGCGAAGCCGAATGGGCCCGGAACGTGGCCACGCTGTTCGCGATCGGGTTTGTGCTGCTTTACCTGTCGATCGTCGTCTTCTGCCTCAACAACATCCCGCCTGGGCCGCCCGCCGCGCTGTTTTCGCTCGGCCTCCTGTTGTACTGCTTCTTCGGCCAGTACCTGCAGTCACGAAAACCTCGCTACTGACCCATTTTCCAACCCACTCTTCCTTCAATCTGTGAAATCAGTGCCATCTGTGGACAACACGATTTCGGTACGTCGGCTTTCGCTTCCGCTCCTGCTCCTGCTCCTCCCGGTTTACCCGTTCTGCGCCGCGAAGTCGCGCATCAGGCTGGCAAGGGCTTCGCAGCCAGCGAGAGGGAAAGCGTTGTAGATCGAGGCCCGGATGCCGCCCGTGCTGCGGTGGCCCTTCAGGCCGTCCATCCGGTTGGCCGCCGCCAGCTTCAGGAACTTCGCGTCCAGCTCCTCCCCCGGCGTCCGGAACGTGACATTCATTTGCGAGCGGCATTCCGGCTGGCTGTGCCCGCGGTAGAAGCCTGCATTTTCGTCGATCACGTCATAGAGCAGCCGGGCCTTCGCCGCGTTGCGTTCTTCCATCGCCCCCAGGCCGCCCTCGGCGAGGATCCACTTGAAGACCAGACCCATCACATAAATCCCGAACGCCGGCGGTGTGTTGAACCGCGAGCTGTTTTCGATGTGCTTGTTGTAGTTCATCATCGTCGTCAACCCGGGATTGCCCTTCTCTGCGAAGTCCTTGCGGATGATGACGAGCGTGACGCCGGACGGGCCGAGGTTTTTCTGCGCCCCGGCATAAACCAGGACATGCCGGCTGACGTCGATCGGCCGGCTGAACATTTCGCTGCTGGTGTCGCAGATCAGCGGCGCGCTGGACCCCGGAATCGCGTTGTAGCGCGTCCCGAAGATCGTGTTGTTGCTGCAGTAATGGAAATAGGCCGCATGCGGCGACAGCTTCCCGGCCAGGTCGGCGTCTGTCGGAACCCGGTCAAAGTTGCTGGCCGCGCCATCAAAGGGCACGTTGACCTGGCCGAACAGCCTGGCCTCCTTGATCGCCTTGGTCGTCCACTCGCCGGTGTTGGGGTAATCGGCCACACGGTCAGGTGACAGAAAGTTCATCGGAATCTGCCCGAACTGCATCGACGCGCCGCCCTGGAGGAAAAGCACAGCGTAGTCGTCCGGAATGCCCGCGATCGCGCGGCAGTCGGCCTCACATTCCTCGATCACCCGGTCGAAGACTTTCCCGCGATGACTGTGCTCCATGATCCCGATCCCCGAGCCGGCGATGTTCCAGAGGTCTTTCTGGGCCTGCTCGAGCACGGGTTCCGGCAGGACAGCCGGGCCGGCGGAAAAGTTGAATATCCGGTCAGTGGCAATGGCGGCGGTGTTCATGGAACAGGATTTCCCTGGGTTGGCGACGGTCCATTCCCAATCAGAATCCAACGAGTCTGTTCGTCGACATTCGACTGGGTAGCGCAGTTTGGTCCGGGTCCAATTTAACCTGGCTTGTCGGCCCGGTTGGAGAGTACTTGCCAGCGAAGTTCATTGCAGCGACGCAAGCCGTCCACAAACAACGGATGTACGCCAGTCAGGAACATTTTTCTGCGCCGTCCTCTTTCAAGCTTGATCGCGTGGAGGCGGGGATCACAAGCGTGACTTCCGCAAACAGGCAGCCTGAGGAAAATGGCACGCTCTTCAAAAGCCTCGTCGGCCAACAGACTAGCCATGAGGCCACCGCCGAGCAACTTCTGCAACAGCCATTTCCCGACTGTGTGGGCACGATGAAACTGCCTGCTTGCAACACCTGTCGAAGCGGCTCCACAAAGAATGCAGACTTGCGGGAACACGTCGTCGCGCACCGATACGTCAACGCGGCCACTGGGTTGTGGTTCTGATCGCGCAGGCGGTTGAGAACCTGATCGCGCGGGAGAAGGCCTTGACTGGTGCCTGGTTTCAATCTGCGAGTCGAGCGGTTCCCGACACTCCGGGCAGTACGCATCGATGACAAAGGGAAGTTTCGAACCGCAGTGAGGACAATTGGGAGCGTTCATGACAGGCTCGGCCTGACGAATCGAAATCGCGCATTTGGCCGGTTCTTACCCGATCCGGCTGGAATCGAGCGACAGGATGTGCGGGTTTTGGCGGATCATCGCGATGTGCTCGGATGACAACTCATCGTCCAGCTGAATTCGTGCACAGGCGGCTTCGGCACCGTCGTAAATGATATTCTCCATCTCCTCGACGTTGATCTCGGCTTCGTCGATCACGTCGAAAATGTGGGCCAGCACGCCAGGCCGGTTCTTGTGGCGGACGGTCAGCAGGGACGTCGCCGGGGTCTTGGCGGCCAGATTGACACAATTGCAGACTTCACCCGTTTCGAGGTAGTGACGGACGATCCGGACTGCTTCGGCCGCGATCGCGTCCTGGGCCTGGTCGGTCGAAGCCCCGACATGGTGTGTGCCGTAGACTCCGGGCAGCCCCACAATCGGGTCGGTAAAGCTCCCCGTCCCGCCGCCCGGCTCGTCGCCGAACACGTCGAGGCCCGCGCGAAGCCCCTTGTCGCGAATCGCACTGGCCAGCGCGACATGGTCGACGACCGAGCCGCGACTCGTGTTGATGAAGATCGCATGGGGCTTCATCGATGCAAAAAAGGTCGCGTCGATCAGGCCCGTGGTGTCGGGCGTCGATGCAACGCTGACGCTGACCACATCCGAATGTGATGCGAGATCGGCGGGGGTTTCGGCGAAACCGATCCCGAGCGATTCGGCCTTCTCCTTCGTCAGGCTACGGCTCCAGCCGATGACATGCATGCCAAACGCCTGGCCGCGGTGCGCGATCTCCATCCCGATCTGACCGCTGCCGACAATGCCGAGCGTCCGGCCCTTGAGTCCGCGGGCCTTCGAATACTCGGCTTTGTTCCAGGTGCCGCTGCGCAGATCAGCCACCTGATCGGGAATTCGCCGGTCGCAGGCGAGGATCAGGCCCCAGGCGACTTCGGCCACGGCCACAGAGTTTTTGCCCGGGCAGTTGGTGACGTAGATCCCCTGGCGGCTGGCCTCGGCCACATCGATACTGTCGTAGCCGGCACCTGCGCGAACGATCACACCCAGCCGCCGGCCGGCCTGAATCGCGACGCCGGGAACCTTTGTGCCCCGGACGATCAGGATTTCCGGATCGACTTCGGCGACGACTTCTTTCATCGTGTCGGCCGTGGCGTCGGGCCGCGTCACGACCTCGCAGCCCATTTTTCGCAAGGCCTCCACGCCGCTGGCCTGGAACTTGTCGGCGATCAGGATTTTCATGGCAGTGATTCCGGCTGGACGCGGGTGCCAGGTTTTTCGGATGGCAGACGTGAATGGCGGGAGTGATGAGCTGACAAAGCGGGTGCTTTGTCACCACGTTGGGATCAAAACCGTTCAAACTGGTGGACGAACAGGCCGCTGCGGAGCTTGGGCTCGAACCAGGTCGACTTGGGCGGCATGATCTGGCCCGCGTCGCTGACCGCAAGCAGCTGCTGGATACTGGTCGGGAACATCGAAAAGGCTACGGCCATTCGGCCGCTATCGACCAGCCGTTGCAGTTCGCCCGTCCCGCGAATTCCACCGACGAACCCGATCCGCGAGTCGGTCCGCGGGTCTCCGACTCCAAGGACCGGCTCCAGTACCCGGCCTTGCAGCAACGAGACATCGAGCGAACCGATTGGGTCTCTGTAGTCGATCGACGCAGCCGGAAACGTGAGCCGGTGCCAGCCCGCGCCGGCGTAGAAGCAGACCGAACCGGCTGATGGCGGAACAGGGGCGCTCACCGGCTCGACGCTGCCAACCATGCCCAGCCGCTGGACCAGTCCGGCCGGCGTCATGCCATTCAGGTCACGCACGACACGGTTGTAGGCAAGGATCCGCAGCTGACTGGCCGGGAACATCACAGCGAGAATCCGGTTGTACTCTTCCCTGCCGGTGTGATGGGGATTCTCGCCCTGCCGCTCGGTCGCCGCCCGCTCGCCCCCGGCGGTGCGATGATGGCCGTCGGCAATGTAAAGCGCCGCAAGCTCCCGAAACGCCTCGACGTATTCGCCCGGATTCGCCACTGGCCAGACCGAATGCCGGACCGTGTCAACCGCGACGAAATCGGTTGGTGGCTGGCCAGAAGAGTCCTGCCGGATCAGCCGGTTGATCCGGTCCGTGTCGTGAAAAGCCAGAAACACCGGCTCCGCGTGGGCACTGCAAACGGTCATGTGCCGGGTCCGGTCGTCTTCCTTGTCGGGGCGGGTCTTCTCGTGTTTCCTGATCAAATCGGCGCGATACTGTGCGGCGTCGCAACAGGCAACCACGCCGAACTGCTCGCGGCCCTCGAACGTTTGCCGGTAGATCCAGATACCGGGTCGCGGTGACGCCTTCAGCAGTCCGCGGTCGATCATCGCGGCCAGGTTTTTCGCGGCAACTTCGTAGACTGCCGCGGCATGGCAGTCGGTGTCGGCCGGCAAATCAATCTCGGACCGGACCACATGCAGGAAGCTGTCCGGGTTGTCTGCCGATCGCTCGCGGGCTTCCTCCGTGCTGATCACGTCGTACGGTTCGCAGGCAATCCGGGCCGCGCGATCGGGCGGCGGCATCAAGGCGACAAACGGATAGATTGAAATCATGGTCCGCGGAAATCCCGGCGCGACGAGAGGCGAGCGCGTCAATCGTCCGGGATGGGGAACCCTTGTCAAGACGCCGGCCCGACCAGCCGGTCGGCCACCGCAGCCAGCCGTTCAGGCAAGTCCAGGCGATGGGCAATGAAGGGGACTTCGCGGCTGGCGATGACCTGGTTTCGCCCGAAATGTGCTTCGGCCGATTCGAGGTCGCTCGCGAGCCGCCGGGCCAGCGGTTCAACCATTCGCCGCAGTTCCACGTTCAGCTGTTCCATTTCCAGCTGCCGTTCCCGCCGTCCTGTCGGTTCACCCATCCGGGCAAGTAGCGCCTGCTTGGCCTCAACGAGCGTCCGGGACTCAACCGCTTCCAGCTCGACATGGCGTTCGGGCTGCTGTTCCAGTCCCCGCAAATGCCGCCGCCCCAACAGCAGCTCGGACTCCGCCCGCCCGGGGTTCCAGGGAATCCAGCGCCAGGTGCCGGTCGCCGTCAGGAAACCCGGCAACTGAACGCCGAAGAAGAGTTGTGCGATCCGGTCGGTCAGTCGATCGTACAACGCACCGCCGATTCCATGCACAAACTGGTCCGCCAACAGCAGGCGGGCGAACATCGTCGTCAGCAAGGCTCGCGGCCGGAAGCAGATCCCCAGAGCCGGCAGCTCCTGAAGCAAATCCGGCAATCGCTCCACCCCAACACGCCATTCTTGCGGCGATCCGTCTGCTGACACCCGGACCGTTTCCCGATCAAGGCGGACCTGAACCCTTCGGCGAACCGGGTCATTGCGCGAGTAAAGCCAGAAAGGCAACTCGGTTCCGTTGACATCCACAGCCAGCGGCGGGACCGGATGATTGGGACTGCGGATGCCCTGGGCTTTCCGGAATTCGCCGAGTACATCGTTGTAGATTCGCGCGAACTCGGGTCCGCGAATGAGGATTTCAGCCGCGAACCGGGCGAACGGTTCCGTCGCACAGATGCGACTGAGCGGAACCTCCAGCGTCCGCAGACCAAGTCCTTCCTCAAACCTGTGCCGCGCGGCAGCGAGCACATGCGGCAATGAATCAAATCGGGCAGCCATCCCGATTGCGTGGGGCCAGACGGCTTCAACCAGCGGATCTTTCACCCAGTGCCGGACGGTCGTCTTCAACCGGCTGGCAAACGAGCCAAACACTTCCTGATTCTGCAGCCGCCGCAACTCACCCGGCACGACTTCGCCCGGATCGTCATAAGCTGTCTCACGCCACGAAGCCGCCCCGTCGGCAAGCATGAACGGCGTTCGCACTCCGGGCAGCGATTCAGGTTCATCGTCGATCACCAGGTTGATCGCCACTCCGTTGAAACGGCGTGCCAGCCGGTTGAGCACGAAGTTTTTGAGCCAGACGCCAGGATGGAAGAGCGTGGCCTGATGTCCGGCCAGAAAGAACCGGGTCGCGGCAAGCTTCGTCTCGTCCTCGCCCAACCCCGGCCAATCCGGCGGCACGCCGCGATATTGGGCCGTCCAGGCCGATGCCAGTCGCAAGACCTCGGCTCTTGCGAGCTTCGCGAGCTGATCGAAGGGGTGTCCTGAATCGGCGATCGTTCCCGGCTCGGGGTTCAGGCCGCGGCCAGAAAGTTCAGCGACAGGCGGCACAAGAATCGCGGCCCCATCGTCCGGCGGAGCGACGGGCAGAGGCTCCGCCCAGCTGGCCGGAAATGCGGGCGGGCGCGAGTCTCGTTGGCCTTCGTTCACACGCGATCAGTGGCAGCCGCAGGGCAACCGGGCGAGGGACCGCTCAATGACTTCCAGGTAGTACTTCAGCCGCTGGTCGCCGTTGTCCAGCCCCGCGCCAAACGTCCGCGTCGCGTCGAGATAGACCAGCGGTACCGCAAGCTCGCCGATCCGCCAGTCGAGACAGGCCGCCTGGACCCACAGCTCCAGTGGCATCGCGTAGCCGGTTTCCGTCAGCTGCAGATCGCGGAGGGCCTCGACGCGATAGGCCTTGAACCCGCAAAACGCATCCGTCAGCCCCAGCCCGAACCGGGCATTGAGCAGCTCGGTGATCTGGTGGTTGATCCGGCGGCGTTCGATGGGCGGGATCGAGTTTCCGTCAAAAGCCTCGAGGTAGCGGCTGCCCGAAACCACATCGTGGCCAGACGAGCCCAAGGTCTCCAGGAACCGGCCGATCAGGTGTGGCTGGTGCTGACCATCACAATCCATGGTCACCAGCCGGTCATAGCCCCGTTCGAGGGCGTGATTGAAGGCCGAGATCAACGCAGCTCCATAGCCGCGATTGACCGGGTGAAGCAGGACCTCCACGTCCCTGCGCCGGGCCAACAGCTCCCGCGTTCCGTCGTTCGAACCATCGTCGACGACCAAAACGTCAGATCCCGCCCGCACAACCTGGTCGAGCACTTCGTTGACCGTTTTACGCTCGTTGTAAACCGGCAATGCAATCAGGCTACGCGACATCGGTCTGGCTCCCCTCAAACGTTCCATCGGTTTCTCTCTCTCTTCCTTGCGAGCGGCAGGGCGTCAGCCCTCCGTGTCTGTTTCCCCTTGAGCTCTCCATCCATCTCTCCGTCCGCCAGTCCGGGTTCTCGCGACTGGCCTTTCATTCTAGACGGCCGGCAAACTGAAACCAAACTGCCGGAAAAGTCGCGCAGGTCCGCCCGACCGGCCGTTTCGCAACCGTGAACCGCCTGGCACTCCCTGATTGAAGCGGCTCAATTTCACTGCGTTCAGAGGCTGTGGATGACCGCAGAAGGGGCCGACAGATAACAGCACTGGACACTTGACCGGTCGATGGGCCTCGCACGTCGGCTGGGCGGGGACCGCTGTTTTCAAATCACGGCGCTGAATGGATCGCATTCGTCACGGCTGGCCCAGACTTTGCAGGAAGCGAAATCCGCAGCAATGGTCTCGGCGAGCCATTCCAGGGCAATCCGCTCGCTTTGATAGTGACCCACAAGGTACAGGTTGATCCGCCGCGCGGCCGATTCCAGGCAAGTGTGAAAGGTCGCCTCACCGGTTACCAGCGTGTCGCAACCACAACGCGCCGCATCGCCCAGCAGCGACCCGCCGCTGCCGCAGGCAATGGCGACACGATGGGAGACTCGCCCCGTGGCTGGCCCGCGACGGATCAGAGCTCCCGGAAACTGTGAATTGAGCAACTGGCCGAACGCATGGTCACTGGCCGGCGCGGAAAGCGATCCCCAGCGTCCCGCTCCAACATCGGGATCGCCTGCCGTCCCAGCGGGCAACAGAGGCACGATCGCTGACAAGCCCATCCGCGCGGCCAGCTGCTGGTTGATCCCGCCGGCAGCCGAATCGAACGCAGTGTGCGGACTGTAAACCGAAACACCCGCGCGGGCCAGTTTCCAGATCAGCCGCCCGGTCACCGAATCGCTGGTCAGCGACTTGACGAGCCGAAAGGGCAGCGGATGGTGCGACACCACCAGCTCAACCCGTTCGCGAATCGCTTCCGCGCAGCTCTCATCGGTCAGCGTCAGACAAGTCATGACCCTGGTCACTTCTTCGGCCCGGTCGCCCAGCAAAAGCCCGACGTTATCCCAGTCCTCGGCAAGGCGCGCTGGAAACCGCTCTTCCAGCCAGTGGCAAAGATCTTCGACAGTGGTCATGGCGTATTGGATTCGAGGGGACAACAATGGGCCAACCAATAAAATACCAGCCCCAACGCGGGCGAGGCTGTCGCAGTACCAGCACGCAGCGCAAGCAAGTGATCTTCCAGATCCGACGTGCCGGGCAACGAGGCCGATTGAGCGTCACAGTACCAGCACGCAGCGCAAGCAAGTGAACCGGATCCTCCACGCGGCAGTTCCGCCGGATCACTTGCTTGCGCTGCGTGCTGGTGTGACGGGCTGATATTGTTGATTTTCAGGCAACACATCCCTCCAGCCCTACCATGCTCCAACTCCGCAAAGCCGTCGCCCTCCGCTGCCTTGGCGGCTCGCTGCGCCAGAGCATCGATTCGGCCGCCCACATCGGTGCCGCCGCAGTTGAAATCAATGCCCGCACCGACCTCAAGCTGGAAGACGTTTCGCAAACCGGCCTGCGGCAACTTCGAAAATGGCTGGCCGACGGCCGGTTGCAGGTCGCCATCGTCAGTTTCCCCACCCGCCATGGCCTCGACGAAGCCGAAGGCCTGGATCAGCGGGTTGACGGCATCCGCCGGGCAATGGCACTCGCTTCAGGACTGGGTTGTCGGCTTGTGTCGTCCCTGGGTCAGCCGCTGCCCCCCGCCGATCAGACCGAACGGACGAATCTGCTCGTGTCGGTTCTCCACGACCTTGCCCGGCACAGCCTCAAGGCCGGTGCCTGGCTCGCTTGCCGGACCGGCAACAGCTCTGCCGATGAACTCGTGGCATTGCTTGAACAGCTGCCCGCCGGTTCGGTCTCCGTCGACTTTGATCCCGCCAGCCTGTTGGTCGGGGGCCACGATCCGGTCGCCGCGATGAAAGCCCTCGGCTCGCGCGTCGCCCATTTCCGTGCCCGCGACGGCGTCCGCGACCGCTCCCTTCCCGGCGGCGGTGCCGAAGTCCAGCTCGGCCGCGGCTCAGTCGATTTCACGGCCCTCCTTGGTGGTCTCGAAGAACACGCCTACACCGGCTTCATCACCGTTGAACGCCAGCTCTCCGACGACCCCGCGAAAACCCTCCGCGACTGCAGCCAGGGGCTGGAGTTCCTCGACAACCTGTTTCGATAGCTTGGCAGCTATTTTGCGATTGGCAAACTCGGATCGCCAAACAGCATGAACTTCATGCCCTGGAAGAAGATGCTCGGCGGGTACCAGTCGGCGTTGGGTTTCAGTTCGGCGAGGTTTTCAGCGGTCCAGTAGTGGTTGAGGGCCGCGTTCCAGCAGCTGCCGATGGTCGCCGGCCCGGGAGCCGCGGCGGCATGAACAAAACCCTCCACCAGCGTCAGGGCACAAGGCTGGCTGCCCGTGTTGCAGCCGATGTAGGCGACTGCGCCACCGGTGGGGCAGAACAGCAGCTGCTCGCCAAAACCGGTGACATCGAGCCGGGCGGGCTGAAGACAGGCCGGCGGAGGCGGCGGTGCGGTGAAGACCTCTCCTGCGTTGGTTCCCAAGTGTTCGTTGCCGTCGATGTCGACGTAAGGCTCGTATGGCGGCAGCGTGGCAAACGCGTTGGTCGAGCACCCAGCCGAAATCAGCACCGGCAAGCCAGCTGGTTGCTTGAGCGACGGCAACTGCGCAACTCCCAGGCTCTGGTCCCAGCCGTGCGGGTGGCCATGCCCGGCATGAACCATCAGCGCCAGCCCCGCGTTGAGCATGGCGGCGGCCTGTTCGCCATCTGGACCCGGTTCACTTTCGGCTGGCCCGCCCGGATCGCGATAGAAGCGGCGATGAACGGTCCACGATTCGTCGAGCCGGTCGGCGAGCGAAGCAAACTGCGTGCGACAATCGACCCAGCCGCCCGTGACCAGAAACGCGGCTTCGCCCCGTCCCTCGAACGAGCCATCGAGCAAGGCTCGTTCGGTCGCCAGTGATTTGGCGATCACGGTTTTCAGTTCGTCCAGCGTACTGACTGGCCAGCGGCCCACTGCAATCTCGGGCCGGTAGTCGATCTGGTCGGCATTGATCGGCCCGTCCTTGCCATGTTCGCCGTGGACTTCGCCAAAGTAGCCGGCATGATGACCATCGCGCCGTGCATTCCAGTCGTCGAAACTCCCGGGGTCTGACGCCATTTCGCGCAGTCTTCGGAGCGAATTGGGGTCTGACCCCTTCGCCCCGGAAACAGGCTGGCCCTTGACCAAATCAGCGTAGTAGAGATCCGACGGATAGAACGCGACATGATAAGCCGGCTCGGTGGCCCGGTCGAGCATCATGTAACGCATCGGCAATATGTCGGCATCGCCCACGAGCAGCAGGTGATCAATCGCACCAGCCTTGAACTGTTCGTAAAGGTGGCGCTTGATCTGCTCCGCAGCGTCACCCGGCAAACCGCGCCCTGAAATGGCCTCCAGCGATTCCACCGTCGCAGAAACGAGGCCGATTCGGGCCTGTGCATACGCCACCAGTTCCGGCTGCCAGACTTCCGGGCAAATGATCAGGAGTCTGGCTTGCCCGGCCTGCGTCGAGTTCGTCACCGGTTGATCGCCAGCCCTGATCGCGGCCAACAAGGTGATGAGGACCAGGGTGATCGATTTGATCATGCGATTCCCAGCAATAAATGTTTTCGCATTGACCGCGCCTGCAGGGCAGCGGCCTGTGCCGCAGGTAGTCGGCGCAGCAGGCGTGTCGCTACAATCTCAAATCTCAAATCTCAAATCTCAAATCTCAAATCTCAAATCTCAAATCTGTTCTGCAAACGGGTTCACCTGCACCGGGAACCAGCGACAGAGCAACACGCCAAAGAAATACAGGAACGTCAGCGGCACGGCGAGCAGGATCATGCTGATCGGGTCGGCTGGCGTGAGCACCATCGAGACGACAAAAATCACCATCACGGCGATCCGCCACTTGGACAGATAGGCTGCAACCGAAAAAATCCCGATCCGGTTGAGGAAAAACATCACCAGCGGCAGCTGAAATGCCAGGCCGAATCCGAGGGGCAGGAAGAGCACGAAACTCAGCCAGTCGTTGATCCGCGGCTGCATGTCGATGCCGAGGTTGAAGTTGACGCCGAGGAAAAACGCGAGCACCGCGTCGAACACAAACACGAACACCAGCAGCACACCGAGCACGAACAGGGCGATGCTGATCGGCAGGAAGACCCAGACGTATTTTTTCTCATGCGGATAAAGGCCGGCCGCGACGAAGAGCCAGAGCTGGTAGAAGATCCATGGCCCGGAGATGACCAGCCCCGCGATCAAGCCAGCCTTCATCCAGATCATGAAGCCCTCGATCGGACTGAGCGACTGGGGCCGGACGTCAACAGTTTCCCAAAGCTCAAGGCGAACGAGGTCGAGTTCGGGAGGCTTGATCCGCCCCCCAAAGGCCTCCGTGACGAGCGAACGGTTGAGCAGCCGGCGCAAGTCGGGCTGTTCCTCTGCGTCGAGAGCCTGTTTCATCCGCTGCAGCGGCGTCAGTTCGGTCTTGCCAAACATCCGCTTGAACCAGCCTGGCTCGGCTGGGATCAACAACCCGGCAAAGGCCGGATCGCTGGCCAGACCGTTCTGGTCCAGCAAAAGGTTGCATGCGTCGGCCAGTGCCGCTGCCAGCGAATCGCCCCCCGCCGCCTTCAACGGCGCTTGTGCGGCTGGCGAAAGTTGCCGTGCAACAGCCGCCAGCCGGCCAGCCGACTGATCGGCTCCGGCAGAAGGCTCCAGCAGATCGCGGCGAATTGTCGTCTGTTCAGCAGGGGGAAAATCATCCGCCAGAAACCGCCACGGCTGCAGGTCAACATGCTCCAGGAAATCCGGGCTGACGCTGCGAATCGCGGTGATCAGCTGGCCGACGTCGACCATGACCGAGCGCGGCGTCTGCTCGCGGCGGTCGAGCACGGTCTGGACTTCGGGACTGACATAGCCGTCGGCGGCCAGAATCCGGTCGGCGGCTTTTTCCTGGTTGAAGCGGACGATTGCCCGTTCCAGCGGCCGGGTCAAAAGCCTGACGAGCGGCGTGGCGACCCAGAAGCCGATCGCAATCCCGATCGCTGCGCCAATCGTGGCCCGGATCAGGGCCCGGCGGAGCTCATCAAGGTGCTCGCCAAACGACATCCGCGTGTGCTCGAACAGGTCGCCGGATTTCCCTCGCATTGTACGTGGTGACGATGGGGCGGAAGCAGGCGTCAATCGTTCGCTCCGGTTCAGGGCCGCTCCGCGCTGCATCGCGGTCCGTCAGCCGAAACAGATAGTATCGACAGAACCAGCGTAACCGCAACAATGGCCCGCAAGCAGTCTCGCGACTCCCCGTTCGTCGATCCGTGCATGGCGTCAATGCCGTCAACCATGTCAATCACGTCCATTTCCACCATGATCGGCCTTCCGTGCCGCACCTCGGTATCAACGTCCGCATGACCCACTGGCCGCTGTTGCAGTTCAAACCCGTCTTTCGCGACTACCTCTGGGGTGGTGAAAAGCTCGCGCGGCAGCTGGGCAAACCGGCTGGACCAGGTCGGTGGGCCGAATCCTGGGAACTCGTCGATCACGCCGACGCCCAGAGCGTGGTGACCGGCGGGCCGTGGGACGGCTGGACACTGGCCCGGCTGATGAAAAAACACGGTCCGGATATCGTCGGGGAGAACGTTTGGCAGCAGATCAATCGCCCCGACATCCCGTCCAGCCTTCTTGGCCGCTTTCCGCTGCTCATCAAATTCCTCGATGCTGCCGAAGACCTTTCCGTCCAGGTCCACCCCGACAACCGGCTGGCTGCGGAACTCAACCCGCCCGATCTCGGCAAGACAGAAGCGTGGTTCGTTCTCTCGGCCGATCCGGGAGCAAAAATCTTTGCGGGGCTGGTTGAAGGTACGACCCGCGAACAGCTGTCGCAGGCTGTAGCAGAGGGCCGGACCGGAGAACTCCTCCACACGTTTGAACCTTCCCGCGGCGACTGCATCTTTGTTCCGGCGGGAACCGTCCACGCGATCGGCGGCGGAAACCTGATCCTCGAAGTCCAGCAGGCCAGCAACACGACCTGGCGGCTGCACGACTGGAACAGGGTGGATCGCGAAGGTCGCAGCCGGGATCTGCATATTGACGCCGCGTTGCGGGCCACTGATTTTTCCCGTGGTCCCGTCTCGCCTTCGATCCCGGTCCAGGTGTCGCAACCGGGCTGCGAACAGCTCGCCAACGGTGAGTATTTTTCGATCCGTCGCTGGCGACTGGACGATCCGGTCCGGATTGGCGGCGATGGGCGATTTCACATCCTCGTCGTCACGGCCGGGCAAGTCAGCGTTGCAGGATCAATGGAATCCGGCATCCTCGGTCTCGGCGAGACGCGACTTCTTCCCGCAGCCGCAGCCGCGGTCATCCTCCAGGGCGGTTCGAACTCCGAACTGATCGAAATCACCGCCGGCTCGCTTAACTCGTTTCAGGGCTCCCGCCCTGGAACGCAATGACCAAAGGCTCTGCCTTCTTGCCGCCGTGGCCAACCGCTCGTCCGACCCGGCAATCGTCCAACCACTTTCATTCGCAGCAAATGTTCATGTTTCGCAGTTTGCTGGATTCCACCGTTGATCGGATGGACTGCGGTCATCATGGTTAACCCGTTGCGCGGACGCCCCCTCCTCCCGCCCTCCCCACACCGCTCAAAGCAGCGGCGTGGGAGGGAGCCGGAAGTGTGGATGTTGTTGTGCCGCCCTCCCCGCACCGCTCAAAGCAGCGGCGTGGGAGGGAGCCGGAACGGAAATGGTTTTGACTCCGGCGCAGATCATCGGGATTGCTCGACGGAGACTGTTTAATCCCCCGAATCTGCCACCAAACCGGCGTTGCCTCTTGCGCCAGAAAAACACTACTCTCCCGCCCACTTCCGGCAGGCCGAGCCTGCATGGACTGTGTAAACCTGCGGCCTTTCATCGGAGTGCGGCCATCATGTGCCATCCAACAAAGACCGCCCTGCGCGGCTTATCGGTCGCCATTCTGTTGCCCTTGTCGTTCGTCTTTCTCTCCGGTTGCTACTTGACCCCCAATCTTGGCCCGCCGGGCACGATCGGGATGCAGCGGAGCCGCGCGGTGATGAACGATCCCTTCCCCAACAACGACATTGCGCCGCCGATTGTCGGCGGCCGGCCGCTGGGCTTTGACCGCCCGCTCGCCGAGCCCGTCCAGAACCAGGTCAACGCCCGCAACGGCGGCGCGGCCGTCGCGTCGTATCAGGGGTTCTAGCAGGACCGGCTTCAGTGGGCGAAATCATGGCAACAGTTGCCGACTGACAGGCTGGAAGCCTATCCCACGTCGCGCCAGCCCGACCAGCAGTTCGATCCCGCGGTCGAGTGTTTCGTCAGCGACCGCGATCGAAAGCCGGAAGTGCGTATCGGCCGCGCTGAAGATTTTTCCGGGGATGACCAGCAGTTCCCGCTCGATACAAGCTTGCAAAAAAGTCTCGCCCGTGCCCCACGGCAGCCGCGGAAAAACATAGAACGCACCGCCAGGCACCGCCAGCTCGTAGTGGTCCCTCAACGCGGCAACCACCCGGTCGCGACGCTGGCGGAAATGATCAATCTGGGGCTGCATGTCGACATCAAGCGCCGCGATTGCCGCCCATTGGGCCGGAGCCGGGGCGCAAACGAACGTGAACTGCTGGAGGCTCTTCATCGCCGCGATCAAGGCCCCCGGGCCGTGGATCCAGCCGACCCGCCAGCCCGTCATCCCCCACGACTTCGAGAACCCGTCGATCACAAGTGCCTGTTCGTTCCAGCGGGCAGCCGACTGATGCGGCCCGTCGTATACGAAGCGGCTATAAATCTCGTCGCTGACCAGGCAGATTGAATGCCGCTCGCAAAGCTCCGCCAGGCCCCGTAGCTGGTCTTCCCGATAACAGATACCGGTCGGGTTGCAGGGACTGTTGACGATCAACATCCGGGTGCGCGGCGTGATGGCCGCGGCGACTGCGACGAGGTCGATCTGGAAGCCCGCCCCGAGTCGAACCGGTACCGACACGCCACCCACCAGCCCGACCAGTGCGGGATACATGGCGAACCACGGATCGAAGTAGATGACTTCATCGCCAGGGTTAACGATGGCCTGCATGGCAAGATTGAGTGCGCCGCTGGTGCCGCTCGTCACCAGCACCTGGCGGTCCGCGTGGCCGAACTGATCGTCGATGTCGGCCTTCAGCCGGTCGATCAGCGGCGCGATGCCTTCGGTCGGCGTGTAGCCGTTTCGGTTCTCGGCGACGGCCCGTTCCATCGCGGCCTTGATCAGCTCCGGAACCGGAAAGTCGGGCTGGCCGATCGAAAGGTTGACCGGGTTTTTGAGCGTCCGGGCCAGATCGAACATCCGCCGAATGCCGCTGCTGTCAAAGTGCTGGACCCGCTCGGCGATCCAGTGCTCAGCTGACATGGGTGAAACTGTCCCGGTCGACATCGGCGTCAAGGGGGTAGATTGGTTTCAGGCGAGCGGCAGGGCGTCAGCCCTCCGTGTACGAAACAACTGGCGGGGGTCAGACACGGAG
>JANOFL010000269.1:0-8084 GCA_031405895.1 Planctomycetota bacterium
TGCCGACTGGCGGCGGAGGCGGCGTTGACCCGTCGGCCGATGTCGCACAGTAAAGATGCCGCACAGTGACGCCCTGCCGCTCGCCTGATTCACTCATTTCTGACCGCGCGGAGTATTGCCGGGGCCAGGCTCGCGGTTCGCATCGTAGCCGACGATCCGACCGCCAGATGTTGCGAGTCGCCCACGCAAACCGTTTGTCGGCCTTGCTCCGGATCACATCCGACCCATGGAATCCAGGGATTGCGGTCCGAACTTCGACGGGATGCTGTGCGGCAGTGAATGCCGGGAGCCAAGAACCCGCTCCATCAGCAGTGCTCGGTCAATCGAGGTATTGAGTGTTACCTGGTGGGCCGGAACGCGCAAGCGCCCGGGTTCCGCGAAGAGCCCGCGGCTAGCGCCGTCGGCTCACCCTAAAACCGGCCTGTGACGCGGCAGCAGTTTCAAACAACTGTATCAACAGCTGTCCGGCTAAGGCTGGAACAGCGTTAATGTCAGCTTCAGCCCCATAGTTTATCGAAAAAGCCGCTCAATGGCGTCGAATCTTCCCGAAAAGGAATCGGCCGGGAACCGGATTCTCCCTCGGGCGTCTATAATGGTGCCTGTTCGGCAAACCAACAGCCCTTTTGACCAGTAGTAACAAGGGTAGCGGCTTTGCCGACTGGCGGCGGAGGCGGCGTTGACCCGTCGGCCGATGTCGCACAGTAAAGATGCCGCACAGTGACGCCCTGCCGATGGGGATCGGCGTCAGGGCAGGAACCTTCTGCTTGGCCAGTTGATTCGGGCAAGGGTGAATCGGGGACAACACCGGAACTCGATCGACTGCGGCCCAAGCCACTCTTTTCGGGGGTTGGAGAGGGGGGCTCCGGAGGAGGCGGTTTCGGGCGAAAAAACTTGGGGCGAGGAACCGTCGTCCGGTCCGGACCCGAAGTGAAACAGGGAGATCATTTTGGTTACTTTGGCAAATCTGCGGGCCCAAACCTCCAAGGAACTTGCGCGGCTGGCCCGCAACGAGGGCGTCACCGGCTGGCACTCGATGCGCAAGGAACAGCTGGTCCAGGCCATCCTCAAACTTTCGCGGCGACGGTCCGTTTCGATCAAAGGCCGCGGCGAGGGCGATCTCAACGGCCATTCCCATGCCGCCCGGATCGACGCCGGCGAGCAACAGGTCAAGTCCGCCGTCGCCGTCCGGCTGGAACTTGAGCACCGCAAGTCCGAGGCGCTCAAGAATCTTGCCCGCGACTCGTATCAGAAGAACCAGGCTGCCCGCCCCGAGCGCGACCGGCTGGTGCTGATCGTCCGCGACGCCTATTGGCTGCACGCCCACTGGGAAATCACACCGGCCACCGTTTTGCGGGCCCGCACGGCGCTCGAAAAGCACTGGCGCGGATCGCGCCCGATTCTCCGCCTGTTCGCGGTGGAACGCGGTGCCGATCCGGTCGAAGAGCGCGTCGCCCGCGACATCCCCATCCACGGCGGCGTCAGTCACTGGTACATCGACGCGGCCGAACCGCAAAAGAGCTGGCGGGTCGCGATCGGCTACCTCGCTCCGTCCGGCAAGTTCTACCAGATCGTCCGCAGCAATCTGGTCACGGCCCCGCCCGACAATTCCGGTGCCGACGACGCCCACTGGGCCGACATTGCCCGCCACGGAGAAACGGTCTTCGCGATGAGCGGCGGGTACGATCCGGACGGTGAATCGGGCACTCTGCGAGATGTTTTCGAAGCCAAAATGCGCCGGCCGATGGCCCAACTGGGTCCCGAACACCGGCGGCTGATGGACGTAGCGTCGGATTTTCGCTTCGAGGTCGACGCCCAGATGATCGTCTATGGCGCCGCCCCTCCTGGCTCGACCGTCACCATCGCAGGCGAGCCGCTGGAAGTTTCTCCCGACGGCACCTTCTCGACCCGGCTCGACCTTCCCGACCGCCGCCAGGTTCTCCCCGTCGTCGCCTGCAGCCGCGACGGCACCCAGCAGCGGACCACCGTCCTCGCCGTGGAACGCAACACCAAAGTCATGGAACCGATGAACAGCGACTCGGACGAGTGATTTGCAGGCCTGAGGCCTGAGGTTGATGATCTGAAATCTCAAATTTCAAATCTCAAATTTGAGATCTGAATTCCTTCACTGACTATCATCCACCGTGGGATAAGCTTCCAGCCTGTCATTCGCCCTGACCCTGTCTGCACGGCCAATCGTGGGGTCAGGCTCCCGCTTGGCCGGTTAGGGCACAATCCTCTCTGTCCCTTTCCGCGGCTATACTGCTTCCTCGCTGCGACTTGAATCCCGCAGTCACCCGGCCTTTTCGAACCAACCCCGATGAACGACTTCGGCCCCGATTCCGGTCCGGATCATTCGGAATCACCCGACCGGCATTCCGCCAACACCTGGCCCACCGGCCTCGCCGAAACGCGTGAACAACTCGGCCGCTGGCTGCTGCAACATGTCCGCGCCCGGGTCGAGTCGCTGGCCCGCAACGAAAAGCTGCCCGACAGCGTGACGGCGATTTCCGGCGACGTGCTGACAAAGCTGGTCCGCTCCGACGCTATCGGCCGGGCCCCCAACCAGGCCTATCTGATCGGCGCGACGACCCAAGCCCTGGTCGAAGTCATCGCCGACACGGCTCGCCGCAAGTCACGCCTCAAGCGTCGCGCTCCCGGCCAGCGCCTCCCGCTCGACGCCTTCGTCGACCTGCTGGAAAATCGTCACCCCAACCTGCTCGCCCTGACCGACGCGCTCTGCGACCTCCACACCACCCACCCCCGCCTCCACACCGTCATCACACTC
Source organism: Planctomycetota bacterium (assembly GCA_031405895.1). GTDB lineage: Bacteria > Planctomycetota > Planctomycetia > Pirellulales > Pirellulaceae > BJ22. The sequence continues at coordinate 2,786 of JANOFL010000269.1, forward strand.
CGCTACTTCGGCGGCCTGACCATCCCCGAAACGGCGAAAGAACTCAACCTCGCCGAATCGACAGTCGAATCCGACTCCCTCAAAGCCCGCGGGTGGCTGCTGCGGGAACTGTCGGCATCCAAATCAGAAACCTGATGGATTCAATTACTTTGCAGTTCTGCCTTCAGAGCTTGCCATTTCTGCAATTGGTCCGTGTCATTTGACAGTTCGGCAAACCGGATGAGCCGGTCAATCGCTTGCACAAGTCGGTCCCGGCGGGAAACCAGCGGAATCTTTTCGGACCGTGTTGCCAGGCCTCGATAGCCGGCTTCAAGCAGCTTTTCAGCGTTTGCAAGCTGCTCGTCGCGCTGCGGCATCGATGTTTCGTCCAGATTGGCGTCATTCATCATCACCCTGCCAAGCATCGCCTCCCCAAGCAATGATGCCGTGTTGAACGTCCGCCAGTCATCCGGAATTCGCTCGAGACGGATGTCGTACGAGGTCCTGAGAACGGACTCGGCCGGTCCATAGTCTCCGATCCCGACCTGATCCAGGCCTATGGCGTGGAGCGCCGCGGCCAGTTCAACCGGTTCCCGCGCAAATTGCCTGCGCGCCGCAGGCAGATCTTCCTCAAGCATTGTGCGAGCCTCTTCAAACTGGCCCGCTTTGACGCAAGCGGAACGCAACTCCTGCCGAAAGGCCCGGAGCTGCGGGAACCGGCTGGCAGCTGCCACAACTTCACGCAACAGGATCACTGCTTCGTTGGCCTTGCCCAATTCGCGCTTGATCACGCCGAGACTGGCGATAGTCGAGAGAACCTCGAAGTGGCCGCGACCGAGCCGCTTTTCCTGGACCACCAGACATCGCTCATAGTGTGGCTCAGCCAATGCCAGCTGGCCGCAGCCCCACTGACTCGACGCCAAACCTTGGACGCACAGGAGCTGTTCTTCCGTCTCGACCCGGTCCGAGTCCCGAAACAGCTCTTCGTGGAGTGCCTGATACAGCTCGGCCGCCCTGACAACGTCGCCCCCCGCGAACGCGGCATGGGCGTAGTTACCCAGGCAGCTTCGCGTGTCGGGATTCCCGGGCCCTGATCGGGAGTTGAGCCGATTCCATGTCACATCGAAGATGGCCAGCCCCCGTTCCCGCTGCCCAACAAAACACAGGAATTCAGCCAGATTGCTGGCCGACCGCAAGGTGTCGATGTGGAAGTCGCCCCGCTTTTCGGTCAACGTCGCCAGGCACTTTTCCAGCAAATCGCCTGCCTGTTTCAACTCTCCGGTTTCACGGTAAGCGATGGCAAGGTTGTTCATCGAACCGAGAGTCACCGGATGCACAGGGCCAAGGTGCAGTTCAGCGGTTTCGAGCGCCTTTTTCAGCAGGTTGATGGTTTCTGACAATTCTCCTTTGGCTTGCCGCGCTAGTGCCAGGTTGTTCAGGCTCGTGATCGTCCGATAGTCAGAATCTCCATGAATCTCCCGGCTCAATGCCAACGCCACCTCAAACATCTCGATGGCTCGATCCAGCGTTCCCGTAGCCCGCAAGCCGTTGGCCAGGTTGTTCAGACTTTGCAGAACCAGCGGATCATTGCGAGCGAGCGAAGCACGACGAACCGCGAGTACCCGCTCAAGTGCCGGGACCGCATTCTGGGGCTCGCCCTGCAGGCATTCTGCTTCGGCAATCCCTGACTCACTGGACAGCGAGTCCGGGTGATCATTCCCCAGCCGTTCCACCCGGGTCAAATAGGCCTTGCGAAACAGCTCTTCCGCTGGGGCGGGGAAACCAAGGCTGACCAGCGACTCGCCCAACTGATGCTTCAGGCTGGCTGTAACCAGCGGATCGCCAACCAGTTCCGCGTCGATCTGCTCCCCGGCCTTGACCAACCGCGACGCGAGCATCGCCTCCAGCGGTTCGTCGCCAAGACGGGATTGGACGATATCGAGGTCGCGGAAAATCCCGGCCAAAACCTGATTGCCCTTTTCGATCTGGCCAAGTCGCTGTTGGGCAGTCAGGTTCGCGAGCCGCTCGGCATTCGCCCGCCGGGATTCCGAACGCCATGCAGTGCGGGCTGAAAACAGTCCCCAAGTCGTGCCTGCCAGGCCGGCCAGAAAAGTCAGCGCCACCAGCGCCGACGCAACAACAAGTATGCGGTTCTTTCGGGCAAACTTGCGGTAGCGGTAGAGCGCTGATTGGGGCCGGGCTTCCACCGGTTCGTCGGCGAGATAGTGTGCCACATCTCGCTGCAGTCCAGCGACCGTGTCATATCTGCCGTTGCGGTCGTTCTCAAGCGACTTGAGCACAATCCAATCCAGTTCCCTCGCCAGCTCCTGCGCCAGCCAGCGCGCCTCCGTCTGGCGGCGCTCAACCAAAGCACGACAGGCTTCAGGCGTGAGCCTTCTCAATACATCACTCGGCCGCGCGGCGTCGAAGTCGCGAATTCGTTGCAAGACCGCCAGCGGATCGTCCGCCCGGATTGAGGCTTCGTCGAGCGGCGTCCGCCCAATCAGGAGCTCATGGAGAATCACTCCCAAGGAGAAAATGTCGGTCCTCGTGTCGATGTCGCGCGTATCGAGCCTCGCTTGCTCGGGACTCATGTACTTGAGCGTGCCAAGGACGACGCCGATGCCCGTTTGCGAAGGTTCGGCCGTCACTGGTTCTGCAGACTGAAGCACCTTGGCCAGGCCAAAATCAATGACCTTCGGCACCGGCTTGCCATCCACCGCCGCCACGATGATGTTGCCGGGCTTCAGGTCGCGATGGACGATTCCTTTCTGGTGAGCGTGCTGGACTCCGGCACAAACCTGCAGGAACACTTGCAGGCGGTCGCGAATCGTCAACCGTTGCCGGTCGCAGAAGCGCGACAGCGTTAGTCCCTGGACCAGCTCCATTGCAAACCAGGGCTGGCCGGCGGCGGTCGTGCCGGCGTCGAGGATCTTCGCGACGTTGGGGTGATCCATCACCGCCAGGACCTGCCGTTCGGCCTCGAAGCGGGCCAGCAAGTCGCCCGAAACCAGGCCCGCCTTGATCAGTTTGAGGGCGACCTTGCGGCGGACTGGTTCCACCTGCTCGGCCTCCCAGACCGAACCCATCCCACCTTCACCAAGGCATTTCACCAGTCGGTACGGCCCCAACGAACCCTTGGGGTTTTGGACTTGATGCCGACCGGTTTCGGTCAAACCGATTGATTCGGTCGGCGCCAACTCAGGCAATTCCACGCCGGCCTGGGAGTCCGGATCGCTACCTTGCGCCGCTTCCAGCCGGGTCTCGGCATCCCGTGTCGTACCGCCTGCTCTTCGGGATCGTTTCACTTCAGCGAACAATCCAATGGTGTGGAAGTAGTGAGAATAGCGCGGCCCGACTCGTCCCCTCCCGCTTCATTGGGCAACGAAGCGAGAGGGGATCGAGCAGGCAGGAAACCCGCCCCGCAACTTGGACCGGTCCCCATCTCTCCTCTCAGCCGGCACGCGTTAGGGTTCGGCTCCCGCACTGAAGCCCAGGCAAGCGCCCATCGGCTGACCGATCCAGCTTCAAACCCGTCGACGCCGCCGTGAAACAGCGACCAGACTTCCCAAAAGTGCCACAATTGCCAGCGCCCCCGGCTCGGGAATCGCCGCGAACATGCGGATGTTGTCGATCAGCACAGAATGCCCAGTCGTCGCGTTCCACCGAAGTGCAATCGGAACATCGATCCGGTTGAGCAACGACGGATTGGAAACCAGGAACTGAAGCGAAACCGGCTGCGTTCCACCCAGCTCGGTGATGGTCCACTCGCGCAGCAGCTGGTTATCGAGCAGCAAGGAGAGCGTCCCCGTGCTGTTCAAGGCGAGGGCATCCATCGTGATGAAGAAGTCGTTTTCGAGCGTCGAGACACTCTGCCAGACCTCGATCATCGAGCCAGCCGTCATCTTCATCACGACCTCGTTCGAGCTCGACCCAAAATTGGTCTGTACCGTTCCAGCAGTTCCCAATCCGCTCGTGTTCCAGGCCAGCACATAGGCCGGTTCGACCCGCGGGCCAAAGTCGCCGTTAAACACCTGTCCCCGTTCGGCAGTCAGCGCAATCACTCCGCTGTCAAACACAGCTCCGATGAAACCGGCCGGAATCAGGGATCGGGCCGAAATCCACTGATTGCCGGAGTTCCGGAAGTAGAGATTGGAACCGTTCAGATTCAGCCGCGAGCCTCCCAGGAGTCGCAGGCCCGTTTCCGACGGGAACCCCTGTAAGTAGAGCGCCTCGGAGTCAAATGGATTGGCATTGTTGCTGACCGAATTTTGCAGCACCACATTGGACTTGATCGTGCTATTGCCGACCTGAAGCAGTCCAATCTGGAAGTTGTTGCTTACCGAGCCTGTCGGTATTCCGTTATCCGTGCCGGCAACTTCGAGGTATTGTGGATTCTCCACGTTACCTTGATTGTCGAACGTAGACAAACCCGTCATCCGCAACTGCCCGTCAGCCAGGTCGAAGTCCGCGGCTGTCTGGGTTTTGATCACCAGATCTCCTTCAGCCTCAAACCGTCCGTTCAACGTTGCTTTCATCGCTGTATTTGCTGCCATGTTCATCGAACTGCCGAAGTGAATCACCGAGTTGGTACCATTCACTTCAAGCATCGTTCGTCCGCCTACAAGACTCGTCGATTGTCCATCACCACCGATATTAATCCGGCCAGCACCACTGGCAAAAAACCGCAAGACATCGTTACCTTGCGCACCATCAATCGACTGCGTTCCGGACAGATCAATTACCCCTCCCTGTCCGGCTTCAACGGTGTGAACATGAGAGTCGTTATTGATGTCACCGTTCGAGTCGAATGATGTTAAATCGCTTAAGTTTAGCTGCGATCCACTGCCCAAACTGGAAATAAATGTCCGGCCATACCAACGGTTATTGACATAACTATTGGCGGCGACAGTAATCTGGCCACCTGAATGTGCATGGAGTTCGGCATTGTCAATATTCGTGAACGCCGGTGTGTTCACAATGGTAGCGCCTGAGACTCGAACGAAACTTCCCTGAACATTTGAGAGCAGCGGCGCATTTACTGTTGCAAGGGCAACAACGTCGAGTTGCCCATCAATCAAGCTAACCAATTTGGGCAGGTTGACCGCGGAGAATGTCGCTACCTCAAAAGCTGCGCCATCCGCTGAAATAAGTTCTGCCAGTGTATATGATCCGGCATCAATGTCGAAAAGCGTCCGCGCACCAGGTTGTGCGTTCGTCTTGGTAATCGCAGTCAGGTTTTGCAAATTAATGTCGCCACCAGCATGAACCCAGAACCTCAATGTATCGTTGCCTTGTGCTCCGTCGATCGACTGCGTTC
>JANOFL010000278.1:0-2594 GCA_031405895.1 Planctomycetota bacterium
CGTCAGCCCTCCGTGTCGGACATGAAACACGGAGGGCTGACGCCCTGCCGCTCGCCGAACACCGTCAATTCCGACCGCGCGTGGCCTGGATTGACGCCGTGGGGCGAAAATCCGGGAATTGCCGTTTGACCCGCTTTGGCAGGCGGCGGGAAGTTGCTACATTAATCGGCTTGTCGCCGCGAGCAGGCGGGGCTGGGGGCTGGATGGCAATGGCGGACCGATGAGGTTTTGCCAGCTTGAATCCGCGAACTGAAACGCTGCTGGATGGGTCCTTGACTGGACCGGGTCCGGACGGCGTTCGCGCTGGGTTCATGGCAGGATTGCCGAACGGGCGAACTGGTTCCGATGCGGGTGTAGCTCAATGGCAGAGCTCCAGCCTTCCAAGCTGGTGGTGAGGGTTCGATTCCCTTCACCCGCTCTGGTCTGGCGGGTTGCCTGGCAGGCCCGCGGCGAAAAGTGACGACTTGCCGGGGTCGCTTGCGGACCGGTGTTGGCGGCAGGATGCCGGTGGCTGGGAGTCTTTGCGGGCTCCCGGCGAGTTGTTTGATCGGCGTCGCGCGGTGTTCACTGGTTGGGGACCGCGGGTTTGGGGCGCAGGCTGAATCCATGCTGCTGTAGCTCAGTTGGTAGAGCACTTCCTTGGTAAGGAAGAGGTCATGGGTTCAAGTCCCATCAGCAGCTTGCGACAGTTTTTTGGATTGGTTTGGTTCGGCCCCGCGGGGTCGAGGGTAGTTCACGGGTTCCAGCAGCAAGCAGGTGTGACTGAAAATGGCCAAGGCGGAATTCAAACGGACCAAGCCCCACGTCAACGTGGGAACCATCGGACACATTGACCACGGCAAGACCACGACCACGGGGGCCTTGCTCGCTGTCCAGGCCGCCAAGGGGCTGGCCGAGTTCAAATCCTACGCGGACATCGCCAAGGGCGGGACCGTCCGCGACGCTTCCAAGACGGTGACGATCGCCGTCGCGCACGTCGAGTACGAAACCGAGAAGCGGCATTACGCCCACATCGACTGTCCGGGCCACGCCGACTTCATCAAGAACATGATCACGGGTGCCGCCCAGATGGACGGCGCGATCCTCGTGGTCTCGGCCGCCGACGGCCCGATGCCGCAGACCAAGGAGCACGTCCTGCTGGCCAAGCAGGTCGATGTCCCGGCTCTCGTCGTGTTCATGAACAAGATCGACCTGGTTGACGACCCGGAACTGCTTGAGCTGGTCGAGATGGAAATCCGCGAGCTGCTGACGAAGTACGACTTCGACGGCGACACGGTGCCCATCGTGCGGGGCTCGGCCCTCCCGGCCTACCAGAACCCGAAAGACCCGGCCGCCTCGAAGTGCATCACGGAGCTGCTCAACGCGGTCGATGAACACATTCCTGAGCCGAAACGTGAGGAAGACAAGCCGTTCCTGATGGCGGTCGAAGACGTGTTCTCGATCGAAGGTCGCGGCACGGTGGCCACGGGCCGTATCGAGCGCGGCGTGGTCAAGGTCGGCGACGAAGTGCAAGTCATCGGCCTGTCGAAGGAGCCGGTCAAGACGACGGTCACGGGCGTGGAAATGTTCCGCAAGGAAATGAACGAAGGCCGGGCGGGCGACAACGTCGGTTGCCTGCTTCGCGGTATCAAGCGGGAAGACATCGAGCGCGGCCAGGTCATCGCCAAGCCGAACTCGATCACTCCCCATACCAAGTTCGAGGGAGAAGTTTACTGCTTGTCGAAGGAGGAAGGTGGCCGCCACACCCCGTTCTTCAGCGGCTATCGCCCGCAGTTCTACTTCCGCACCACGGACGTGACCGGCACCGCCAACCTGGTGGGGGCCGAAATGTGCATGCCCGGCGACAATGTTCGGTTGTCGATCGAGTTGCACAAGCCCATCGCCATGGACGACGGCATCCGCTTCGCCATCCGCGAAGGTGGCCGTACCGTCGGCTCGGGCGTCGTGACCAAGATTATCGAGTAAGTTTCTTTAGACAAAACCTGGGCTGCGGCACAATGAACCCTGCCGCAGCCGCGAATAGATGGAGAGACTCGCCGCAGCTCGCTGCAATGAGGCTAGAGGGGTGTAGCTCAATTGGCAGAGCACTGGTTTCCAAAACCAGCGGTTGCGGGTTCGACTCCCTCCGCCCCTGCTTTGTCCGCCGGGCTTGGTTGCCTTGCGGACATTGTTGTTTGGGTAACACCTGAATTGAAAAATTGATAGACTGACTAATTCGAAAGACGATTCTGAGACCGCACGGACCCGCGGACTAATGGCCATGAAGGACAAAGCAATACCCTCGAATGCGTTCATACTTTTCCTTCAGGAATTGACCCGGGGGGAGATCTATAAACGCACCCAGGGGAAAATGACGCGTCAGTTGACGTGCATCGCCGTCTGGGTGGCTGCCGCCCTGTTGGCATACCGCGTTTATGTTTTTCGGAATTCCCTCTGGTCCTTCGTGGATCAGTGGGCAGCCGGGGCTTCCGCCTACCTGGGGTATGGGGCACCGGTAGTAGTTCTCATGATTGGTATGTGGCTGGGATATCGGATTGTCAATTACGCACCGTTCGCCGACTTTTTGATTGCCGTCGAAGCGGAGATGAGCAAAG
>JANOFL010000314.1:0-50168 GCA_031405895.1 Planctomycetota bacterium
GTGCTGGTACTGCTCTGGGCCTGGAGCGTCAGCGTCAATGACGGCGACACCATGACGGTCCTGGTCGCTGTGCTCGACACCCAGTTCTGGCTCAGCACGCATGTGATCTGCATTTCGCTCGGCTATGTCGCGACAATCGTGGCCGGTTTGCTGGGATTGTTCTGGACAGGCTGGTCGCTGGTGGACTCCAGCATGAACGCGCAGGTCAGCCGCCGGTTCCTCCAGCTGGTCTATGGCACAACGGCGTTCGCGTTGCTGCTCAGCTTTTTCGGCACGGTCCTGGGCGGGCTGTGGGGCGACGATTCGTGGGGGCGCTTCTGGGGCTGGGACCCCAAGGAGAACGGAGCCCTGATGATTGTGCTCTGGAACGCGGTCCTGCTTCACGCGCGCTGGGCCGGCATCGTCCGCGACCGGGGCATTGCCGCCCTCGCGACCTTCGGCATCGTCGTCACGATCTGGTCGTGGGAGTGCGTCAACCAGCTGGGAGTCGGCCTGCACTCCTACGGCGTCAGCGCATCGCGGCTGAGCATCGTGCTCCAGGTGATGGGTTGCCTCTCCTTCATCACCCTCGCCGGCCTGATCCCGCGCCGGCTGTGGAACAGCCCGGCAGTGCGGGGCATCACGAAATAGCGATCCGCTACCCTTCTTCCGTAGCAGAAGGGCGTAAGCCCTCCGGCCCGCGCGCTTCAAAGGCCATCGACTTCCAGGGGGACATCGCGCCCCCAGGTGTGTCGGCCGGCCCGACCGCGCGAAAGGGCGCGTCATCCAGGTCCAATCCGCGACCCGATCATTTCCGCCGCCACGCTTGCCCCACTTCAGCCGGGCGGCTCGCGCTGCTCCGCTACAAGAACGGCTGCCGCCGTTCCGATTTACCCGGCTGGCGGAACAAGTTCTTCCGGCTCGCCTGCCGGTAGCTGTCCGCGCGAAGTCGTGGCCTCGGGTACCGCGATCCCTGACGGCGCGGGCGCTGCCACTGCCGGCACGGCCAGCGGCAGCAGCCGGCCGGCGAGCGCATCGGCGGGGTCGAGCTGAAGGGCCAGATCGAACTGGGTCCGGGCCGCGTCGGGGTGGCCGAGGAAGAGGTAGTGGTAGCCGAGCAGCGATCGCTCGGCGGGCAGGCTGGCACCGGAGTTCACCCGCTGCTCCAGCGCGGCGACGTGGGTGACGTAGTCGTTGCGATGGTAATAGTCGCGGAAGCGGGCCACGACCTGGCCCCAGGCTTCGGGTGGCAGCCGGTCGAGGGCCGAGACGACCAGGTTCGCCGCGGAGGTGTGATCCTGGACCGCGAAGTGACATTGCGCGGCGTAAAGGAGCAGCCAGCCATGATCGGGAGTCTCGACAAGAGCATGCACGGCGGCGCGCGACGCGGCGTGATAGTCGCCAGCGGCGAACGCGGCGAGCGATTCATCGGCCCACGCTGCGGCGGCGGGAAGCAGGCCGGCCGGGGTGGCGGAAAACGGATTCCTGGTAGCTTCGTAGGGCACACTTCCAGGGACCGGACCCGGATAGCCGCTGGACCAGCCCTGGCCCGGCAATCCGCCCGTTGATGTGACGCTTCGCGGCCGGTAGTAGGTCGAATGGGCATCGGCAGGGAGACTTCCCGGCGCGCCGTAGTAGCCAGGGGAAGCCATCCACGGATCAATCACTGGCCCTGGCACGAAGACAGGGCCGCCGTAACCGCCGTGCATCCAATCGGTTCCTGACCAGGCGGGAGTCTGGTCACCACGCCAGCCGTCAACCACTCCGCCGCCGACCGGGCCGACGGAGATGCCGAAGCCGCGGCCCTGGTAGCTATAGCCAAGTCCCCAGGGCGAGATGTCGACACTGTGCCGGCCGTTGTTGCCGCCACGGCCCTGCGAGTTGCCTTTGCCGCGGCCATCGTCGTCAACGTGGGAAGAAGGCGAGTGTCCGTCGCTTGCGCTTCCGGCTCGTTGGGAGTTGCCGCGTTCCCTGGCATCGGCAGGGAGTGCGGTCGCCACGAGCGCGAGAGCGAGCAGCGTCGAAGAGCGAAGGAGATTCAGGTGCATGGGGAGGCTCCGTCGGCGTGGCAGGGGTCAATTCCTCAAGTATGGGTGGCGGCCGTTCTGCAGGTGGAGCCGGGACGCGCCGCGAATTGAAGGGACTGTTTCCAAAGCCGCTACAACCGTTGCGTCCAGCACTTTGCTCACGGCCATGCGGGTGAGGGATAGGGGCGGGGATCGAGCCGAAATAAAGGTTGCGGGCGTCGTCGCGACAGGCATCGGGAAGATGGCGCGGACGGGAAAGCGGAGCCTTTGGTTCGCGGCGCGCCGGGATGGTCCCCGGCGGGAGCCGTGGACCGAGGCAGGGAACGGAGTCCGGGAGATGATAAAGGTCCAAACCATCGCGATGGTGACCGTCTTTTTGTTCATTGCGGCCTCCAGGGCGGCGGCCCAGGATTGCCCCTGTGGACCAGCGGGAAAAAACGGCCCGCTGACACGGCTGATTCCACAGGAGTTTCACGGGGCCGACTTCCGGCCGGCCTGTCGCGCTCATGACGCCTGCTACGGAACCGGTGTCTCCGACAAGTCCTGTTGCGACAAGCGGTTCCTTGAAGACCTTGTGTGTGCCTGCAGCCAGTCGTCGCACCCTGTTCTTTGCCGGGTCGTCGTCCGCAACATGGCCCGCGCCACCCGCTGGGCCGGGAACAAAGCCTTTCAGCGCGCCCAGGGCAAGCAATAGCGACTTACGCCCGCCTTCCTCGAACAATCGAAACACAACTTCGCACCATTCTGCGCCGCAGGCTTCTCTCCGGTAGGCCAACGGCGTTGGATCGCAAAGCCTGGGGTTTGGCCTGTTCCAGCTATGGGGAACAGGCCGAACCCCAGGTGTGGAATCAGTGAAGCTCTTTAACGCTGAAGGCGTTGGATCAACGTGTCCGGCGTCGTTCAGTCCATCACCGCAGCGATCCAGCCCCGTTGGGGTTCCGGGCCGTGGCTGGAAGAGTGGGGGTGGTGTGGTGGCCGGTTTCCCAGGGTGCGCTCGCCGAGCCTCACGACCCTGGGCTTTGGAATCCAGCCCCGTTGGGGTAACAGGCAGCGTCATCGACGTACTGGACAACACGGTCTCCCGTTTGAACGACCGTTTTTCTGCCCGCCGGGGCGTTCGCACGGGCTCCGGGTTTGTTCTCGCGGGCGGGACCGGTAAAACTTGCTGCGGGCGGAATGGGTTGACAAGGCGGCGGGAACGGCCAGATGGGCTTGCAGGATCGCGGTTACTACCGGGAAGAAGCGGCGGGCTGGCAGGCGTGGGAACGCCGCCAGAACCAGTCCGTCATCGTGCCGCTGATCATTGTCAACGCGGCGGTTTTTCTGCTCGATGCCTTCACGCCCGGGGGCCACTGGCTGAACGACCGGATGGCGATTACGCCGGAAACGCTCGGGAAGCCGTGGATGTGGTGGCAGTTTCTGACCTATGGCTTTGCCCATGCGCCGCTGGCCAGCGGAAACGTGCTGCACATTCTTGGCAACATGTTCATGCTCTACATGTTTGGCCGCCCGGTGGAAGAACAGATCGGCAAGGGCCGGTTTCTGCGGACGTACCTGCTTGCAATTGTCGTGGCCGGTGTCGGCAGCGCCTTGATCTATTGGCTTACAGGACATCAGGCCAGTGTCGTCGGAGCCAGCGGGGCCGTTTCAGCGATCCTGATGATGTTCGTTTTCCGGTTCCCCAACACGACGATCATGTTCATGTTTCTGTTCCCGATGCGGGCATGGATTGTGGGCGTGATCGTGGTGGCCCAGGATTTTTTGACCAGCCTGAGCCCGACCAGTCATGTAGCCGGTGAGGCTCACCTGTTTGGCGCGGCGTTTGGCGCGATTTGCCACACCACCGGCTGGAGTTTCAGATGGCTGGACTGGTCGGGTGTGGCGGGAGCGATCGGCGGCTTCCTGAAAGGCCGCCCCCGATTGCGGATTCACGATCCGGGCGAGCGGAGCAAATCGCTTGCCGAGCAAGCCGATGCGGTCCTCGCCAAGATCCAGGAGCAGGGACTTGAGAGCCTGACCAAACGAGAGCAGGACGTTCTTGCACGACACAGCCAACAGGTCCGCGAACGCCGCGCCGAGTGACCAGTGGTCCGCATGATTTCGGCGAGTCCCGGCGCGCCGGGATCAGCCCTCCGTGTCTGACGCACGACACGGTTCCCAACGGACGACACGGAGGGCTGACGCCCTGCCGCTCGCCTGGCCTGGCCCGGGGTTATACTGGGACTCCAGTGGGAGCGTTGCACGACCTCATGCCGGAACGCTGCGTGATGATGAATTTCAAAGCCGTCCGGTTGATTGTTGCAGGGCTGTTGGTGTTGGCGGGCCCTGTCCGGCCTGCCGCCACGGATGAAACCATGCTGTCGGCGGCCAACTTGCTGCAGAACGGCGACTTCTCGTCTGTTTCTGCCAACCAGCCGGATGCCTGGCGACCGAATACCTGGGGTGGAGACGCCGACTTCCAGGTTGATCCGAACTCTGGACACTCGGCCGTTCCCTGCGTCCGGATCAGCTCGACCGACGGGGCCGACGCGAGCTGGAGTTACCAGGCGAAACTCAAGCCCAACACACAGTACCGCTTCAGTGCCTGGGTCAAGACCGAAGGCTTCAAGGCCGGGACCGGATTCGGGGCCTTGTTGAACATTCACGAGTTGCAGCTGGCGAACAAAAGCCCCGCCATTACCGCCGATTCCGACTGGCAACAGATTTCGACCGAATTCGATTCGGGAACGCGCAACGAACTGCTGCTGAACCTGCTTTACGGCGGCTGGGGAGAATCGACAGGCACGGTCTGGTTTGACGATGTCGAACTGGTTGAGCTGAAATCGTCTGCGCCCGTGATGACCGAGGCCGAGGCGATCAGCTTCTACGAAACTCGGATCAAACCAGTCTTTGCCGAGCACTGTGCCGCCTGTCATGTCGATGACCCAAGTGACTTTTCGGGCGGGCTGGCGATCACGGGCCGGGCCACGCTGTTGCGCGGCGGACATTCGGGCCCGGCGGTCGACTTGCAGGCCCCCGAGACGAGCCTGTTGCTCAAAGCGGTCAACCACGAAGTCTTCCAGATGCCGCCCGACGGCAAGCTGGCCCAGGAGCAGATCGACGACATCCGGCACTGGCTGACATTGGGCATGCCCTGGACGGCGGTCGAAGAAGTCGACCACGGCGCGGCGGAGAAGCCATCGCTGGTGACGGAAGAGGCCCGCCGCTGGTGGGCTTTTCAGCCGCCCGCCCGGCCCGAACCGCCCGCGGTGAAAGACCCGGCCTGGTGCCGCAATGAGATCGACCACTTGATCCTCGCCCGGCTCGAACAGGAGGGCTTCAGTCCCGCCCCGCAAGCCGACCGGCGAACCCTGATCCGCCGCGCGAGTTACGACCTGACCGGCTTGCCGCCAACCGCCGAAGAGATCGACGCCTTTGTCAACGACCAGCGGCCCGACGCGTGGGATCAGCTGATTGAACGACTGCTCGCGTCACCGCACTACGGCGAAAAATGGGGCCGCCACTGGCTCGACCTGGTCCGCTACGCCGAGTCAAACAGCTTCGAGCGCGATGGAACCAAGCCCTTTGTCTGGCGCTATCGCGACTACGTCATCCGCTCGTTCAACGCCGACAAGCCCTACGACCAGTTCCTGACCGAACAGCTGGCCGGCGATGAGCTGCCGGAACCGACCGTCGAGACGGTCACGGCAACGGGCTACTATCGGCTGGGCCAGTGGGACGACGAGCCGGCCGATCCGCTCCAGGCGAAGTACGACGACCTCGACGACATCCTCGCGACGACTTCGCAGACGATGCTCGGAATAACGGTCAACTGTGCCCGCTGCCACGACCACAAGATCGATCCGCTGTTGCAGGCCGACTATTACCGCATGCTGGCCTTTTTCGGCAACGTCCGCCATTACGGCGTGCGGGGCCACGAAACGGTCCTCGATGCGTCCGTGGTGGAGATGACATTGCCTCCCGGGGCCGAGCGCGACCTCGCCGAAGCCGGCAGTGCCCAGCGCCGCATCAAGCTTGACGAACTGAACTGGCAGATCGCCGGGCTGGAGGAGAAGGCCAAAGCCGGCATGGAGGGCGTCGAGCTGGAAGACTTCCAGTACGAAATGCGCCGCGTCGAGTTGATGGAAAAACAGGTCGGCAAGTCGATCAACGAGGAAGAGTTCCGCAACTACCGGGCCATGCGGCGACAGCAACGAAGGCTGGAAGACCAGCCCGATGACGCGGTTGTCAGTCTGCTCGCGGTCAAGGAAACCGGCCCCGATCTTGCATCAACCAGCATCCTGATCCGCGGCAACGCCCATGTGCCGGGCGTTGAAGTCGAACCCGGCTTCCCCGAAGTGCTCGGCGGCGGAAACGCGGAGATCACAGCACCAGCAAACGGCCTGACCAGCGGTGCCCGGCTGGCGCTCGCCCGCTGGATCGCTTCACCCGACAATCCGCTGACCGCCCGCGTGATGGCCAACCGGGTCTGGCAGTACCACTTCGGGGACGGGCTGGTCCGGACCAGCAGCGACTACGGGTTCCAGGGGAACAAGCCGACCCATCCCGAGCTGCTCGACTGGCTGGCCGACGAGTTTGTCCGCGGCGGATGGAGCCTGAAGCACCTGCACCGTCAGATCATGAACTCTGCGGCCTGGCAGATGTCGGGGACGTTCGACCAAGCCGCCCAAGCCCGCGACCCGGAGAACGAGCTGCTCTGGCGGTTCAGCCTTCGCCGGCTGACATCGGAGGAAATCCGCGACTCGATCCTGCAGGCGTCGGGCAAGCTTAATCTCGACGACATGTTTGGGCCGAGTGTTTTTCCCAAGCTTCCCGACGAAGTCCTCCAGGGGCAGAGCATGCCGGGTGATGGCTGGGGTGATTCACCGCCCGAACAGCAAAACCGCCGCGCGGTCTACATTCACGTCAAGCGTTCGATGCAGGTTCCGCTGCTGGCCAGTCACGACATGTCGGACACGGACTTCACCTGTCCGGTCCGTTTTGTCACGACCCAGCCGACCCAGGCCCTGAACATGCTCAACAGCCAGTTCTCTGGCGCGGCCGCCCGCGACTTGGCCGCCCTCGTCCGCGCCGCGCACCCGGACGATCTCCCGGCCCAGCTCGCCCTGGCCTTCCGCCGCGTCACGCAGCGTCAAGCAAACGAATCCGACCTGTCGAGCCTCCAATCCCTTCACGCCGACTGGATCGCCGACGGCCTCCCGCCGGACGCCGCTCTCGACCAGCTCTGCCTGATGCTGCTCAACCTGAACGAGTTCATGTACGTCGACTAGGTAGGGTGCGTGCAACGCACCATTTTTTGACTATCGGGAATCCCGAAATGAACCAAACCACCCCCCGCAACTTCTGCCACCGTACTCGCCGCGAGTTTTTGTGGCAGACCGGGGCCGGGTTTACTGGCCTGGCGCTGGCCGGGTTGCTCGACCAGCCGTTCCTTGCCGCCCAGGACACGGCGGCTGACGGCACTCCGTGGAAAAACCCGCTCGCCCCGAAGCCGCCGCACTATGCGGCGAAGGCCAAGAGCGTGATCTTCCTCTACATGTACGGGGGGCCGAGCCAGATCGACACGTTCGACTACAAGCCGACGATGTACGGTCGCGACAACCAGACGATTGCGGTCAAGACTTTCGGCCGCGGCGGGCACCGCAACGAAGGCCGGATCGTCGAACCGCGCTGGAAGTTCAAGCAGTACGGCCAGTGCGGCAAGTGGGTCTCCGACCTTTTCCCCCAGGTCGGCAGCTGCGTTGACGATATCACCTTCATCCACAGCATGACGGCCGACTCGCCGATTCACGGCTCGGCCATGCTGCAGATGAACTCGGGCAAGATCACCAGCGGGGCACCGGCCCTCGGCTCGTGGGTCAACTACGGACTCGGCAGCGAGAACGAAAACCTGCCCGGCTTCGTCGTGATGCTGGACGGCAAAGGTGGCCCGATCAGCGGGGCCAAGAACTGGAGCAGCGGCTACATGCCGGCGACTTACCAGGGGACCGTCGTCCGCAGCAAGGGCACGCCGATCCTCGATCTTTCGCGGCCCGCCGACATGAGCGACGCGGCCCAGCGCCGTCTGCTTGATGGGCTGCGCGAATTCAACCAGCAGCACGAAGTCTCTCGAGGCGGCAATTCCGAACTGGCGGCGCGGATCGCGAGCTACGAGCTGGCCTACAAGATGCAAAGCACCGCGCCGGAAGCCGTGGAACTCGCCCAGGAGACAGAGGAAACGCAGAAACTGTACGGCCTCGATAATCCGAAAAGCGAATACTTTGGCCGGCAGTGCCTGATGGCCCGCAGGCTGGTTGAGCGCGGCGTCCGCTTTGTGCAGGTCTACTCGGGCGGCAACCACAACGACGCCAACTGGGACGCCCACGGCGACCTCGTGCTCAACCACGAACTGCATGCGGGCGAAACTGATCAGCCGATTGCCGGGCTGATCCAGGACCTCAAACGCCGCGGGCTGCTCGACCAGACGCTGATCGTCTGGGGCGGCGAGTTCGGCCGGCAGCCGACTGCCGAATACGCCGAAGGCACCGGCCGCGACCACAACGCCTACGGCTTCACGATGTGGATGGCCGGTGGCGGGATGAAGGGCGGGATCAGCTACGGCCAGACCGACGAACTTGGTGCCGCGGCCGTCGAGAACAAGCTCCACGTCAAACGGCTCCACGCCACGATCCTCCACCTCATGGGCCTCGACCCCAACCGGCTGACCTACTTCTACGGCGGTCTCGACCAGAAACTGGTCGGCGTCGAAGGTGCCGAACCGATCGGCGAACTGCTGGCGTAGCTGATACGTCCAGCCGCGGCCCGGCACCAGTCGATTTGCCGTCCCCGGGCACTTCCTGCGGTACAATGCAGGTGGAGCACAGAGATGATTGAAGTCCGGTACACAGGCGACGCCCTTTGGGAACGGATCGAGCGGGCCGTGGAGATTGTCAGGGAGCGACTGCGACGGGTGGCTGTCGCGCTGAATGGCGCAGGGGTTCCCTACGCCGTGATCGGCGGCAATGCCGTTCAGCACTGGGTTGCCCAAGTCGATGAATCGGTTGTTCGCAACACCCGCGACGTCGACATTATCCTCAACCGGAGCGACCTGCCGGTTGCCATCACGGCGCTGGAGTCCGCCGGATTCATCTATCGCAAGTCGGCCGGCGTGACGATGTTCCTCGATGGCCCGGACGCCAAGGCCCGCGACGCGGTGCATGTGGTCTTTGCCGGCGAGAAAGTCCGCGAGGAGTACTTCGAGCCGGTCCCCGCGATCGACGAGTTCGCCCTGATGAAGGAGGCCCGGACGCTGCCGCTGGAGGCGCTGGTGCGGATGAAACTGACTTCCAATCGTGACAAGGATCGCGTGCACGTTCGCGACATGATCTCGATCGGAATCATCGACCGGTCGTGGCTGGAACGGTTTCGTCCCGAACTCCGGGAGCGGTTGAACGAGCTGCTGAATGATCCGGACGGTTGAGTGATGGCCCGGCTGCTCTAAAGCAGTTGGAAGCTTGACCAAAAAGCGGTCCTTGCTTGCGTCGCGGGCTGGTATCCACGGGTTTCCGAACCGGTTTCAAGCTCGCAATGTGGAGTGTCCGTTCGGGCAGATTGTCCGGCAAAGCCGTTTCACTGCGGCAACTTCACCGGGTTTTCACGCTCGACAAGGACATTCCGGCCTGCGAAAGTCAGGAGTGGTCCTATGAGAAGAGAAGGGCACCGGGCAGTTGCCGGTTCTGACGACAGGCTGGAAGCCTGTCCCACGTCTACGCCGACAAACCCAACGAGATTGACTCCATGAGAAGTTTGTGTCGCCTGATGGTTTGCCTGTCGATCGTGATGGGCCTGACCAGCGGGTTGTCGGCCCAGTCGATCATCGTCGGCTACGACTCAACCAATCCCAACGGGGCGGGTGGGGCACCGGCACCGGATCTTCCGGCGGCCGAGTTCCTGGTTCCGGTCGCGCCGCTGTTCCTGTCGCGCGGGCCAGGGCTCGTGCCGAACCAGGGGATCACGTTCAACTCGCGCGACTGGTCCACTGCGGCGACACTCAACACGACGATTGGCGATTTCGTCCAGTGGGGCTGGTCGGCGTCCACGACCGGTTACAACCTCGAGAACTTCACGCTTCAGTACGACCGTTCGGCCAGCGGCCCGGCCCAGCTGGCGATCCAGCTCAGCGCCAACGGCGGCGCGTTCCAGACGGTCTTCTCGGATGCCAGCGTCAACATCGGTGACGAGACGCACACGGTGTCGCTGACTTCGTTCGACAACATCACGTCGGCCACGTTTCGGCTGTTCGGGTTTGACGCCTCCAGCACGGGCGGGACACTCGATATTGAACGCTTCAACGCCGACCCCAACCCTTCCCGCGCGATTGTCGTCCGCGGCTTCGCGGTTGCCATTCCGGAGCCGGGATCGATGGGAACCCTCTTGATCGTGATGAGCTTCCTGGTTTCTGTCGCCCGGCCGTCTCGCAAGGCCTGACTCGACCGTCGCAGCTGAATGTCGGCCACGAACCCTTCGCAAATGTTGAGCAGAAGGGTTGTCGCTGGATGGGTTGTCGCGCGATTCTCTGGTCGCGGTTCGTTCAGGAACGGTCCGCCGGGTCTTGGCTCGGGGAAGTCTATGGCACAGCGTCGAGGCGGAGTCTACGCTTTCCGGACCGGACCAGTCTGCCGGTCCGTGGCGTTTGATGGCGCCTGAATTGCTCATCTCGCGGTGAGGGTGGTTTCCGTGAAGTACGAAGACTTGCCGGAGTGGTCGGGACGCGTCGCGGAATGGGCCGACAGTTACTACCGGGGATTGCGGGACCAACCAGTCCGGGCGCGGGTCGAGCCGGGGGAAGTGACGCGGGCGATTGCACCGGGGCCGCCGGAAGACGCCGAGCCGATGGAGCGGATCTTCAGCGACTTTACAACGCTGATTCCCGACGCGATGACCCATTGGCAGCACCCGAGGTTCTTTGCTTATTTCCCATCCAATGCCGCGCCGGCTTCAATTCTGGCCGAACAGGCGGCCAACGCGATTTCGGCCCAGTGCATGTTGTGGCAGACTTCGCCCGCCGCGACCGAGCTGGAAATCGTGATGGTGGACTGGATGCGGCAGGCGCTCGGGCTGCCCGCCGGTTTTCGCGGGCTGATTCAGGACACGGCCACGACCGCCACGCTCTGCGCGGTGCTGACGATGCGCGAGCGGGCGCTGAACTGGGAAGGGCTGGAGAGCGGCCTGGCCGGAGCGCCCCGGCTGCGGATCTACGCGTCAGCGCAGACGCATTCGTCGATCGACAAGGCGGTCCGGCTGGCCGGAATCGGCCAGCAGAACCTGGTCAAAGTTCCGACCGACGCGGATTGGGCGATGGACGCCAGCCAGCTGCAGGCCGCGATCAGCCGCGACCGGGCGGCAGGGTTCGTCCCAGCGGGCGTGATCGGCTGCATCGGCGGGACATCGATCGGTGCCTCCGACCGCTTGGACGAAGTGCTCGCGGTTGCAAGACGCGAAGACCTTTATTCGCATGTGGACGCGGCGTGGGCCGGTTCGGCGATGATCTGCCCGGAGCTGCGGTCGCTCTGGCAGGGCGTCGAACAGGCGGACAGCATCGTGATCAACCCGCACAAGTGGCTGGGCGCGAGCTTCGACTGCTCGATCCAGTTCCTGCGCCGGCCTGCGGAACAGATTCGCACAGTGGGAATCCGTCCGCATTACCTGCAGACGATGGAAGCTGCCGAGGTCACCGATTTTTCGGAGTGGACGATTCCGCTCGGGCGGCGCTTCCGGGCCCTGAAGCTCTGGTTCCTGTTCCGGGCCTACGGCCTGGAAGGTCTGCGTGGCCGGATTCGCAACCATATCGCGTGGGCAACGCGTGCCGCGAAGATGATTGCGGAGATTCCCGGCCTGGAGATCGTGACCTCGCCCCGCCTGGCCCTGTTCACCTTCCGGCTCGCTCTGCCGGGTGTCGACCCCGACGTTGCAACCAGGTCACTGCTCGAACGGATCAACGCCGACGGGCGGACCTACCTGACTCAAACCACGCATGAAAGCCTGTTCGTGATCCGGATGAGCATCGGCCAGTTCGACACGACGTGGGAGGACGTCGAAGTCGCCCTCGCCGCGATTCGCGAAATGGCAAAGGAAAGCTGAACCGTACTGGGGAGGCAGGTCCTTTCAGAACCGGCTGGTAGACTGATGCTGAACCGAATACGCCGAGCAAACCAACAGGCGACAACATGAAACGGATCCCGGGCAATTGCGCTAACGCGACTTTGTTTGCGTTGTGTTGGCTGGTTTCGCCCTGGCTGGGTGAAAATGGCGTGAATGCACAGGAACAGGCCGCTCCTGGCTGGAAGGCGAGCGGGATGAAGGGGGCGGTGGTGACGGGCTGTCGCGAGGGAGCGGCGGCGGGGAAGGCGATGCTCGAGGCGGGTGGCAATGCCGTGGATGCGGCGGTGGCCACGATGCTGGTCCAGTCGGTCGTCGAGTCGTCGCTGTTCTGCTTTGGCAGCGAAGTTCCGGTCCTGGTCTACAGTGCGGAGCGGGGCTCGGTGGAAGTCGTCGCAGGACTTGGTGCCGCTCCCGGACTGGCGACCGTCGAATGGTTCAAGGAGCATCGCAAGGGCGTGATTCAGGGGCGAGGCGACATCGCCAACTGCGTGGTGCCCGGGTTTTTGGACGCCTGTCTGACGGCGCTCGACCGGTATGGAACCAGGAGTTTCGCCGAGTGTGCGGCGCCGATGCTGGAGATTCTGCGGACAAGAGCGGCTGCGACGGACGAGACGCTGGCCGATCTGGCTGGGCCGCGACCCAATCCGGCCGATCCGGAAGTCTGGCTCAGCCATCACCGGAATTTCCTGCGGCTGATTGAACGGCTGGTGGAGGCCGAACAGGCGGCCGGCACGGATCGCCGGCGTGGCTTGCGGCTGGTCGCTGACTGTTTCTATCGCGGGCCAGTCGCGCGGGAGCTCGATGCCTGGTCGCGGGCCAATGGCGGGCTGCTACGTTTTGAGGACATGGCCCGGCATGTGACGCCGATCGAGGACCCGCTGTCGGTCGGGTTTCGCGGCCACACGGTCTGCAAGTGCGGAGTCTGGACGCAGGGGCCGTATCTGTTGCAAACACTCAAGCTGATCGATCCGTTGCTGGCGGAAACGATGCAGCGGAACTCAGCCGGCTATGTCCACACGTTGGCCGAAGGGATGAAGCTCTGTCTTGCCGATCGCGACGCGTACTATGCCGACCCGCATTTCGTTGAAGTCCCGATCGGCCAGCTGCTCTCGGAGGACTATCTCGCATTGCGGCGACCGTTGATCGATCCGGCGACGGCCTCTTCCGGCCAGCGACCGGGCGATCCGGTCGGGATGGCGGCGTTGCTGGGCAAAGCACCCGAGGACCATGTTGTGACCAGCGGCCACAGCAGCGACACGTCCAATTGCCTGGTTGCCGACCAGTGGGGCAACGTTGTGGCGGCAACGCCCAGCGGCTGGGGCGGTGTGATCGCGGGTGACACGGGTGTCGAGATGGGGAGCCGGATGATCGGCTTGACCTGTTGGGAAGATCACCCCAGCCAGCTGCTGCCCGGCAAACGCCCGCGGATCACTCTCACGCCGACGATGGTCCTGCGGGATGGCAAGCCGGTGCTGTGCGTCAGCGTGGCAGGCGGCGACCAGCAGGACCAGGCCTCGATCCAGGTGGTCCTCAACCGGCTGGTGTTTGGGGTTGATCCCGAAGAATCTGTTCGCGGCCCGAGGATCGGCACTGACCACCACATCAACTGGTTTGGGCACCTTCCGTTCCAGCCCGCAAGTCTCACCGTCCCGCGCGGCATCGAAAGTGCGATCGCCGGCGACCTACGACAGCGCGGCCATGACGTCCGTTCCGGCCGTCCCGCTGCGACCGCCGTACTGTTGGACATCGATCCGGCCACGGGCGAAAAAACGGCGGTCGGCGAAAACGGCCGTCACGCCGCGGCATATTGAGATCGGAAATATGCTCAGAAACGGTTGCAGTTGGCGTTGCTGTAATCCCGCGCGGTTTGGATGGGCCAGGTAATTCCAGGCCAACCCGATTGCGCGGATGCCCCCTCCCCCCGCCCTCCCCGCACCGCTCAAAGCAGCAGAGGGGGAGGGAGCCGGAAATGAGGAAGTTGTTTTTCGACGCGGGATTTCGTGAGCGTATGGTGCAAAGCGCAGGCCGCACTACCCGGAGGCGGGCGGTCGTGGCCGAACTTGACTTGTGATTTCGGCAGGGCTAGTTTGAGTTGATGTCCAGACTGTTAATCATTGCCGCCCTTGTCACAAGCCTTGTGACCTGTCCGTTCCGATGTTCACCGGGATGCAGCAGCAAATCGCCGGATTGCTCCGGGATCGTCGACGGCTGCAGCTGTTGTGCTGGACACGAGACCACTCCAGCCCCGGAAAGCCGTCCGGCGGACAGACCTTGTCCGGATCAAGGCTGCGACTGTCAGGGCTGCATCTGCCAGGGTGCGCTGTTGGTCCCGATCGAAGATGGAGAGTCGGGCATGGCATCAGCCACAGTTCAGATACTTTGGCCGTCCCACCTGTTTCCTGGATCAGGCGGGGTCAAGGCCGGCTGTTCATCGAGAGGCTTTTTGCTTGGGGGACTCGGGAAATTTCTGGCGGGCCGGCTGGCCCGCATTGTGCGCTGCTCGCTGCAGATCTGATTGCGGCGCTTCGGGATCGACCGCAGGCGTGAGCGGAATGGGCCGTTTTTCAGGCCGTTGCGCGTTGGGCGGTTGAACGAACTGGTCGCTGACTCTCTGGTGTCAGCGTTCGTTGACAGCCGCATGGCTGGAACGAATGAAACAGGCCTGCGGTCCGGTTTGGCGACCGCGTTTCCATCGCACGAAAGGAAAGAATGATCTGGCATCGCTGGCTGCCCTGGGACTACGGCGTTCGCAACCTGTTGCGACGACCGGTTCGGACTGCGCTGACGCTGGCGGCGATGGTGATCGTTGTTTTTCTCGTGCTCGTGGTCGTCGGGTTCATCCGGGGGCTGGAGCGGTCGCTGGCCATCAGCGGTGATCCGGAAGCCGTGCTCGTTCATGCCCTGACAGCGGGCGAGAATCTCGAAACTTCGGCGATTCCGGCCCAGACTCCGGCGCTGCTGGCGGCCAGCCTGACCGGTATCCGGCGCTGGGGAAACCAGCCCGCAATCTCACCCGAGCTGTTTCTGGGAACCCGGATTCAGACGGGCGGTGCGGTAGAGGGCATGGGTGGGCTGATAAAGAGTGAGCCTGAGGCGCTAGCCGAGAACGCTGATTCAAACATTGATTCACGACCAAGGAATTCGGCTAGCGCCTCAGGCTCACAGGAATTCGCTGTTTTGTCAGCTCAGGGCATGGGCTTGGTGCGGGGCGTGACCGGGGCGGCACCGCTGGTCCGGCGAGGGTTGCGGCTGGTGGAAGGTCGTTGGCCGGACGCGGGCGAAGTGCTGGTGGGCCGGCTGACCGCGACGAAGCTGGGCTGCGAAGAATCGCAACTGGACGTGGGGCAGACGATCCGCTTTGAACAACGTGAATGGAAAATCGCGGGCAGGTTCGCCGCCGGTGAGGCCGCCTTTGAAGCCGAAATCTGGTGCCGGCTGGAGGATTTTCAGGCGGCCCTGAAGCGTCAGGACCTCAGCCTTGTTGCCTTGCTCGCTGACTCGCCGGGATCGGCGGCTGAAGTCGAGCTGTTCTGCAAACAGCGGACGGACCTGGAACTGGTGGCCGTTTCGGAGGCGGCGTACTACGCGAGCCTGCAAAAGTTCTACCGGCCGATCCGGATGCTGGCGTGGGTCGTGGTGGCCCTGGTCTCAGGAGCCGGAATGTTCGCGGGGATGAACCTGATGTACGGCGCTGTGGCGGGCCGGGTGCGCGAGATCGCGACGCTGCGCGCGATTGGTTTTCGACGGCGGGCGATCCTGTTGGGGTTGTTGCAGGAAGGCCTGCTGTTGGCGGCACTCGGCACGCTGATCGCCGGTGCAATCGCGCTCTACGTTCTGAATGGTTCATCGATTCGCTTCACGATGGGGGCGTTTGCCATGCGGCTGGATGGACCGGCGATGCTGGCAGGTTGCGGTGCCGGTTTAACGCTGGGGCTGCTCGGAACACTGCCGCCGGCCGTTCGGGCATTGCGCATGCCTGTGGTCACTGGCTTGAAATCGGCTTGATGCGTTGAGTTGAGTTCATTTCAAGGGAGTCTGGTTCATGAAAGTCGATCGAACGAAGTCCGCGGTTTGCCTCGTTGCACTATTGGCGGGTTTGTGCGGCTGTGATCGGGGAAGCACTCCGGCGGGTAACGCGGGCGCTTCAGCCGGTGGCAGCGGCGCAGCGTGGCTCGCAACGGAAGAGCCAGCTGGTGCCAGACCCGTGGGCGAAGCCCGCCAGACGGCCGTTGATGGCCAGCCAGTCGTCCTGTTTGGCCACATCGGCGGTTCGGCCCAGCCATTCGTGACCGGTGCTGCCGCCTTCACGATTGTCGATCCGAAAGTGCCCTGGTGCCCGGACGAAGAAGGCTGCCCGACTCCGTGGGACTATTGCTGCAAGCAGAATGAAGTCCGCGAGAACATCGCGACGATCAAGCTGGTCGATGCTGCCGGCAAGCTCGTGGCCAGCGACGCAAAAGAACTGCTCGGTGTCCGCGAGCTGAGCCTCGTCGTGGTGGCCGGCAAAGCCAGCCGGGATGAGGCGGGAAACCTGGTGGTGCTCGCCGAGAAGGTCCACGTTCGCCAATGACGACAGATTCCATGGATCGCCCATCACCCGACCTGCAGGCACTTGCTCTTGACCGCCAGTCTCCGCTGCCAGTTCGCTGGAACTGGGGCCGGCTGGTCGTTCGCCGGCTCATTCCCGGCCTGATCCTTGGCGGATTCCTGCTGCTGTTTGTGATCGCGGCCGGCGAGCAATGGATGCCGCGCCAGGCCGTCACCGTCGTTCCCGTGCTGGTGGCTGAAACCAGTTTGGCCAGCCGCGCCGGGACAGTTCTGTTTCAGGCTGCGGGCTGGGTCGAGCCGCGGCCGTCGCCGGTCCTCGTGACGGCGCTGACGTCGGGCGTCGTGGCCGAGATGCTGGTGGTCGAGGGCATGACGGTCGAAGCCGGCCAGCAGGTCGCGAAGCTGGTGGACGTCGATGCCAGGCTTGAGTTACGTCAGGCCGGGGTCACGCAAGAGCTGCGGCTGGCGGAAAAGGAAATGGCGACCGCCGAGCTTCGAGCTGCGCGGCTCCGGCTGGATCAGCCGGTTCACCTGCACGCGGCACTGGCCGAGGCCGAAGCGGCATTGCAACAGACGGAGACGGAATTGGCGGGGATCCCGTTTCAGCTTGAATCAGCGGCGGCCCGGCGGGCGTTTGCCGAAGAGAACCTCCGCGGCAAGGAGGCGGCGGGCGACTCGATTGCCGGCCGTCTGATTCAGCAGGCACGCAATGAACTGGATGCGCTCGACGCGGCACTGCGGGAACTGCGCGATCGCCAGCCGCGGCTGGAAAAGCAACGCGATGCCCTGCGGCGGCGCGTCGTGGCGCTCACCAGCCAGCTGGAGCTGCGGATCGATGAGGAACGGGAAGTCGAGTCAGCCGCGGCGCGCGAGCGCGCCGCGCAGGCAAGGCTGGACGAAGCCGACATCGCGATCGAGCAGGCGAATCTGGCGGTGGAACGGACGACCGTGAAAGCGCCCTGTGCGGGGCGGGTCCTGACCGTCGTCGCCCGGCCTGGCACCCGGATTCCCGAACGGGAAGGCAGTGCCGACGGGGGAGCGGCTGCCGGCACCATCGTGACGCTCTACGATCCGGCCAGTCTTCAGGTCCGCGCGGATGTCCGGCTGGAGAACGTCCGCGATGTCTTGGAGGGGCAACCGGTGACAATCACCTCGGCCAGCCTGCCCGGGCCTGTGTCGGGGCACGTCCTGCAGGTGACTTCTTCCGCCAGCATCCAAAAGAACACCCTCGAGGTCAAGGTCGCGATTGACCAGCCGTCCCCCGAGCTTCGGCCCGAAATGATCGTGTCGACGGCGTTTCTGGCTCCCATCGGCGAGTCACCCGGACCATCCGCCACGATGGTCCGCAACCTGCTCGTTCCGCGCGAACTGATCGAGAGCGGTGCCGCCGGCGATCAGGTCTGGATCGTCGACGCCGACAACCGGGCCCGTCGCCGCGCTGTCAAGGTCGAGGGCGAGGCGGACGACAACTTCGCCGTTGTCACGGAAGGGCTGACACCAGCCGACAAACTGATTGTTGACGGCAGGACTGGCCTGGCCGATGGCCAGCGCGTGCGAATCACCGGATCGAAGGTGGGAGACTGACATGCCACTCGTCGAAATCCGCAACCTCACTCGAAGCTATCGCAAGGGCGAAGAAACGATCACGCCCGTTCGCGACCTCGATCTCGACATTGAGCCAGGCGAGTTCGTTTCGCTGATGGGCCAAAGCGGTTCGGGCAAGAGCACGCTGCTGAACCTGATCGCCGGTATTGACCGGGCAGATGCGGGAACGATCCGGATCGATGGAGAAGAGATCACGTCGATGTCGCGCAGCCGGCTGGCGGACTGGCGGGCCCGCTGCCTGGGCTACATTTTCCAGACCCATAACCTCGTGCCCGTGCTGACAGCCCGGGAAAATGTTGAGCTGCCGACACTGCTGCTCCCCTTGTCGACTGCCGACCGGAGAAAGCGGGTAGCGGTGGCCCTCGAGGTCGTCGGTTTGACCGACCGGGCCGATCATTTTCCCCGGCAGCTTTCTGGTGGACAGGAACAGCGGGTTGGCGTCGCCCGGGCCATCGTTTCGCATCCGAAAATCGTCGTTGCCGACGAACCGACCGGCAGTCTCGACGCGGAAACAAGTGTCCAGATCCAGACGTTGCTGAAACGGCTGAACGCGGAACTGGGGATCACATTTGTGATGGTCACCCACGATCCTGAAGTCGCCGCGATCGCCGGGCGGCAGTTGCGGTTGGAAAACGGCCGGATTGTCGAACGGAGTTCAAAAAGTGCCGGCCTCGCGCTCGTCGGACAGGCTCAAACCAGTGTGTAGAGGCCAATCCCAGAACCTCCGGGGTCTGACGCCATTTTGCGGAGTCTTCGGAGCAAATTGGGGTCTGACCCCTTCGTCTTGAGGTTCTGGGATAGGCTCCAAACAAAAGGAAGTCCTGTGTATCGATTGACGGGTTACGTCCTGAAGAGTCTCTGGCGGCATCGGGCGCGAACGGCGCTGACCGTCAGTGGGGCGGCCGTTGCCATGCTGGTCTACTGTTTCGTAGCGTCGGTCCAGGCGGGGCTTGAGGACCTGACCGCGACGGAAGCGAGCCGGCGGACGCTGGTCGTGTTCCAGGAGAACCGGTTCTGTCCGGCCAGCAGCCGGTTGCCCGAAGACTATGTCCGCCAGATTGCGGCCCTTCCCGGCGTCTCCCATGTCCTGCCGGTCCAGGTCTGGACCAACAACTGCCGGGCGAGCCTTGACATCGTCGTGTTCAACGGCCTGCTGCCTGACCAGTTGCAAACAGCCCGCCCGCTCCAGCTCGTTTCCGGAAGCCTGGAGTCGTTTCAGCAGCGAACGGACGCGGCGATCGTCGGCCGCCAGCTCGCCGCGCGGCGCGGTCTCAGTACGGGTGACCAGTTTTCCATCGGCGAGTTGTCCGTGCATGTTGCCGGAATCTTCAAGTCCACGGTTCCGGCCGAAGAAAACCTCGTCTTCACCAGCTTGCAGTTTCTGCAGCTGGCTCCGGGCATCGATGCGGCCGGGCTGGTGACCCAGATTGAAGTTCAGCTCGACGCATCCGCCGATCCCGACGCGATGGCCAGGCTGATCGACTCAAAGCTGGCTGCGGGGCCGGTCCGGACAACGACGCGGTCGCAGGGCGCTTTTCAGACGGGAACGTTGGGCGATCTGGTCGACCTGATCGGTTTCGCCCACTGGCTGGGCTACGGTTGCCTGGGACTGGTCCTCGCGCTGGTCGCGACGACCACCGTGATGTCGGTGCAGGATCGCATCCGGGAACATGCGGTCCTGCAGGTGATCGGCGTTCGCCCGGCGGGCGTCTTCCAGCTGGTTGTGGCCGAGAGCCTGATCCTCTGCGCGACGGGCGGATCCCTTGGTGCCGCGATGGCCCTGCTCGTCCTTGGCAGTGGCCGGCTGGCGATTGGTGCGGAAGGCGTGACGATCGCGTTTCTGCCATCGTGGCGGATGGCTTTCCAGGCCCTCGCGATCTCAGCCGGCCTCGGCCTCCTCGCGGGGCTCCCGTCCGCGTTTCAGGCCGCAACAACGCCGGTCGTCGATGCGCTCAAGGAAGGGGCGTGAACGGCACTTGCCAAGAGCCTATCCGAGAACCTTTCCGGAAGGGGGTCAGACCCCAATTTGCTCCGGGGACTGCGCAAATTGGCGTCAGACCCCGAAGGTTCTCGGATAGGCTCTAAAGCGATGAAACAACCTGCCTGAATCCATTTCACTGTTCGAGCGGGCCTGCTCCTGGCGGATCAGTCCCTGAGCTTCCAAGCCACATTCAGAAAAGCAACAATGTTCGACCAGTCCTGTTCATCGGCGTGAATTCCGTCATGCAATCAATCCTCGAAGAGCTGTTCCGGTTCAACGCGTGGGCCAACGGGCGGGTGCTGGGGCTGGGGGAGAAGCTGTCGGATACGGAGCTGGATGCCTCGCGCGAGCTGGGGCTGGGGTCACTGCGAAATACGATGTTTCATCTGCTGGCGGCCGAAGAAATCTGGCTGGAGCGGTGGCAGGGCAGGCCGCGGCGGCCTTTTCCGGTCGACGCGGCCGGAGCGACGGTCGGCGAAATCCGGACCAGACTGGGCGCAGTTGATCGCGAACGGGCGGCCATGATTCGCGCTGCAGGCGACGAAGGCCTGCGCCGGAGCTGCAACTATCAGGACGCGCGCGGAAACGACTGGTCCAATCCGCTGGGAGAGCTGATGTTGCACGTTGCCAATCACGGCGTGCATCACCGGGCCCAGGCCCTGCATTTTCTCAAGCATTGTGGGCACAAGGTGCCGGGCGGGCTGGACTACGTCTTTTTCCGGCTCGCCTGGCCGGAAGTGCGGCAAGAGAAAGCGGTGGAGGACCTGCTTCGCGGCTACGGACTGGAGATGGCGACAGGCGAGGGCAATTCGATCGCCTGGGACCGGACCACGGTCCAGTCCTGGTTCGATTATGGCGACTGGGCCAACCGCAGACTGGCGGCGTTGATCGCAGAGCTTGGCCCGGACGCGGTCCAGCACGATTTCGGCATGGGCCTTGGCAACATCGACCGGACGGCGAAGCACATCCTCGTCGCGGAAAAATTCTGGCTGAACAACTGGCGGCAGGGAGAAGGCAGATGGCAGGAGCTGCCCGATGAAGTCACGGTCCAGCAACTGCCCGAGCTTTGGCAACTTGTGGTCGAGGCCCGCAACCAGATGATCGCGGGGCTGGATGAAGCGGGTGCCCAGCGGCGGGTCGGGGCCAGCTTCGGCGGCCCGCCGGTCATGGTCGCCGTGATCGAGTCGATGCTTCAGCTCTGTGGCCACGGCACGCACCACCGCGCCCAGCTGCTCAACATGCTCCGCCACAGCGGCGTGACCCCGCCAGCGATTGACTATGTGGTCTTTGTGCGGGAGCGACAGGCAGCGGCCTGATCGATTCCGGTTCATTTCGCCTTCGCAACGAGCCGGAAGCGTAAGCGACGGGAGAAATGCAGCAGGGTTCGGCTAGCGCTTTGTCAACGGTTGAACCAGGGGGTTGCCCGAACTGAAGCCTGACGCGCAAGCGAAGGTTGTGCCGCGACTTGCTTCGCTCGCGCTTCAGGCTTTGATTGCGTCCACCCTGCTTTCGAGCCTTGACAAAACAATAGCGCGGTCCCGTCGCTTACGCTTCCGGCTCGCAGAGTCGCCCCGCGCCGTGACCGATGCCGACAAGGATGCCGGCCGTCGAGTGGCCCGACCTATTCTGGCGGGCCTTGCTCGTCGGCTTCCGCGAAGAGTTCAGCGAGCGAGAGCCGGAAGCCTGGCAACACGTCGCCGCCTTCGAGAAATCCGCTTGGCGGAAGGACGACCATGTCGTTTGGACTGGTGTAGCTGGTGGCAGCGCGGGTTGCCGGATCGATGTACCAGACCAGCCGCACGCCGCTCTCGAAGTAGCGAAGCAGCTTGGCCGCCATCTCGGCGCGGGTGTTGGTTTCGGACAGCACTTCGACGGCAAGATCGGGCACCAGATGCGGGATCGGTCGCCGCGGCAATTTCTCTTTCGGAAACCTGGCCCAGCTGATGAAGCACACGTCCGGAATCTTGATCACGCCGGGAAGGATCTTGAGCGAACCGCTTTCGCCAAGGACTTTGCCAAGCCGGTGCTGGCGAACAAACTCGATCAAGCGGGCACCAAGAAGCATCGCAATTGCCGATTCGTACCAGCCCATTGGTTTCTCCACCAGAACGCCGAATTCAAGCTCGCAGCGTCGCCCTTCCTGAGCGTCAATCTTCAATACGTCGTCTTCCGTCGCGTAACCGAGGGGCCGGAAGAGCCGGATTCGTTCAGGCGGAATGCCACCCAGGTGTTGCTGAAGATCGGCCAGGTTCCAGTCGGGCGGAAAGCCTGGCAGATTGGCCGGAGCAGAAGTTTCTGTGATGGTCGACACGCAAGTTCCTCGTTTGAACCATTATCAGACTGCCCGACGCCGGCGTCAAACCTGAACGCAAGGTCGAACCCCCACTGCTGGGCTTGCCCGCTTGTCCCTGTTTTTCTGTGGCTCAAAGGCCGGCAAGAATGGATGCCGGGGATTTGAGCGGTTTTGACCGAGGGGCCGCCGCATCAGGAAACCGGTCCTGGAGCGCTTCGACGTCGAGTTCGCTGGTGCGGAGTGCGGCCATCGCCGCGACGGCGGCTTCGGCGGCGGGAAGGGTGGTGATGCAGGGGATGCCGTGCTGGACGGCGGTCGCGCGGATGCGGCCTTCGTCGGTGCGGGCACCCTTGCCGTTGGGCGTGTTGAGAATCAGGTCGACCGTGTTGTTCTTCATGTGGTCGATCAGGTTCGGGTGGCCCTCGATGATCTTGCGGACCCGTTCGACCGGCAGCCCGGCCGCTTCCAGCCGCCGGGCTGTTCCCTCGGTCGCAAGGATGTCAAAGCCGAGATCAATCAGTTTCCGCGCGAGGCCGACGGCGGCGTCCTTGTGCCGGTCGGCGAGGCTGAGAAAAATCCGGCCGCCTTCCGGCAGCACGGTGCCGGCCGCGAGCTGACTCTTGGCGAAGGCGAGCGGAAAGCTGTTGGCGATGCCCATCACTTCGCCCGTACTCCGCATTTCCGGGCCAAGCACGATGTCGACGCCGACGAACTTGCGGAACGGAAAGACGCTTTCCTTGATCGAAACACTGTGCGGGACGGGTTCGTTGAGCAGGCCAACGTCGGCCAGAGTTTCGCCGGCCATGATCCGGGCGGCAAGCGCCGCCAGCGGCAGGCCGGTGGCCTTGGCGACAAACGGCACGGTCCGGCTGGCCCGGGGATTGACTTCCAGAACGTAGACCCGGTGCTGGCCGTCTTCTTTTTTCACCGCGAACTGGACGTTCATCAGGCCGCGGACTTTCAGCTCACGGGCCATCGCCAACGTCGCGGAGCGGATCTCGTCGACAGTCGCCGGCGGCAGCGAGTAGGTCGGCAGGCAGCAGGCCGAATCGCCTGAATGGACCCCGGCTTCCTCGATGTGTTCCATAACGCCGGCAATCACAGCCTGTTCGCCATCGGCCAGGCAATCGACGTCGACTTCGGTCGCGTCCTCCAGAAAACGGTCGATCAGGACCGGCTGGCCTGCCGAAACGAGGAAGGCTTCCAGGACGAAGCGTTCGAACTGGGACCGGTCGTAGCAGATTTCCATCGCCCGGCCGCCGAGCACAAAGCTGGGACGGACAAGGACCGGATAGCCGACTTCGTCGACGACCCGCCGGGCGTCATCGAGCGTCCGGGCGATGCCGTTGGCCGGCTGCTGGAGACCCAGTCGCTGGAGGAAGCGTTGAAACTTCTCGCGATCTTCCGTCGCCTCGATCGTCGCGACGCTGGTGCCGATGATCGGCACGCCGGCCGCGGCGAGGCTGCTGGCGAGGTTGAGCGGCGTCTGCCCGCCGAACTGGACGATCACGCCGTCGGGCTGCATCCGGTCGCAGATGTTGAGCACGTCCTCGACGGTCAGCGGCTCGAAGAACAGCACGTCGCTGGTGTCGTAGTCGGTGCTGACAGTTTCCGGATTCGAGTTGACCATGATCGACTCGATCCCCAGTTCGCGCATCGCGAAGCTGGCGTGGCAGCAGCAGTAGTCGAACTCGATCCCCTGGCCGATCCGGTTGGGGCCACCGCCGAGGATCATGATCCGCCGCCGGTCGGCGTGGGGTGGTGTTTCGTCCTCGTCCTCGTAAGTGCTGTAGTAATAGGGGGTGACGGCCTCGAATTCGGCGGCGCAGGTGTCGACAGCTTTGAAGGTCGCCACGATTCCAAGCGATTTGCGGTGCTCGCGGACCGCCATTTCGCTGGTGTTCCAGAGCCATGCCAGCTGGCGGTCGGAGAAACCATCCCGCTTGGCCAGCCGCAACAGTTCGCGTGAGCAGTCAGCGAGCGTCGCCACGGCACGAAGTCGGTCTTCCATCCGGACCAGGCCGGCAAGCTGTTCAAGGAACCACGGATCGATCCCCGTCAGCTGGTGAATGTCGGGCAGCGGCAGGCCCGACTTCATCGCGTAGCGGAGGTACCACGGCCGGTCGGCATTGGGAATCGCGAGTTTGGCCCGGATGGTTTCGGCATCGGGCTGGTCGGGCGTGTTCCAGAGGTCCTTCTGGTCGCAGCCGAAGCCAAAGCTGCCGACCTCAAGACCGCGGAGGGCTTTCTGGAACGACTCGCGAAAGCTGCGGCCGATCGCCATGGTCTCGCCAACGCTTTTCATCTGCGTCATCAGTGTCGCGTCGGCTTCGGGGAATTTCTCGAAGGCGAAACGCGGGATTTTCGTGACGACGTAGTCGATCGCCGGCTCAAAACAGGCCCGCGTCTTCTGCGTGATGTCGTTGGGCAGTTCCCAGAGCCGGTAGCCTATCGCCAGCTTGGCGGCGATCTTGGCGATCGGAAAGCCGGTGGCCTTGCTGGCGAGAGCACTGCTGCGGCTGACGCGGGGGTTCATCTCGATCACGATCATCCGGCCGGACTTCGGATCGCAGGCGAACTGGATGTTGGAGCCGCCCGTTTCAACGCCGATCTCGCGGATCACGGCGAGGCTGGCGTCGCGCATCCGCTGGTATTCCTTGTCCGACAGCGTCTGGGCCGGGGCGACCGTGATCGAGTCGCCGGTGTGGACCCCCATTGGGTCGAAGTTCTCAATCGAGCAGATAATCACGACGTTGTCGTCAAGATCGCGCATCACCTCCATCTCGAATTCTTTCCAGCCGATGATCGACTCTTCGACCAGCACCTGGTGGACGGGCGACTGGTCCAGCCCGCGGGTCACGAACGTGTCGAAGCTTTCGCGGTTGTAGGCAATCGCCGAGCCACTGCCGCCGAGCGTGAAGCTGGGGCGGACGACGCAGGGCAGGCCGACCTCTTCCATCACTTCGCGGGCTTCTTCGAGCGTGGTCACAGTCCGGCCGTGACAGGTCTCGAGGCCGATCCGGGTCATCGCCTGCTGGAACTTCTGCCGGTCCTCGGCCTTGTCGATGACGTCGGCCCGGGCCCCGATCATTTCGACGCCGTACTTCTTCAGCACGCCGTGCCGGTCCAGCTCCATCGCGAGGTTGAGCCCGGTCTGGCCGCCGAGCGTCGGCAACAGCGCGTCGGGCCGTTCGCGGGCGATGACTTTTTCCACCATTTGCCACGTCAGCGGCTCGATGTAGGTCCGGTCGGCGGTCCCCGGATCGGTCATGATCGTGGCCGGATTCGAGTTGACGAGGATGACTTCATAGCCTTCTTCGCGGAGGGCCTTGCAGGCCTGGGTCCCCGAATAGTCAAACTCGCAGGCCTGGCCAATCACGATCGGGCCGGAGCCAATCAGGAGGATGCGCTGGAGGTCGTTGCGACGGGGCACGCGGCGGTTCCGGGGCTAAGGCCGAAAAACAAAATTTCCCAAGGGTACCAACGCACCGCGCAAGTGTTCAAGGACGCGGCGCAGAACAAGGGAGGCAAATCAGCAGCAAAACAGGTTGAAAACAACAATTGCCGCAGGCAAGACTTGCCGGTTTCGTCGATATCCAAGTAGAATTCGCATGTCGGGACGGTTTGCGTGCGATTCTTTCAGGCAAGCCGGTTTCGCAATAAGGCGCAAACAGTGGCAAAAAATGTCCCTTTGGAATCCACCGTCAACCTCCAGGAACTGAAGCCGGGCGATACAGGCGAGATCAAGTCGCTGGTGGGGTCGGACCATGACCTCAGCCGGCTGACGGCGCTGGGGCTGCGCGACGGTGCCAAGGTCCGGGTGCTGCGGGCGGGCAAGACCTGCATTGTCGAAGTCGACGAGTCGCGGATTTGTGTCCGGACCGCGAAAGGGACCCGGATCATGGTCCAGCCCGCCTGAAAGTAGAGCAATTGTCCCCAATTGCTCGTCGGATTCGACTTGCGGTTGCCGCTCCGCAGTCCACGTCGGACCTGGAGTCGGACAATTCGCGGGAGCAATTGGGGACAATTGCTCTACTTTTCCTGGCGAGCCTGAAGGCGGGCGGATCAGGGAATTCCGAGTCGAGGTTCATCTATCGCCATGTCACGGCAGCCCACAATGCGAGTGCCGGCGGTGGTTTCAGTGGCCGTGCTGGGCAACCCCAACACCGGCAAATCGACCCTTTTCAACGGTCTCACCTCGCTCAACCAGCGGACCGGCAACTATCCCGGCGTCACGGTTGAAAAACGGACCGGACATTTCGTACACGACGGGGTCCGCTTTGAACTGAATGACTTGCCGGGGGCCTACTCCCTGGCCCCCCGTTCGCCGGACGAGATGTTGACGGTTCAGGTCCTGATGGGGACCGGTCCCGTCGAGCGACCGCCGGACCTGATTCTCTGTGTGGTCGACGCCAGCAATTTGCGCCGCAGCCTTTTTCTGGTCAGCCAGCTGCTCGACCTGCAGCTGCCGGTGGTGATCGCGCTGAACATGACCGACGTGGCCAGGCGGCGTGGAGTCCAGGTCGATGTCGCGGCGATGCAGCAGGCGCTCGGCGTTCCGGTAGTCGCGGTCCAGGCCAACCGGCAGGTGGGCCTCGACGATTTGCGTTCGGCCCTCGTCGCGGCGGCGCGAAAAGGACAGGCCGTTGAGCATCTGCCCTTCAGCCCGGCGATTGGCGAGACGATTGACCGTTTGCAACGCGACTGCCCGGACGATTGCGCGCTGAAGCGGTTTGTCGTGACGCGGCTGCTGTTCGACGTCGATGGATTCATGACCCGCCGGCTGGGGGACATGGTCGGCGAGGACTTTGTCCAG
This sequence comes from Planctomycetota bacterium, assembly GCA_031405895.1. Lineage (GTDB taxonomy): Bacteria > Planctomycetota > Planctomycetia > Pirellulales > Pirellulaceae > BJ22. Next base: position 27,390 of record JANOFL010000314.1, read on the forward strand.
GCGATTTTGCGGCAGCGCCTGGAGCTGGCATCGACGACGGGGCGGAGTCTGCCGGAGAGCGAATCGGCGGGGCGGTTTGGCTGGATCAACCAGCAGCTCGGCCGCTTCGTCAGCCGGCTTGAAACTGGCCGGGTCACCTGGTCGGCCCGGGCTGACCGGATTCTGACTCATCCGGTGACCGGGCTGATCGTGGCGGTGCTGGTGTTGCTGGTCCTGTTCAACGCCGTGTTCCTGCTGGCCGACCCCGCGTCGTGGCTGATCGATTCGGTCAAGGGCGTCGCGGCCGGCGCGGTGGAAGCCCTCCTGCCGGCGGGCACGTTCCGCTCGCTGCTGGTCGATGGCGTGATCGAAGGCGTGGGTGGTGTGCTGGTCTTCCTGCCACAAATCATGCTGCTGTTCCTGTTCATCGGGCTGCTCGAGGATTCGGGCTACCTCGCGCGGGCCAGCTTTTTGATGGACAAATATCTGTCGCGAATCGGGCTGGGCGGCATGACGCTGATTCCGCTGCTCAGTTCGTTCGCCTGCGCGATCCCCGGGATAATGGCGACGCGAACCATTGCCAGCCGGCGCGAACGGCTGATCACGATCCTGATCGCTCCGCTGATGAGCTGCAGTGCGCGGCTGCCGGTCTACATCCTGCTGATCAGCGCATTCGTGCCGCGCCAGTCGATTCTCGGCGGCCTGATCGGCTTGCAGGGAATTGTGATGTTCGCGATGTATTGCGTGGGAGTCGTGACGGCGATTGGCGTGGCGTGGCTGTTGCGGCGCTGGCTGACGGGGCAGGGGGGGAGCGATTTCCTGATGGAGCTGCCGCCCTACAAGCTGCCCCAGGCGACGACAGTCGTGCGGCGAATGCTCGAAGCCGGGCTGGACTTCGTGAAAGGTGCCGGCACGCTGATCGTGGCGGTCACGATCCTGGTCTGGGCGGCGGCTTCGTTTCCACGCAATGATGCGGCCATGCCGGCCGGGCTTAAGGCCGATCTCGAGGCGGCGTATTCTGCCATGGAAGGGGCGGCAGGCCGGGCAAGGGGTTCCGAGACCGAGATGACGGCGTTACGGGAACGGGCCAAGGATCTCGAGAACGCGGCGGCCGCCTGGCGGCTGGAGCAGAGCTTTCTCGCGCGGGGCGGCAAGCTCTTGCAGCCGCTGACCGCGCCGCTGGGCTGGGACTGGCGGATTACCAGCGGCGTCGTCGCATCGTTCCCGGCACGCGAGGTAGTGGTCTCTACGCTGGGGGTGATTTTCGGGCTGGGTCGTGATGTGGACGAAGAATCGGCGTCGCTGCGCGAACGGCTGGTCAAGGCCCGCAACCACGAGACGGGCCGACCGCTGCTGAACGTGCCGGTGGCCCTTGGGCTGATGGTCTTTTTCGCCCTCTGTGCCCAGTGCGTTTCAACGCTGGCCGTGATCAAACGCGAGACGGCTTCGTGGCGCTGGCCGGTCGTATCGTTTGCCTACATGACGGCGCTGGCATGGCTGGGTGCCTGGCTCACGGTTCAGGTCGCCGGTTTTTTCTGGCCGGTCGCCGGCCAGGGAGGTGCCGGGTCATGATCGGCTGGCAAGACATCGCGTCGGGGCTGGTGATTCTGGCGGCCCTGGTCTGGTGCGGATGGAAGCTGGTGGCGATGTTGCGCGCCAGCCAGCGGGGATTTGTTTGCGGGGGCGGCTGCGCCAAGTGCCCCAATCTGGAGCCGGAAAGCGTGTCGCGTCCGAAGCTGGTGCAACTGGGCCCACCGCGGCAGGTCTAGAGGCTGGCTGGCTGGCAGGCGGGACGGGCTGAGCGTGGCGACGAAGCTCCTGCTTTGTCGTTGCATTTCACCAGTTCCTTCACCGGCTCCAGGAATCGAACGACAAAGCAGGAGCTTCGTCGCCACGACAGGGAGCCGGCCTAACGGTCCCGTCACCGGCGGTAGGCGACGATGGCCTGGAACAGGACCGGGCCGTATTTCAGGAACCGGAAGTGCCGGACGTGGTCGACCACGAGGCCGGCCTGCTCGAAATGCGGCAGGTAATCGTAGTTGCGGTGCAGCGGCACCAGGCCGAGCATCCAGAAGCTGATCATGGCCAGCTTGAGGTAGACCACGTTGAACAGCCGCGCCAGCGGATTGCCGCGCGGCTGAGCCACATCAGCGACCAGAAACTTGCCTCCCGGCCGGACCAGAGTCGCGGCATGGTTGAGCATCCGGACCATGTCGGGCAGCAGAAAGACATTCAGGAAATAGTTGGCCACGACCGCGTCGTAGTCCCCGGTCCGGGCGTGGTCGAGTGCGTTGCCGCAGACAATTTCGGCCGTCAGATTCTTGTCGCGAAGTTTGCGGTCGAGTCGGTCAAGCATCGCCTGGCTGAGATCGAGGCAGGTGACGAGGGCACCTTTTTCCGCGGCGAGAACAGCTTCCTCGCCTGATCCGACGCCGAGAAAGACCACCTTGTCACCCGGTTCCAGCTGCGCCACGGTGTACTTCTTCGACGCGCGGATTTTTCCACCGGAGAATACCGCCGCGCTGGCTTCGTAGAACCACGCCGCGCGGTCGTAGTTCCGGCCCAGTCGCTTGTCGTCCGCCGGGTTGGGCATGGAGGGAAGGCGGGTCCTGTGGTCCGACGAGCTGCTGGTGCCGGCTATGTTCGCAATTGCTGTCAACGGGCCTGCCAGCGTCATCGAACTGCTTCGGCCGTTGTCAAATCGAATCAGTCGCGCGGCGTCAGGTCAACCTGAAATGGCGTGAAACAATTACCACTGGACGAACGTGACCGGCCATCCATCGCGAACCCGGCCCGTTTCCGCAAACGGACGTCCGCAATCCCGCAGGTCCTGTGGTCCTGGCACGCGGATTGTAGTGGATCAGTTCCGGAAAGGCGTCCCTGACCTTTTCCAGGGAAAGAAGCAACGGCATGGCTGCCACTTCGCGGTGCAGAACGGAGTCACGTTGATGAGCCAGTCGGTGCAGCAGATGATTACCCTGACGCTTTTGATGTTAACCACTCTGGCCGGACTGGTGAGTTGCATGTGGATGACGAGTACGTAGCTTCGGGGCCGATTTCTGGTCCCAATTCGAGCTCGTGCTCGTGCTCCAATCCGCAACTCGATCAGCCAGCGGGATTGCGCAGTCCCGCCCTAGCCTTGAATCGGGTACGACTACGAGTACCGTCCCGGCAAACCTGAACTGAGGCAGGCAGCAGATGAAAGCTTGCCCACGGGTAACCCGACGCGTTAGCGAGGAGGGAACGCGGGACTCCTTGCTTGCGCGGCGGGTTACGGCAGGGCTTTTCCTGCCGACTGCCTGAGTTCGAGCAAGTCCCTGGAAATGTGGATGCTCCCACCCCCAGCTTTCCGGACCAGTCGAAGTTTTTCGGACCTCACTCCCGGCCGATCGTGCCTTCGAAGCGGGCAAAGACCATCCGCCCGGCGCTGGTCTGGAGCATGCTGGTCACGGTGACCTCGGCCAGTTGCCCGACATGCGAACGGCCGTCCTCGACGACAATCATCGTGCCGTCTTCGAGATAGCCGACTCCCTGCCCCGCGTTCTCGCCCGCCTTGACCAGCTTGATCCGGATTTTCTCGCCGGGCAGGAAGATCGATTTCAGCGCGTTGGCGATGTCGTTGAGATTGATCACCTGGATGTTCTGCAACCGGGCGACCTTGTTGAGGTTGAAATCGCCGGTGACGATTTTGCCGTTGAGATGCCGGGCCACGGCAACCAGCTTGTGGTCGACCGGCTGGCCATCGGTGTCCGGCAGTTCCTGGTCGAAAATCTCCAGTTCGATCCGGTCATCGCCGCGGAGCCGGTTGAGGATGTCCAGTCCGCGCCGCCCGCGGGCCCGCCGCAGCTTGTCCGAACTGTCGGCGATGTTCTGCAGTTCACTGAGAGCGAAGCGGGGAATGACGAGCCGCTGGTCAATCAGGCCAGTTTCCACAATGTCGGCGATCCGGCCGTCGATCACGGCGCTGGTGTCGAGGATCAGTGGCTTGAGCCCCTTGAGTTCGCGGCGAAACTCCACGTAGGGGATCACAAACCGGAAATCGTCCTTGGTCTGCCAGAGCAGGCTGATGCACATGTAGCAGAAGGCAACCGCGAGGAAGATCGTGATGGTTGACTCGTAAGTCCGCAGCCGGACCAGATCAACGTCCGTGCGGCCCTCCAGCTGGTGAAAGAGCGGTTCCAGCGAAAGCTTGAAAATGTAGGTCAGGAGCAATCCGATCAGGAGGCCAAAGTAGACGCTGGAAATCAGATCGATCCGTTTGCGCGGGATCAACAGGTCGACCGCGATTACCAGCGCCGCCCCGATCGTGAACGCTGCCACGAGTATGAAGCGGTCTTCGTTCAGCTCGAGGCCCGAGATCAGCGAGACCGAAAGCCCCACCGAAAACAGGAAAAAGATGGCCCGAAAAACCCAGAGAATCAGCTGCATGGCAAAACAGTTCGTTAGGAGGTGTTGCCTGCCCCGGCGAGGCAGGGATCAATCGGGAATGGGCCGGAAGGCGGCGGCACCGCCCGCCGGCGACGGCTGGCCTGGGCGCATCGCACGCCACGTCTGCTCGCAAAAATGGTCAGTCATCCCGGCAACATATTCTACGGCCATTCGCAGTGGACCGATCCGCCGCAGCCGCTCCTGATAGTGAACCGGAATCAGATCCGGGCGCTGGCAGTAGGCCGCCACCATCTCGCGTAGCCGCTGCTGGGCCGCCGTCCGCATCTCAACCAGCCGCGGGTGCCGGTAGACTTCCCGGTAGAGAAACTGCTCCAGCTCCCGCTTTTGTTCAGCCAGTTCGGGGCCGGGCTGGATCAAAAAGTCGCTTGCCATCGCCTCCACGGCCGACCGGAAACTGCGGCGAAGCAGTTCCTGATCGCACCAGCCGGCCAGTTCGTTGACCTGCAGGTTGATCAGCTGGTGCACCACAGCTTTACGCAACATCCTGCGGTCGAGGTTCGCGTACTGCCGCCGGACGTCATCGAGGCAGCGGCGGATCAGGCCCAGGCCGGCCATGTCATCGAGCCTGACCAGTCCCAGCTTGATGGCGTCGTCGGTGTCGTGGGCGTCATAGGTCGCGCTGTCGGCAGCGTCAACGAGCTGGACCTCCAGCAGCCGGTGCAGTCCGGGCGCGGCCTTGTCGGCCCGCGAAGCCTGGCCGGCGAGGACCTCCCGCGTCAGATTCAGCCCGGCAAAGCCGTCATAGCGCAGCTCCAGTTCCTCGACAACCGTCAGGGCGAAGCGGTTGTGCGAGAAGCCGCCACAGTCGCGGGCCAGTTCATTGAGCGCATCCTCGCCCGCATGGCCGTAAGGCGGATGACCGATGTCGTGCATCAGGGCAAGGGCTTCGACCAGATCCTCGTTCAGCCGCAGGACGCGGGCGACAGTCCGGGCGATCGTGGCGACTTCCTGGGTGTGAGTCAACCGCGTGCGGTGATAGTCCCCCATCTCGCCGGTGAAGACCTGCATCTTGCCGCTCAGACGGCGATAAGCCGAACTGTGCAGGATCCGGTCGCGGTCGCGCTGGAAGGGACCGCGAAAAGAATGCGGCCGGTCGGGGTGCTTTCGCCCAGCCGAGTCGCGGCTGAAGGTGGCCCACGGCGCTAACAGCAGGTGCTCCCGCTGGTCGGTCAGGTTTTCGCCCGGCGCATTGACGCCTGCCATGTCGCCTCCTGCCGCCGGACCCAGACTGTTCGCTGGAAGTGTCACGCCGCGCAACGGCTCAACCTCCCAGCCGCTGGCGCAGGCCCGCTGCCTGGCCGGCCTGCCCAAACTGCTGCATCCGTTCGAGGCAAACTTTTTTCATCGCGTCGCGGGCCGGCTTGAGATAGTCGCGTGGATCGAACTTGTCGGGGCTTTCGGCAAAAACCTTGCGGATCGCGCCGGTGATCGCGAGCCGGTTGTCGGTGTCGACATTGATCTTGCGGACACCATGGCGGATGCCGCGCTGGATTTCCTCGACGGGTACGCCCCAGGTCTGTTTCAGCTTGCCACCGTAGCGATTGATGATGTCCTGCAGTTCCTGCGGCACGCTGCTGCTGCCATGCATCACCAGATGGCAGTTGGGCAGCCGGCGGTGAATCTCCTCGATCCGGGCCATCGCGAGGACTTCGCCGTCGGGCTTGCGGGTGAACTTGTAGGCCCCGTGGCTGGTGCCGATCGCGACGGCGAGGGCATCGACGCCGGTCGCGGCCACGAACCGTTCAGCTTCGTCGGGATCGGTCAGCAGCTGGTCGTGGGAAAGCTGACCCTCCGCGCCGTGCCCGTCTTCCTTTTCGCCGTGTCCCGATTCGAGCGATCCAAGGCAGCCCAGCTCGCCCTCGACCGAGACGTTGCGGGCATGAGCCAGCTGGACCACCTCGCGGGTGACCCGGACGTTGTAGTCGTAGTCGGCCGGCGTCTTGCCATCGTCCTTGAGCGAACCGTCCATCATCACGCTGGTGAAGCCGTTCTCGATCGCGCTCAGGCAGGTCTCCGGGCTGTTGCCATGGTCCTGGTGCATGACGACCGGAATATGCGGGTACAGCTCGGCTGCGGCCAGCATCAGATGCCGCAGGTAGTTGTCCTGGGAGTACTTTCGCGCCCCGCGCGAAGCCTGCACGATCACGGGCGCGTCGACTTCGTGCGCGGCCTCCATGATTGACTGGATCTGCTCCATGTTGTTGACGTTGAACGCCGCCACGCCATAGCCATTCACGGCGGCGTGATCGAGCACCACCCGCAGCGGTACCAGTCCCATCAGTCGGTCTCCCCAGACATTCAACTTCCGGTCAGCGGCCGGAATCCCCGTTGGCAGCCGAGGGCACTCGCCGGCTGCGCGGTTCCGATTATCGCTGAATCCGGGTCTGGAGCCTATCCGGGAGCCGGCCAATACCAGCCCGCCGCGCGACACAAATATTCTTCTCCCCTCCTCCGCGACGCGCTCCATATTTTCCCCCCTCCTCCGCACTGCTGCCGGTCGTCCGGGAGCAGTGTGTGGGGAGGGGCAGGGGGAGGGGGCCGCGGCTGGAACAATGCCGGCACATGTTTCGCCAACCGGCACCTCCCGCCGTTCGTCGCGGATCGCGCGACTTCAGGAATCGCAACAAAGGTCGATTCATCCCACATGGCCTGACGCCAAACATGAACCTCCATTCATCGCAGCCTGGATAGAGGACCGTTCCTTCACGCACCCGTTAATCAGTCCGGAATGTCAATCAGCCGCACCAGCATCAGCCGCCGCAGGTAGGCATCCGAATAAAGTTCCTTTTCCGGATCACCAAAAAAAAGCCGGCCGATTTCGCTCGACTGGCTGGTTGGACCAATCAGCAGCGTCTGGCCGCGACGGACCTGAAGCACAAAGGCGAGCTCCCCAAGCGGATGAAGAATCTGTTCGGCCTGCAGCTCGAAATCGCGTTGCCCCGACCCGAAGACGGGCCGCGCGCCGGCTTCGCGAAATCCGGGCAGAACGGCCAGCGAAACCACGTCGTCTCCGGCCGGGCTGGCAGTCAGCTGAAAACAGGCCCGCGCCGCAGTCGCCGTGCCCGGGCTGAACTGTTCACCCGCGTTGACTTGCCAGGAAGCGACGTCGAACCGGCCCGATACGGGAACCTCACGCCCGCTGTCGGGCTGGAACGTCATCCGCATTCCGGCCAGCCGGCTGCGGCCCGGCAAGTCCGGATCGTCGTGGGCCTCAATCAGGTCGGGCAACACATCGGCCACCATCGGCAACTCGGTGTCCAGCAGCTCACCCAGGCTGGGCGGAATCTGGGAAGCCAGCAATCCAGCGCGGAATCCATTCCGGTCAAGCACCTGGCGCTGGGCCGCCGCGATCGACTGCTGGTCGGTCTCCCGCCAAAGCTGCTCGATCAGGGCGACCTCGTCATAACGGTACTCCAGCAACATGACGGCAAAAACCATATGCCGCGGTGCTTCGGGCGCTGGGCCGGTTGTTGAAGCCGATGTTGCGACGTTGCCGGCGGCCGGATCTTCGCCCGGGGCAAACGCCGGCTGCCAGCCAGCGCAGCCTCCCAGCGCAAGCAGAAGCAACAGGCCGACCCGGCACAAGGCTTCCCGATTGCTTCCTGCCGGCCCCGCCATCCCGCTGCCCGCTTTCTGTTCCCCACACCAACTCGCCACGGTGCCTGCCAAGGCCGATGCCCACGCCACATTTTCCATCGCAGACGCTGACAGCATCCTCTGATTTTCTGCAAGCAGTTAGAACCACCGCCCCGCGCCGTCAATACCAACCTGTCCGCCGCGAGGCTCATGGGTGCGTCAAGCTTTTTGCACCAAACACGCCCGATGATTTGCGCGGTGGCAGAAACAACTTCTGTTCCGGCTCCCTCCTCCGCCGCAGCCTTGGGCGGCGTGGGAAGGAACGGGCGGCGGCACTTGATTTTCTTTTCCGGCTCCCTCCTCCGCCGCGGCTTTGGGCGGCGTGGGGATCAAAAACAGATTCTTTTCCGGCCCCCTCCCACACCGCGGCTTTGGGCGGCGTGGGAAGGGCGGGGGGAGGGGGCGTCCGCGCAACGGGTGCAGGTTGGGAAACGTACCAGGCGCTCCTGCATCGAACTCATTGCCACGCAGCAACTGGCCCGTTCAAACACGCGGAAATCCAACAAAGTGAATAGCGCACCCCCACTCAGCAATTCCCACTTCCACCCCGGGATCCCGAATCTGCGAAAATCCGTGCAATCTGCGGACAACACTCTTCTCTTGTTTTCCGCTCTGTCACTGGAATCCCGCGCCAGCTACCTTGAATGCTTGCGATTTCCCCTTCTTCGCGGCAGCCCACCGCGATCCGCTCGATGAACCGACTGCTCCGTCCGCCAAGGCGGATTGAATTCTCCGCTGTCAACCTGCGCGCCGACCTGCGCGCCAGTGCCGTCGACGGTGCCTGCTACAGCCTGATGGTCGGCCTGGGCGAGACCTGTTTCGGCGCGTTTTTCATCGCGGCCGGGATCGGCAACTTCTGGATCGGCGTGCTCGCGACCTGGCCGTTGCTGATAGGCAGCCTGTTTCAGCTGCTCACGCCGTGGGGCATCCGGCGGTTTGGTTCGTATCGCAACTGGTCGGTGCTGATGGCCGGCAGCCAGGGCTTGAGCCTGGTGGCGCTGGCCGTGGCCTGCTGTTTCGGCCAGCTCCAGTTTTTGACGCTGATGGTCCTGCTCGCGCTCTACTGGGGCAGCAGTATGGCCGTCGGCCCGGCCTGGAACACCTGGATGGAGTTCGTCATCCCGCGTTCAATCCGGACGCGTTATCTTTCGCGCCGGATGCGGGTTTGCCAGGTCTGCCTGTTGCTGGCTGTGACAGGGTCAGGGCTGTTGTTGCGTTCGGGTGACGGACTGCTTCTCGTTTTCGCGGGGCTGTTCGCGGCCGGCGGCGTGTTGCGTCTGGTTTCGGCCGCTTGCCTGAACCGCCAGACCGAGCAGCCGGGCTGGCTGGCCGCCCACGAGCAGCTGGAGCGGATGTCCGGTGGCTCGCGTGAAGTCTCGGCCACAGTCTGGCAAGCGGTCCCGTTTTTTGTTGCCATCCAGTTCGCGGTCTACGTTTCCGGTCCCTACTTCGCGCCGTTCATGTTGCGCGACCAGGGAGTCGACTTTCGCAGCTACATGTTTCTGATCGTGCTCGGCTATCTGGGCCGGGTGTTGATGCTCGAGCTGGCGGGCGAAGTCGCCCGGCACTGGGGGCCGGGGCGGTTGTTGTGGCTGGGATCGGTGGGCCTTGTGCCGCTGGCCGGACTTTGGGTCTTCCACGAGTCGTACCTGTTTCTCGCCATCGCTCAAGTCGTGGGCGGCGCGGCGTGGGCCTGTTACGAGCTGGCCATGTCGCTGGTCTTCATCGAGCGGATCCCCGGCCACCAGCGGACGCGGGTCCTGTCCCTGTTCGGCGTGGGCAACGGCCTGGCGATGGTCGGTGGCTCGCTGGTCGGCGGCTGGGTGATCAGCGGCTTCGGCAACGCCACAGCCGGGTTCCTCGCCGTTTTCATCCTCTCCTCCGTCCTCCGCCTCGCGGCCCTGCTGCTCTTCCCACGCAAACTCTTCGCCATCCCGTCCCCCGCCCTTGTCCCCACCCCCAAGCACCTCATCACAGCCGCCCCCCACCTCAACGGCCGCCCACAAGTCCGCCCCCTCGCCAGCGTAGGCGACAACGCGAACCAGGCCACTGCTTCGAGCTCTCCCCCTCAAGCCGCCTGACGCGTGGTTTGCGGTGGCTGGTTTCCTGATGGTTGCTCCCGCCACCGGCCCGACATTCTTGTTGCTGGCGCGATCAATATGTCACTAAATGGTGACATAGTTACGGAATGTGCCCGGCAGCAGTTCGCGTGTGAACGGCGACTGCGTTGCCAACTGGACCTGCCGCTGTTGAATCTGCGGGGCGAGAGACCCAGAGCGGCCGGTGGGCTGGGACGGAAAAGCCAGGTTTTCTGGCGGCGAAAGCAACAACGCCCCAACTTTCCATGCCAGGATGGCAGCGTGGGACTCGCAAAACTCTGGCAAATCAGACTACTTGGGCTCCAGCTTCGTTCGCCATCGCTCTTGGGCGTTTGAACTGTACCCGAGCGAGTAGTATTCTCGATAAGTGCTTTAGGGCAACGCAGGGCAACTCCGGCTTGGTTACTGGTCACATGGCGGTTCCGTTTTGCTTGGCGATGGTTGTCTGCGATCAAGTCCACAAAGATCCAGCCACGTCAAAGTCAACGATTCTGGGAACGTTTTCAACGGTCTTCGCGGAGACGTTTCCAACGCAGGCGAGGTTCGCCCTTTACGTAGCATTGACTGAGCTGAATGGGACGTGTGATTTGAGGATTCAGATCGTCAATTCAGACCCGACATCAAACGAAGAGCCACTGTTCCAGGCTAGGTCGAAAGGGTTTGAAGTACCGAACCCCTTGGCCGTAATCGAAATTGCCCTGCCGGTGGTTTGCGCGTTTCCCGGACCGGGTGTTTACCACTGTGAGCTGTACGTCGACGACGAGCCGTTAATATCCCGTCGGCTGATTGTCGCGTCCGCTGAAGATTTGGAGAGAAGCGATGGCACACTGCACTGACGAACTGAGAAGCAACGTCGTTCAAGAAGCCAATCGGCTTCCGAGGCACGATCCAAACGTGGTGTCGACTCAACTCGGTGCGATGGCAGCCAAGGTGGTTCCGGCGGCGACGGTGAACTTCAGTTTCAATGCTGTCAAACACTTGCTGGTTGGAAACAAGCCGCTGATCCGTCCCACGAGGACGGTACGAGTCGTTCCTCGGATTCCATCCGCAGAAAAGCTGTCGATCGGGGAGTGCCTCAAGCTGACTCAGCAGGGCCAGCCTCCGCAATCGTGGTACGACGAAGACGACAACCCGTTCGAGCCTTGAACGTTTTCCGTTGGATGACGTCGACTTCCAATGACGATCATGTCGGGTGACCTGGTTTGGGAAACCGTTGTCGATCCTTCGGGCAACAACCCCAAAACACGCCCGTTGGTGGTGTTGAACACCTGGATCGATCTCGGCACGGGAAAGGTGAATGCCGCGTGTGTTGCGGTAACCACTCGTCATCCATCCTCATTGGACATAGCAGTTCCCCTCGCGTTTGATCCGAGCGGCCGAAGCAAAACCAGGCTCCGAAAACAGTCGTGGGCAATCTGCAATTGGCCCATCAAAATTGAGTTGTCGGCCACCGCTGTGGCGGCTGGCTCTGCCGCCGCACACATGAAGGAAATTGTGGCGGGTGTTCGCGCATTTTCAACGGCAAAGGCCCCGAGCGTCCCGCCAAATCCGGACTCGCCTTCATCGTGAGATCAGCCGCCTCCCGGGAAACTTCCGAAAGTGACCCGGGGCTCTTCACAGTGGCGGCTCGTCCTTCTCCGCCGACTTCACTCATCGCTCATCGACTGTGTATGCGTGACCTCGAAATCGGGACAGCCGCAGCGACGACAATCGAGGCAGGAGCGGCGGTTGGTTTTCGGGAGAACTCCTCCGAACTCTATGAAACCAGCAGGCCGTGAGCCTCCAAACGGAACCGGTCCGTTTCAGTTTTTCTGTCGCGCGCTGGGCGGTACAGGGCCTTCTTGAGAACCTCAAGCGTCTCGTCTCGGTCTGTAGAAAAATCAAAAACGCAGATGTAGCCCGTGGGAACGATGTCCAGCCCGCGAAACGCCGGGACGTCTTCGACTCGATGCATCGTGACTGCGACTCGATCCCCTGCGATGCGGCGAATGCTCTCACGCTTTTCCCGCTGGACAGCGTGACCGGCATCAAGGCTCATCCTGAATTGACAGGTCCGGGCAACCGGGAAATGGGGTTCTGACAGTCTGGCTTGAATGTCCCGCCAGGTCATCGGGACCGGAAGAACATTGGATGCCGTGAGCAGGTTGATGTTCCCAAATCGAATGGCCGAGTAAAGATTTCCTTGTGTGCTAAAACAGTCGACGCAGGTGCCTTCGACATGATCCCACACGCGTGCTTTCAGGGCGGTCGGCCAATTGTTTTGAAAAAGGAGTTCCAAGCCCTCTGATGGTGCACGGTCCAGTTCGTCGTCCTCAATATCGTCCGTCCGAGGAGTTGCTGAAGATTTTGGTGCCAATTTTGTATGGCATAACGGACCGTCCTTTGTGCTTCCCCCCAAGGCACCTCGTAGGCCGCGCCATCGCTGTGGAGCAAATCACCCTCACTGAACCGACACTGGAACAGAGCGTCCAAGAATGCAGCTGGCACAGGCCATGCGAAGCCCGGGAGCTTGTCAAGTGCGGTGCTCATAGGCCAACCAGCATGCGTCTGGCAAACTCCTTTTTGTGCTTTGAAATCTGGGCCTTTGTGCTCTCCATAAGCTCCTCCAATTGCTCCAGCTGGGACAAGAATCTGCGGAACTGGCTATTCGCCACCAACTCAAGTACGACTGCCAACTGGGGCTCTTCCCTCTTTGACACCAGTCGCGTTGAGTCCCCTTTCATTAGTTCTATCCGGTGCTTGCAGAGCTGAAAATCGCTACCCGCCGGACACGAACAGACAATCCGAAGACCTTGCTCGCCGCGTTCAAACGTCACATCGTAGGGGTCGCCGCCGCCACTGCTCTTGGCCTTCAGAACAACTTTTGAACCGAGTGCAGGGTCATTGTTTTCCACGGAATGCCTCGTAGGAAACGTGCCGTTCGCCACAGTTTCGGCAGACTCTGCGCCGGGGAATTGTACCGTTGCGATGTGGCTCGGTGTGACGTACCTCGAAATGCCGGCAGCCGCAGCGGCGACATTCCAGCCCGGCGGTTGGGTGTGGCGCGGGAAGTTCTTTCCGTTCTCGGGATTCTTCATTCTCTCCTCCGTGAAATGTCGGCGGCGGTGTAACGGCGGCGATCGCGGGTGGGGCCGTGGGCTTGGGCAAGCGAGGGCAGAACGACGCCGTTGATCGAGCCGGCGACGCATCAGCTAACCCGACCGTCGAGCCAGTGGCGGGCCCGGCCGGGGATCAGGTCCCGGGTGGTCACGGTCCTACCGAGTGCATTGGAGAAAAAAGGCCGGCCGAGCCGCGTGGTCCGGTTGTGCCGGTTGCGCCGGCACTGGGCCTGGCCGATCCATTGCAACAGGCATTCTTTTGCGGGCCGGGGGCTGGGGGGAAACCCATAGTTTCATGAACCACTCCGTGGACTGCGCTCAGGTTGCGCAGCAGCCACGGCGTGGCGTGAGAGCCAGTCCGGGATCCGTCCCGAAAAGGGGTCAGACCCCGACGGTTCCCGGACTGGCTCTGAATTCGACCCCTCGTCCCGAATAGCCGCACCCATGGACCCGGCAGTCCGCATCTCAAGCGTTAAAAACGGCAGCGGATCGCCGCGGATTGGCGAGCTGGATGCGCTCCGCGCGCTGGCGGCGATCAACCTGATGCTGTTTCATTTCACGCATGTCTACAGCGTGAAATACGGCTTCACATCCCCGCTTGGCATGGAATTTCCGTGGGGCAAGTACGGCGTGCAACTGTTCTTCATGCTTAGCGGGCTGGTCAACACGATGGCCCTGCTGGGCAAGCGCAACACCACCGGCTTTCTCGCGTCGCGGGCGTGGCGGATTTTGCCGCTGTTTTTCTTCGCGATGCTGGTGAACATCCTGCTGCTGGGAATCGCACCGCTGTCGGGGCGCGAATGGTCGTGGGCGGAGATCGCCGCCAATCTGACGCTGATGCCCAACCTGTTCGGCGTCGATTGCCTGGAACCGGTCCTCTGGACGCTGCAGGTCGAAGTGATTTTCTACGGCTGGCTGGTGCTGGCGTGGCGAATGGGCTGGCTGGAGAAGTGCCTTTCCCAAAACCGGCAAGAGAAGGGGTCAGACCCCAAATTGCTTCGAAGACTGCGCAATTTGGCGTCAGACCCCGCCGGTTTTGTGCTGGCGGGATGTTTGATCCTTTGTCCGCTGATGGATTGGGCGGCGGTGATCTGGCCTGCGGGCGGAATGGCGGCCGCGTTGTCGTTCGCTCGCCAGTTGTTGCTGGTGGATTACTGGCCGCTGTTTGTGGTCGGGATCGTGCTGCAGAAGGCGTGGACGGAGTGGAATGGTGCCGGGATTCGGGATCAGAAGGTTGACGGAATTGTGGCGGGGGGAGGGACACGGAGGGCTGATCCCGGCGCGCCGGGACTCGCCGGGACAGGGAATCATCTGGCCGTCGTCGCTGCGGCACTGGTCGTGTTTCATGTTACCGACCGGCATGGCCACAACCCGCTGGTGTCGTTGCTGTTGACTGGACTGCTGGCGGGGGCCGTGGCGGGCTGGTTGCCGGTGTTACGCTGGCAACCGCTGCTGTGGATCAGCGCGATCTCGTATCCGCTCTATCTGTTGCACGACAACCTTGGCAGCGTCGCGATCTGGTGGATGAACCGGGAGCTGGGCTGGTCGCCGCGGGTCTGTTTCGTGTTGGCGCTGGGGCTGGCGCTGGGCGTGGCCTGGGTGGCGACACACCGGATTGAACGGCCGCTGGTGAAATGGCTCAAGGCACGGTTCCACGCGCGGTCGGCAAGGAAGCTTGCCCGGCCGGTCCAGGGAGCCTGGGAGGCCGCGCCATGATCGTCAGTTTGCCCACGCTTTCCGTCTGCGCGACAGCATCGCCGGCCTTCGACGAGGAGCTGATGCTGGCCTGGTGCCGGCTGGCTGAAGACAATTTCATGGCCAGTCCGGAGTGGCTGTTGACCGCGTGGGAAGCCTTTCACCGGCACGACAAGGACGCCGGGCTGCACTGCCAGGTTGCGACCGGCAAGGCAGGCCATGTCGCGGGGATCGCGACCTGGTATCTCAACCGGAAACTGGGCAGCCGGTGGCTGCGCCTGGTCGGCGGCGGAGCGATCTGTTCGGACTACGCGCGTTTGCCGGTCGAGCCAGCCGCTGAACCGACCATCTACCGCGCTCTGGCGGAGGCCCTCGCGGCTGGAGATGGAACAGTTCGAGTGGCTCCGATTGCCGACGTGATTGAAATCGATGGGCACGCGGAAACCGATCCGGCATGGAACGTGTTCTTCGACACCCTGCTGGAACATGACTGGTCGCGGCAGACGCGACCGGCCGAGGGAACGTGGGTGATCGACTTGCCGGCAACCTGGGACGGTCTGGAAGCCCGGCTGCACAAATCGCGCCGCCGCAAGGCGCGGAAGGCCTTCAAGCTGCTGCAGTCCGGCCAGATCAGCCATCAGGTCGTACAAACCACGGCCGACCTGGCAGCGACCTGGCCCGAGTTCGTCCGGCTGCACCAGCTGCGGCGTGAGCAGCTGGGCCAGCCGGGCTGTTTTGCCGATCCGCGGTTTGGCGATTTCCTGTTGTCCGCCACGACGCGGCTGATGGAACTGGGCGAAGCGTGGCTTTCGGTGGTCTCCAGTGACGGCCGGCCGCTGGCCATGTTGCTGATGTTTGACTCCGGGCAGCGCAGCTCGATGTACCAGTCGGGGATCGATGTCGCGCGGATGGCGATGGAGCCGGGCCATCTGGTCAACACACTGACTATCGCCCATGCCATCCAGCGCGGTCAGACGACGTTCGACCTGCTTCGCGGCGACGAGCCTTACAAGCGCGGCTGGGACGCGCGGCGGACCGGCCTCGCGCGAACGCGGATGTTTGCTCCGACCTGGCGCGGCCGCGGACTGGCCAGGCTTTTTCAGCTCCGCGATGTCTGGAAAACGATGCGGCCCGGAACGAAACAGCCCGCCAGTCCAGCCGGGGAGGAATCCGATGCTGAAGACTGAAATCCTGACCGGAAGCGGCGCGCTGCTGGAGATTGCCTCCGCCTGGGAGCGGCTCTGGCGGTCCAGCCATGCTCACGCTGTCAACGCCCGGCCGGCGATTGTCGCACTGTTTCAGCAGTGTTTTGCTCCGGGAAAAGTGCCTTGTGCGGTCGTAGTCCGTTCGAACGAACGGCTGGTTGGACTGCTACCGCTGTTGTTGTCTCAGCGCGGAGCGTGGTTGCGGCAAGCAACCAGCGCAGGCAACGAATGGGCCATGTGCGGCCGGCCGCTGTTGATTCGTGACTATGGAAGTACCGCTGCCATCTGCACGGCGTTGTTGCAGGGTGTAGCCACGCTGGGGCCGGGTTCCGTCTGGCTGGAGCAGATGCCGCTCGATGACATGGCTGTGCGAGGACTGGTCGCCGCGGCCGGGCGGCTGGGCTGGCCCGTCCGGTCACGGCCGAGCCACGAAGTCGGCCTGATCCGCTTGCCTGAAACGGTCGAGCGGTTTCATGCGGGTCTTTCGCGGAACCGGCGCAAAAAGCTGCGGCACGACCAGCGTCTGGCCGCTTCGCAAGGCGAACTGCGGCTGGTCGCCGGGCATGAATGCCCGCCCGAACAGCTTGCGGCGTGGCTGGCCGAGCTCGAAGGAATCGAGCAGGCAAGCTGGAAGCATTCCGTCGGCGGCACGTTTGCCCAGCACCCGGCCGCGCGTGACTTTCTACAGCAGTGGGCGGCGCAGCTCCACGCCGACGGGCAGCTGCGGCTGTATTGGCTCGAGCTGGGCGGCGAACGGGTGGCGTTCGATCTCGGCAGCCTCGCGCGCGGCGTCTATTCTTCGTGGAAGACTGGTTACCGCGAAACCTGCGCCGGATTCGCCCCGGGCCATCAGCTCAATGCGCTGATCTGTGAACGGCTGATCGAGTCGCGCGAAGCCCACTGCATCGACACGATCGGGCCACTCGATCGCCAGAACAACCCGTGGTGCAACGACGCCTGGCGCAGTGGCCGCGTGGTCATCGCGCCGGGCAGCTGGTTGCGCAATGCGCCCGGACGCTCGGTCGTCTCGCTGCTCCAGGCCTGGGACGCCTGGCGACCAGTTTCCGAACCTGCGCACTTTTCAACCGGATAAGCATGTCGATCGCTGAAATCACGTCCGAAACATCTGCCGGAACAGGCGGGATAACGACGTTACCCACGTCGCATCAAGCCCGCGGGCAAAAACCGGCCTGCGATCGCGCGCCGCGGGCGAACGAACCGGACTTGCCGTCAGCCGGGCTGACCGTCGAACTGGTTCGGGATCCCGGGCAGCTCCGGCGATGGCTGTCCCAGTGGCAGCGGCTGGTTACGCTGGCGGCTGACGCGAATGTCTTCTACGAGCCAGCTTTCCTGTTGCCGGCCCTCGATCACCTGCGCGGAAGTGATGACGTCGGCGTGGTTCTCATTCACGCTCCACCGCGCGTCAAACCGGCCGCGTCGCCTGTCCTTTGCGGACTGTTTCCGGTCCGGTTGCTGCGGCGCTTCAACGGCCTGCCTGTTCGCGTGGCCGAGTTGTGGCGACATGACCAGTGTTTTCTCACCACGCCGTTGATCCGCCGCGACGCGCTCGAGCCGGTCTGGACGGCGTTGCAGGACTGGTTGCGGGAGTTTCCGCTGTTTGCCCGCAAGCGTTGCGACTGGCTGCATCTGCCGATGACGGCGGGCAGCGGACCGGTTCACGACATGGTCGTCGACAGGACGGAGAGCCACGGCGCGAAATCCCTGTTGCGGCGGCGATACCGCCGGGCCGTCCTCAGCCGGCCGGAAAGCCTTGAGCAGTTTCTTTCCGTCCAGGTTCCGCGAAAACTGCGTCAGGAGTCGGGCCGGCTGCGGCGGAAACTCGAACAGACCGGAACTGGGCTGATGAAAAATGAGCCTGAGGCGCCAGCCGAGATCGCAGACTCAAACCGTAGCGCACACTCAAGGGAATCGGCTAACTCCTCAGGCTCAAAAGAAGTCGCCGTTTTGCCAAGCCAGGCCGGCCCCGTGTCCGTTCGCCATTCAGGCTCGGCCGACGCAATTGAAAACCTCTTGCGGCTCGAACAGGCAGGCTGGAAAGGCAAAGCGGGCACCGCGCTCGCCAGCCGCTCGGCGAGCGCCGCGTTTATCCGGGCCGCGGCAACCGGACTGGCCGCCGCTGGTCAGCTGGAGGTGATTGAACTCTGTCTCGGCGACCGGGTCGTGGCGGCCAAACTCAATCTGCTGTCAGGGCGAAACGCATTCGGATTCAAGATCGCCTACGACGAAGAGTTCGCGGCGCTATCTCCGGGGTTGTTGCTGGAAATCGAGAACATTGGGCACTTGGCGCGAGCCGGGCACGTCGACTGGATGGACTCCTGTGCCGATCCGGACCATCCCATGATCGATCACCTCTGGCCGGAACGGCGGCCCATTGAATCACTGCTTTTGTCCTGCGGAACGTGGCGGGGCGACTGGCTGCTGGCGGCCAGGCCGTTGCTGCAGCAGGTCTTGTCACGCGGCCGGAGAAAGCGGAGTTGAATCGTGCACTCGTTGCGAAGCTCCCGCGCAAATAACTACTCGTTGCGAGGCTCCCGCCTCGCGACGGGATGACCCAAGGCTCCGCCTTGCCGGATCAATGCAGGAGAGACCTGAACCAGTCAAAACAGGGCAAGTGTGACGTGGAGGCAGAGCCTCTGGTCAGTGCGGTCCAGGGCGGGAGCCCCGGACCGAGTAGAGCAACCACACAACTTTTTCCAGTCGGGAGTTTTATCACCATGATCGTCAAAGCCCAGGAAGTTTCCGCTCCATCGCACCTGTTGACGGGGCTCGATCCGGAGTTGTTCTCCGGCGAGTTCAACCGCCGCCCGTTCATGATCGGACACCGGCTGGCCGACCATCCGCTTTTGCAGCTGGACCGGCTGGTGGAGCTTTGCCAGCGGCTGCCCGAGTCAAACGTCGAGTACAACGCGGGCAACCTGCCGATGAGTCAGGACCCGTCGAAGACGCCCCGGAACGGCTTGTCGCCCGACGAGACGATCCAGCGGATTGCCGAGAACCGCTCGTGGCTCGTGCTCAAAAACGTCGAGCAGGACCCGGCTTACAGTTACCTGCTGGATGCCTGTCTGGACGAAATGCGGCCCTACGTCGATCCGGTGGCACCCGGCATGAGGCAGCGCGAGGCGTTCATTTTCGTTTCGTCGCCCGGCAGCGTAACGCCTTACCACATCGATCCGGAAAACAATTTTCTCCTTCAGGTCCGGGGTACGAAAAAGGTCCACATGTTCGATCCGACCGACCGCGTGGTTTTGTCGGAAGAACGGATCGAGTCGTTCTTCATGGGCAGCCATCGCAACCTCGAGATGGACGAAAACCTGATGGAGCGGGGCCAGTGGTTTGACCTGTTGCCGGGGAGCGGGCTGCATTTTCCGGTCGTCGCCCCGCATTGGGTCCAGAACGGTCCCGAGGTGTCGGTTTCGTTCAGCATCACCTTCCAGACCGACGATTCGGCGCGGCGGCAGTCGCTGCACCGCCTGAACGCCTGGCTGCGGAAGCGCGGCATGAGGCCCGCCGACGTGGGTGCCAGCGGCTGGCGCGACCAGCTCAAGATGGGCGTGGTCCAGGCTGGCCGGATGGCGCGGCGAGTGTGGGGGAAGTAGCGTTTCCCCCGGGGAGTTCACGCGGAACTTTCTTCCACTTCGTTCCCTTTGTTAGCTTCTGTTCAGGACCAGTCGCCAGACGTGAGGCGATTGCATCAACAGAAGGGAACGAAGGCAACAAAGGCCCTCCCCCGGACGGTGGTTTGGCGGTTGCGTTGCTGGACGACAGTCGGAGCGGGGGGCGATTCGCCGTTTGCGTCAGAGGCAAGATTTTGGGAGGGCGACCGACAAAGCAGGAGCTTCGTCATCACGAGTCGGGGCAGCTCGGTGTTTTGCCCCGATTGGCGCTTCTGGAACCAGTTCGGCCGGACGATACAGGGTGAGATTCCGGTCATGCGTCGGCTGGTTTTCTGGCCGCCGGGTTGAAGGGAACACGCCATGGACAGCAAGGAGGGGCGATTCCCGGTTAACCGGGGGGGCTCTTTGCGGGAACAGCGCATCTAGTGGCATTGGCTTTCGAGGCAAACCGGCTGATGGCCGTCGCAGAATCAACCGTTGAGCAGCGTTCAACAGCCCGGGCGGCTGCCCGGCCGTGGCCGGCACCGGCGTTTTCGCCCTGTACCCGGATGTATTGGCATGAAATGCTGTTCATGCACTGGCCGGTCAACACTTGCCATCTCCGGTCGCTGGTCCCGGCCGGCCTGGAGATCGACACCTTTGACGGGCAGGCGTGGGTCGGGATTATTCCGTTCCGGATGTCGGGAGTTGCAGCGCGGTGGCTTCCGCCGATCCCCGGGATTTCGCGCTTTCCGGAAGTCATTGTCCGGACCTACGTGGTGGCCGACAACCGGCCGGGAGTCTGGTACTTCAGCCTCGACGCGACCTGCCGCTTTGCCGTGTTCATGGCGAAGTGCGTCTTTGCGTTGCCCTACACCGCGGCCCGCATCTCGATGACCCGCGACGGGCACTGGCGGCGGTATCATAGCCGGCGTTGCAGTGGGGGCAAGCTGACCGCCGAGCTCGATGTCGAGTACCGGCCGCTGGGCGAGACGTTTGAGGCGCCGGCCGGGACGCTCGACTACTGGCTGACCTCGCGCTACTGTCTGTACACCGCAGCCAATGATGGCGGAATCTTGCGCGGCGAGATCGACCATCCCGCCATGAAGCTGCAGAGTGCCCAGGCGATCATCCATCGCAACTCGATGGTCGAAGCCATCGGACTGGCCTTGCCCGACCAGTGCCCGCGGCTGCTCTACGCCCACCAGACCCGCGTCGGCTCGTGGCGCAACCATAAGCTGGCCTGCGGCACGGGCGTATGCTGAGGGAAGGCGCGAGGCTGGAGGCGCTGGAGGGGAGAGGTTACTCGTTCCACGGCTCCCGCCGTGGAACGCAATGACCAAAGGCTCTGCCTTTCCGTCGTGGGAAATGTGCCGGTCCGTCGCTAACGCTTCCGGCTCGTTAGGGGAACGAAGGCGGAGCCTTGGGTCAGTGCGGTCCAGGGCAGGAGCCCCGGACCGAGTTGGTCTTTGGTCAGTTTGCTCCAGGTCGAGAGCCCCGGAGCGAGTTGGTGGCGACCATCGCGTCCACCTCTTATTCCCGCCGCGGCGTGTGCAGGCCGACCACTGCCAATCCCAGCAGACAGGTGATGACCGAGAACAGGTTGGTGTTACTTGCCAGGGCAATGCCCAGCAGTACGGCGACCGCCAGCCACGACGCCGTTCGACGCGGCAACAGCCACAACGCACCGCACGACAGCTCGGTCAGGATCACGAACCGCGAGTACCAGCCGGCAATCGCCTGCAGCTCCGGCTCTTCGAAACTGCCGCGGAGCAGGTTGAACAGCCAGTAGTCGCGGCCCGAAAAATAGATCTCGTACAGCACTTCGCCCGACCAGTAGCCCGGCGTCAGCTTGCCGACCCCGCCGCCGAACAGGATCACCGACAGGATCAGTTGGGCGAGGAAGGCTCCCCGTTCCAGCAAGCCCGCCGGCTCGTCTTCCAGCCTTCCAAACCACCACAGGCACCAGAGGCTCGCCCAGGCACAGGTGAAAAAGGTCACGTCGTTGTAGCTGTGCTGATGGATCACCAGAACGGCGAGGGCCGCCGTTGAGACCGCCGTCAGCAACTGCAGCCACTTCCGGCTCCCGCAGAACAGGCTCACCCCGAGGGCCGCGACCGCAATCAGGAAAGCCCCCGCCGACACGGGCAGCAGCTGCAACCAGCGGGGAAAAAACTCCTCGCGCAGGGGCAAGTCGGCGTAGACCCGGCCCGCGAACACAAAGAACGGCAGCTTCCAGAGCAGGGCGACCAGAATCGAAACCACCACCATGCGGCCAACCGAACGAAGGTCGCGTGAAGCACAACGGATTGCCGGTTGGGGAGCAACCACTTCACCGTGGCTATGAACCGTCGGATGCTCCGTCCGGGTCTTGTCACCTGTCACGTTCACTGGCCAGCCTCCAGCCGGCGCAGGACGAGTTGACCGTCAACGAGCCGGACTTCGAGCCACGAGCAGCGGGCCGAGTCCTGGTACGTGGACTGGAGGCAATAGAACCGCGTCTTCTCTTTGGCGGCTGACTCGGCAGCTTCATCCTTCACGAGCCAGCGGGCCCGGCTGTCGGCAAAGGTCACGACCCGCACCGGGTAGTGGTTCAGGTACCCCGTTGGATCGACCGCCGGAGTGAGTTGCAGCTTGCCGTCAGCCGGTGGAACAGGCGCGATCCAGTAACGGTTCTCGAGGTTGTACATCGACGGGATGGCCTGCTGCGCAGCCCACCAGCCGAAGGAGGGTGTGACAAGGTGAAACCGGTCGATCGTCGCGCGCTGAACTGGCGGACAGAACGGCAAGGCCAGCAGCCAGCCGCCGATCAGCAGCAGGACGCCGGAGAGGCTGACCGCAAGCCAGTCGCGGGACCGGATCGACCCACGAAGAAAAGTTCGCCAACGCATGGGGGAAAATCCGTTTCCTGGCACCGTTACACTGTTCGCGACCTCAAGTGGGATGTTTTGGCGAGCGGCAGGGCGTTAGCCCTCCGTGTTTTGGGCCGGACACGGAGGGCTAA
>JANOFL010000330.1:0-13531 GCA_031405895.1 Planctomycetota bacterium
CTCGGTCAGGCTGTTGAGCGCCGTACGGACGCGCGAGGGGACCGTCTTCGACGGATTGAGCTGCCGCAACATGAAACCGAGGTAGATGAAAAACAGCACGAAACAGGTCGAGGCAAGAAACAGTTCCAGCCGGGTGCTGTACAGAAATCGGGAAATGCCCGAACGCAGCTCGTGCTCCGTTGGCACCGTGCAGATTTCAATCTGCCCACTGGGTTTGCCACGCGAAAACAGCGGAACCTTCTGAAAGTGGACCGGGAAGCCAGCCTCCGACCGGACCAGCGAGCCCTGCGCCAGCCCTGATTTCCCGGGATGGGGACCGGAGCGGGCCGTAACCCGGTCGCCGGCATTGCGGACCGCAGCTGATACCAGTTTGGAGTTGCGGGCGACCAGCTGGTCGAGCAGCCCCTGCAGGCCGGCGTTGCCATTGGCCTGAATGACGGCCGAACAGCCCAGCGCCAGGGACTCGGCCAGTTCGACCCGGTGCGTACGGGCCAGCTGGTCCTCATCCCCGCGGAGCCGCATCAGAGGCGTGGCGGCCCAGGCCAGCATCAGGATGCCGACCAGACCGGCTGTCAGCTGGAAACGGGTTGAGACAAGCCGTCGGATCATTTCAGTTTCCTTCTCCTGAATCGTGGTCGACCATGTCCTCGATCGACTCGTCGTCTTCATCACTTTGCCCGGATGCCTCGATCACGAGCAACGGGTCAAACGCCTGCCAGGCGGGTAACGACGAGACAAACGCGCTGAGCAGGGCGCCGCTGCCTTTGACGATCCATGTCAGATAGCCCACCGCGATCAGGCCCGCCGCGGTCGAGACGATGTCCTGGTTCTCAAGCTTGATTTCGAGGACCCCCTCGCGATGGTCATCAAGGGCCCGCATGAAGCGGGCGAACCAGTCGTGGGAATCGCCGCTGCCGTACTCGGTCAGTCCGGCGATCTTGCGGCTGGTGGTGGTCCTGAGCTGGAAGTCGAGCGCGATCGAGCGGGCTGCCGCGGCCGTGCCGCCTGGGCCAGTGGCCGCGTCTCTTGCAGCAAGGTTTGACTTTTCGTTGTCGTTTCCGGCAAAGTCGCCATTGCGATTGACCGTATCGGCCGCCGCGCCGGCCGCGCCGCCGCCCGCCGGCGAGCCACCGATCAGCAGCTCTTCGTCGCTGCCGGAAGACGGAGGGGGTCCTTCGACCGGACCGGTGACTGGCGATTCAGGCGCAGGATCGCCACCCGTGCTCCCCGAGCTGCCGCCGGAAGGTGGCGTCACCGGCGGTGTCGTGTCCGAACGCGGCGGCGGTGGCGGCGCATCCGCCACATCCAGCACCAGGACCTTGAACGAACGGACCGATGAACTGCCATCCGCGCTCATCGCCCGGACCGTGACCTGGTGACCGTCGGACAGCTCAAAGTCGAGCGGACCTGCGACGGTCACGACTCCCGTCAGCGGATCAATCGCAAACCGGCCACCCGCGTCGTCTACCAGCGACCAGCTGACGGTGTTGTTCGTGGCATCGGCATCGGATGCAAAGGCCGTCAGGCCGGCCAGTGTGCCCGCCGCGGCGTTCTCAGGTACCTGTTGGGCCGCGGCATTGAGGTCGCTGATCGCGGACACTTCGAACTCATCGAGGTCGGTGACCGCGATCGAGAAGCTGGCCGTGCTGAACGAACCATCGGCCGAAGTGGCGCGAATCACGATCGCATGCGCAAGGGCCGATTCCGCGTTCAGCCCCGGTCCGCCCGTGGCGACCGTCACGACGCCGGTCTGCGGATCAATCACGAACCGTCCACCCCCGTCGTCATCGAGTGACCAGCTGACGGCATTTGTGGTTCCATCCGCGTCAGCGGCCACGGCGGTGATGCCAACCGCCGCGCCGGCGGCCGCGTTTTCATCAATCGTGTTGCCCGCCGCATTTCCGTCGACGGGAACCGTCACGTCAAACTCGTCGACATCGTTTAGCGCGATGGCAAACGTGGAATCAGCGGTCGAGCCATCGGCGGACGTGGCCCGGACCGTGATGGTGTGGGCGGCGGCGGCTTCCAGGTTCAGAAGGGTTCCGTCGGCTACCCGGACAACGCCCGTGGCGGCATCGATTGCGAAGCGGCCGCCCGCCGAGTCGGTCAGGCTCCATGTCACCGTGCTGTTCGTCGCGTCGGCGTCACTGGCCGAAGCCGTGATCCCGGTCAGCGTGCCGCTGGCCGCATTCTCGTCGACCGCGTTGACGGCCGCGTTGACATCGACCGGTGCCGACACGTCGAATTCATCGAGATCGTTCAGGGCGATCGTGAATCCGCGGGTCGAGAATGTTCCGTCCGAAGATGTGGCCCGGATGACAATCGTTCTGGTCGGACCGCTTTCACGGTCCAGACCGCTGGCACCCGCCGCGACCGAAACGATTCCAGTGCTGGCGTTGATGGTGAACTGTCCGCCAGAATCGTTGTCGAGCGACCAGTTGATGACATCGCCCGGATCGCCGTCCACGGCACCGGCCCGGATGCCGACATGTGTGCCGGCGGCCGCGTTCTCGCTGACCGCGTTGGTTGCGGGATTGAGGTCGAAAACAGGTCCGACCGCCTGGTCGCTGACCGGGACGACGGTGATCGCAAACACCAGCTGCACCGGGCTGGTCCCGTTCTCGCCACCATCGGCCAGCTGGAGTGAAACCGAATCCGAAGTCGTTTCCGAGCCGTCGTGGTCGTAGGTGACGCGGCCCAGCTGCAGGTCTTGCTGGGTGAACGTGCCATTCACGGCGAGGGCGATGCCATTCAGACGGACGGTCCCATTGGCCGGAAGGCCGGTGACGCGAAACTGCAGCTCGGCCGCGCCGTCGTCCACATCGAAGCCGGACAGCAAAGCGGGTGTCAGGACCGTGCCCGTGGCCCCTTCGTTGACCGTCAGACCGGCGTTGGTCACCAGCACCGGCTGGTCATTGGTCCCGTTGACCGTGATCGTCACGACGGCCGTGTCGCTGGCTCCGAGGGAATCGGTGACCCGGTAGGTAAAGTTCGCCGTCGCCGACTGACCCGGCTTCAGGTAGTCGAAATCAGTCCCGGGGTCGAAGGAAAACGTCCCGTCGGGCTGAAAACTCAGGTTGCCGCTGGTGGGGCCGGCGACCAGGGACCAGGCCATGGCCTGCAGGTCGATGTCCTGGTCGTTTCCCGCGACCGAGCCGTTGCGGACCACGTTCTCGGAAGTTGCAAAACTGTCGTTGATCGCGTCCGGGGCCGTGTTGATGGTCTTGGTGATCGTGACCGTAACGGTGACCGTTGAAGCGGCTCCCGACTGGTCGGCAACTTCGTAGGTAAACGTGTCGATCGCCGTCTGGCCGAGCGGCAGGTAATCGAACTGGCCGTTGGGGTCGTAGTTGAACGAGCCATCGGGCAGCCAGGCGAGCAGCGCTCCGGAGGGCAACGTCACCGTAGCAGGACCGCTAACCGCCGTGCCGGCGATGGAAACCACGTCCGCCGAGTTTTCGATCGCGATGAACCGGTTCTGGACTTCTTCCGCGTCGAGGACCTGGTCAAAGATGGCCAGCCGGGCAAGCTGCCCGGTGAAGGCTGGTGCCGCCGCGGTCAGAAAGGTCGAAGCCGCCGTCCCGTTCGCGCCTCCCACTCCCGCCACGAGTTCGGCAGCGCCGCCCGATGCCAGGATCGAACTGGCAGTGAGCTGGTCCAGGCCCGCCGCATCGACGATCGTGTCGGCCAGTTGCCCGTTGATGTAAAGCGCAACATCGCCAATTGCGGTGTTTCCCAGCCCAGTCCCCGGACCATCGAGCACGAGCACGATCTGGTTGAACTCGCCCGCCCGCAACCCGCCGGCCACGAGTTCCAGATTCGGCAAGGCGAATCCCATCACGGTCTGATTGAGCGCGATCGCGACGCGGACTGTTCCCTGCGTCTGATAGATCGCAAAACCCTGCGTGGCCGATCCCCACTCAAAGATCAGCCCCGTCTGCAGCAAATCGACTGGACGGATCCACAACTCGATCGCCGTCTGGTTGCCGGAGAGGCCGGACAGGTCCAGCGTTCCCGCGATGCCGGAAGAGAGGCTCAACGTTGCATCAATGTCCCCGATCGCCGTGCTGCTGGCGGTTCCAAATGCCGTCGCGCCGGGGAGCAGTACCGCCGGGCCGGCACCGAGTGGCTGCCATTCCAGCTGACCGCCCATGTTGGTCGCGGGCGGCGCGTTCGGGTCGACGACATACTCCAGCAGGGGACTCACGGCCGGAGGCGTGGCGCTGGCGTGGTCCGGGTCGTTGGCCGGATTGACGACCGTCGTGGGGGCGAGGTTGACCGTCTGGTGACTGGCTGTCGATGCCGTTGAGCCAGGTTGGGTCAGCAAGTCGTTGACGCCGGCCACGTTGAGGACCAGGGACGTCTGTGTCGTGCGTTGCGAGCCGCCATCGGTCAGCTCGACTTGCAACTGCAACTCCAGCGGATCGCGGCAGTGGATGGGCAACGTGACGGCCAAACTGCTGAGATTCCAGCTGGTAATATCGACGAAGCCTGACCCGCTCGCGGTATGCGTGTTTGTGCCATCGCTGAGGATCGCTCCGGCCGGAAGCCCTGACAGCAGCACGTTGGTGATGGACTCGCTGGAATCGATCTGTCCAATCGACAGCTGGAGCGGAATGGCTGCGTCCTCGGTCGCCGCGAAGGCGTCTTGCAGCAGCGACAGCACCACGTCGCGGCCGAATTCGGGAGCCGCGCCGTGCCGGTTGACGGATTCCCAGACGGTGGCGATTCGCCCGTTGGCAAGCAATGCCGCTTCAGCACCAGTCTGGTGCCCGGCGGCCGGCGTGTTGACGGCGGTCTCGGTTCCGAAGCTGTTCAGTGAAGGAATGAACCGGCGACTGGCGATGCCTTGTCCGTCGGCGTCAACTCCCCAAGTGTGCCAGAAGACCGTGAACGAGCCATCGGCCTTGCCGATGACCTTGGGCGATTGCTGCGGGCCGGTCGTCAACTGGTTGACGGCGAGATCATCGGCATCGAGCGGGTTGCCGTTGAGGTCAAACCGGCGGGCCATGATCCCCCAGGCGTCGCCGTCGCCGTCCTCGGACTGCCAGGTGACGACAAAGCCCTGGTCGCCGAGGCTCGCGACACTTTGCTGAAGCTGGCGCAGCGCAGTGCGGTTGTTGATGGTGAACTCCGGGCCCGCCGTTATCGCATAGGGGTCAATGATCCTGCCCTGCACGTCGAACGAGTCGCCATTCTGGTTGACCCAGGTGACGAGAACCCGGCCATTGGCGAGTTCGGCCAGCCGCGCGAAACGCTGGGGGCCCGTGTCGAATGTGTTGACCTGAACCTCGTCCGAAACGGAGCCGTCAAGGCCGAAGAACCGTGCGACCACGCCCAGGGCCGTGCCGCTGACAATGACCGGATCGGACGACGCCCATGCCGCGACGAAACCTCCAGCCACCCGGATTACATCCGCTTCGGTCTGGGTGCCGGTCTGGTTCAGGCAGATCCGGAAGGGGCCTGGAGTTCCGCCGTTGCTGCCGTCCCGATTGACCAGGTTTCCCGCCGCATCAAAACGCTGGGCGTAGATGTTCTCGCTGGGGCTATTGGTCTCCCAGACGACCACGAAGCCGCCATCGTCGAGACCCGCGATCCGGGGCCGGAACTGGTCGATCGCCGAACCCGGTTCAACCTGGATTTCGATCCCCAGCCGTTGACCGTCGGCATCGTAGCGTTGCAGGAAAACTTTCGTGCCGTCGTCGCCGTCCGCCAGGTACCCGTCGGTTGATTGCCACACCACCACGAAACCGCCGCCAGTCAGAGCCGCCACATGCTGGCCCGTCTGTTCACCAGGGAGCGTCGAATTGACCGTCGTTCCGGGCAGTAGGACCCCATGGGTGTCGCCCCACGCGACGCTGGCCTGATCGGCAACGGCAGCAACATTGAAACTCAGCCGGTTGACGGCCGTGGACTCGTAAGTGCCATCGCTGACCGTGAACTCAATGGCGGGGGACAGGAGACCGCTGGCGTTGGCCGGTGCCAGGTAAACCAGCCTGCCAGCCGCGATCTTGCCCGCAGTCACCAAAACTGACGTCTCAATCCGTTCGCCATCCAGCAGCAGGGTTCCAGTCGGAACCGCAAGGATCCGGACGTTTGCGAACGGGTCGCCGTCGGGGTCGGAGTAGCCAAAATCGGCGAGAGCCAGCACGCGGTGCGTGTCTTCGGTCGCCGCCAGCGTGGCGTCGGTCCCCGTCGGTGCGCCGCCGCGGGCGAAGTAAACACCCGCCGCATCCGTGGCACTTTCACCCGACCAGACCACGACCAGTCCACCCGCATCGTTGACGGCCAGCGAAGAAAAACCCTGGAAACCTGCGGTGTGGCTGTTGGCAAGGATTTCTGTGCCAATCGGCGTGCCGTCGGCGAGAAACTGGCGGACCAGAACCCCGGCATCGTCGGCCGGATTGCTGCCGTCCCAGGAAATCGAGAAGCTGCCGTTCCCGGAACCTGTCACCGACGGGTTGCTCTGGTCCGTCGTCGTGACGGTGGCGATCACGGTCGGCCCCAGCAGGATTTCGTTGGCCGGCCCGTAAATCCGGAAGAGAGACTCAACCGGTCCGCCCGCCGAGTCGCGCCAGGTGGCGACGATGGAACCGTCATTGTTCAACAGCACTGAACCGTTGCCGGCCCCAATGCTGCTGGTCACCGCGACAGGTCCACCAGCAGCGTTTCCGGCCACGTCAAAGCGCTGAAAATGGAACCCGTTGTTGTCGTCCCAGACGATCACGAAAGCGCCACTGTCATTGATCGAGATCGCGGGGTCCCATTGTCCGCTTCCCGTCACCGTGTTGACGAGGACGTTTCCGCCGAGCGCGTTGCCGGACGAATCGTAACGCTGCGCGAAGATGCCCTGGCTGTCACCCGGGCCGTCGCCTTCCCAGGCGATGACGAACGAACCGTCGTCGGCCATTGCGACGGTGGAGTTTTCCTGCTGGTTGTTGGTCTGGGTATTGACCCGGAACTCGTTGCCCAGCGCGACACCCGTGTTTGAGTAAAGCCGCGCGTAGACTCCGGTCTGGTCGCCGTCCTGGCCGTCGCTGGTCCAGGTCACGACAAAGCGGCCGCTGGCGTCCATGTCGACCGAAGCCCACTCCTGGTCGCCGAACAGCTGCTGGTTGACAATGATCGGTCCACCCTGCGCCTGGCCCAGGGCATTGAACCGCTGTGCGTGGACTCCGAAGCCCGTGCCGATATTGAGGTCATGGGCCCACACAATGACAAAGCTGCCGTCACTGTGCATCGCCACCGCCCGGTGGCTGCCACGATCGCGGACCGCGGTGGTCTCTTCAATCAGGCTGGAGCCGGTCGCCGCGGTTGGCGTCAGCAGCACGCCCTCCCAATGCTCCAGACCATTGGCCGTGACGAACGCAACCTCGCCCGTGGTGAATTCGAGCGTCCAGTCACCTCCCGCGACGGCGCTGCCCGTGAGATCGCTGCTCGCCGCCACATCGATCGACGCATTCTGGGCCAGCCAGGCCAGGGCCTCCTGGCCCGATTGGCCGGCCGCGAGATCGCAACCCTGGAGCAGCAGGTCGCCACCCGCGACAAGAGCGCCATTCAACGCCCCGGCCAGCCGCGCCAGCCACTGATCGTCGCCAAACGCGAAGTAGCGGTCACCAAGGCTCAGGCCATCCTGGTTGCCGTGGCTGAACAGCTCAATCCGCTCGAGGTCCTGATACTGCCCCAGCAGCCGCTCCAGTTCACTGATCCCGTCCGCCTGCGGATCGAGAATCACAATTCCCGCTCCGGGCCGGCTCGCGGCGATCGCACTGGCCAGCTGATCGGCTCCGGCCATGCCGCCGTCGACGAGAACAAGCGAACGCGGACCCCCGGTCGCAACGTCCTCTGAAGTCAGCAGATGCCACGCGGCAAGCTCCGCCGGTTCGACAACTTCGGCCGCGGCCACATCGAAAGGCACCGCGCTGTACAGCACCCGCGGTTCCAGTGTCGTGAGCCGGGGGACTCGTTCCTGCCGGCGCGCCATGCCGGTCGCCGTGGGCACCAACGGCGGACCGATCAGGCCCGCCGTCGAAACCTCTCGGGCCATGGTGGAGTTCAGGTTCGGCATCGGGTTGGGCACGCACATGCTTCAAGCGCTCAGGCAAGGGTGGCAAGCGGACCGGATTCGGACGGCTGGTGTTCGGTGGTCGGGCCAGCGGCAGGACCCGCCGGACCTGAGTGTTGGGCCATTTCGACCAGGCAGCGCCGCGAGTCGCGGCAGATGTCGAGCAGCTGGTCGATGACGAGGGCCAGCTTGCCGAAATCGGGGTCGCGTTCGGCTGCCGTCCGTTCCAGCCCATCGAGAAGCGGACCGATCCACTGACCGGATTCATCGGGCAGTTCTTCGCGCATCCGGGCCACCGCTTTTCCCAGCCGGTCCCGTTGCCGAAGGGCCATCGCCGTGTTGAGCTCGGCGTAATGGCGAGCGACGACAGGAACGACCGCCGGCTCAATAATGGCTTTTGACGGGAATGGACTCGCGGCAGCGGGGCCGTTCGTCTCAAGACCGGCAATCAGCTGTTGGCTGAGCGGGTCGGGGAACCGGTTCCGGAGCGACTGGACAATGCCGTCGGGCGAAGCGCTGGCCGGACCACCGGCCGAGACAGCTTCCTGCCAGGCCCGGCAGACGGCCAGCACCTGGACGCATTCGCGAATCCAGCGGGCATGGTCAGGATCACCGGCTTCAACCAGGTTCAGTTTCGGACAGCCGTCGAGTACATCGATGATCCGTACCGGTTCGCAGTCGCCCAGCACTCCAAACAGAAACTCGGCAGCCGAGAGGTGGCGCTGGAAACAGGTTTCCCCGTTGGCTGTCTGGCCATTGCGCGGCCGCTGGCGCGTGTCCGGACTGCTCACGATATTGTCGCAGTTACGCAACAGCGCCGATGACTCAACCCAGTACAGCTGCCGGCGGTCCAGCAGCGCATGGGATGCCGCGATGCACAAATCGGCCAGCTGCTGGTCTTTCGCCGCCTGCCGGGGGTCGCGCCTTGCGACCACGGAAAACAGCGCGGCCACCGTGGTGTAGGGGATCCGTTCCTGCAGGACGGCCTTCTGGTTTTTTCCCGGTCCGGCGGCCGCGCCCAGTTCATGCATCCGGTCAAAGCGGATTACCCGGTTGCGGCCGTTTCGCTTGGCGGCGTAAAGGCACTGGTCGGCCTGGTCGAGCAGGTGTTGCGAATCCATCGCGTTGAACTGGCGGTTGGAGAGGCCGATGCTGGCGGTCACGGCCAACCCGCCCATCTGGCAGCGCTGGAACGCCTGGTGAATCGCATCCGCAACTTCCGTCGCCCGGGCGAGCTCGAGCCCCGGCAACAACACGGCGAACTCTTCGCCCCCAAACCGGCAGACGATCCCGCGATTGCCGACGAGGTGCAACAGCATCGCGCCGGTCTCGCGCAGGACCTCGTCGCCCTTGCTGTGGCCAAAATTGTCGTTGATCGACTTGAAGTGGTCGATGTCGATCATCAGCACATTGAGCAGGTTGGGGGTGTCCTGCTTCCAGTGCCCCTCGAACAGTTCCCAGAACGACCGCCGGTTGAAGCAGCGCGTCATCGGGTCGCGCGCTGCAAGGAACTTGAGCTGCTCGTTCTGCTTGCGGATTTCGTCGCGCGAAGTCCGCAGCGAGTCGATCGTCGCGGCGAGATCCTGCTTCTTGCGTTCGAGCTGCGTCACGTCATCGAAACTGATCAGCGCCCCGCGGCAGCCGTGCCCGCTTTCACCGGCAATCGGGTTCGTGTTGACGAGGTACTTGCTGGTCTCGCCGTCGCCAGGCAGTTCCAGCAGAACGCTGTTGCGGACTCCGCCGGCCTGCAGGGCCGTCGCCCAGGGCAGGATCAGGGTCCCGACCTGTTGGGGGTCCGACCACTGGTACTGGTCCAGTCGAGAACCAATCAGCGCGCTGGAGTCGACGCCCATCATCCGCCCAAACGCCTCGTTGGCATGAACAATGTTCTCGCCCGGGTCGATCAGCACGAGGCCTTCCGCCAGCGTGTCGAGCGCAGAACGTACGCGGCCCGGCACGACCTTGGAAGGATCGAGGTAGCGGAAGATCCGGGTAAACATCATCCACGACAGAAGGCAGGTGGAGGCCGTTACGAACAGGACGAATCCCGTGGGGTAGACCAGCAGCGACATCAGCCAGCTTCGCGCACCGGTCTTCGTCCCATAGCAGAATTCGAGCGTCCCCCACGCCTGGCCGTTGGCGACAATGGCGACCGAAAGTTGCCGCGCCGAGCGGAGTCCAGGTTGCCAGGCACGGGCATGTTCGCCGACCTCAAACCGGCACTCACCGCTCGGGCGGCGCAGGCCGGCCGAGACCAGATCGGGGTCATGGCTGACGATCTGGTCCAGCACGTCGCGAAAACTCGACAGCCGCCCGGTCTCGGCCAGTTTGGCGGCCGTCACGGAGAGGGCTTGAGCCTGACGGGCGCGCGCGGCGGCCTGACCGTCAACACCCTGCGGGGCGATCCGGAACATGATCGCCAGCCAGAGGTTGCCGGCGAGGATCAGCGACACGATGATCGCCAGTCGGCTTGCCGTCTTGATCTTGAACATGGTTCTCCGGCCGCGTTTCGCCCCCGCTCAATGACCTTTGGCGCAGGCGGAATCGATCAGCGCAGGGGGCCGCTATAGTTTGCCGGATACATATACAACCCGCCGGCGGAAAACCTGGAACAGGCCGCACTTTCCCCGCCCGTTCCCGCCAGGCCGGCATTTTCAACCACGACAGCCATTGCCTTCCGCAAGGTCCGGACCTCCGGCGCGACCGGCAAAACCGGATTGCCCGGACCGGATCACTGGCCAAAGAACGACTGCATGTCGTCCTTGACTTCGCGCTTGCGGTCGTTGAAGGACTCGAGGACGGGCAGCGGGTCAATCATCCGCCAGGTCGGAATCTGGGAAAGAAACGTGGCCATCAGCACGCCGCCGCGGAGATACCAGAGCAGGTAGGAGACGGCGGCCGCCATCGTCACGCCACCCGCTCCCATCGCCAGCGGCGATGCGGAAAAGAGCAGGGCCTCCGGGTCGGCTGCCCGGCTGATCGCGCCAATCTGTTCCCACAACCGGTCGAGCGAAATCACCAGCCGCGGGCCGCCCTTCCAGACAGGGATTTCGAGCTGCGACGCCGCGCCATCCCCGCGCCGTCCAGCATCCGCCAGCCACTCGGCCAGCGCCAGCAACCCGGCCTCGTCAATGCTGGCCGCGGTGGATTGTGCGAGGCCCTGAAGCTTCCGCAGCGTCACAAGGTTTTTCAGGTTGCCGGCGATCCGGGCCAGCGAATCAGCACCGTCGCCTTGTCGCGCAATCCGTTCCAGCAGCTCCCGCATCACGGCCGGCGTTCCACCGGCGAATTCCCCGTCGCCACCTGAGCCGGAACCGGTTTCGCTCTCCGTCGAGCCATCGTCGTCGCTGTCGTCCGTGTCTTCACCGGTTTCATCGGCCGGATCGTCGTCGCCCGGGTCTCCGCCTCCGCCAATCGGTCCCGGACCACCAAAGACTTCAATCGATACCAGTGCCGGTGCACTGCTGATCTGCCCGTCACTGACCAGGTAAAGGAACGAATCCGGCCCAAAATACCCCGCGGTGGGCACATAGACGAACGAACCATTCGACTGAATCGTCAGCGTTCCATGCGCGGGACCCTGCAACAGCATCGCCACCAGCGGATCGCCGTCCGGATCAGCATCATTCACCAACACACCCGCAAAGTCGGACAGGCTCGTTCCCTGCACCATCGCAAACAGGTCGGTCATGGCCACGGGCTGGTCGTTCACTGGCGTCACGTTGACCGTGATCGTCGCGACTGACGTTCCACCTTGCCCGTCGTTCAGCCGCACCTGAAAGCTGTCGGTGCCGTTGAAGTTCGCGGCCGGCGTGTACAGGAACGAACCGTCGGACTGAAGCACCACATTGCCGCCCTGGCTCGAACCAGTGACCAGCGACCAGCTCCATTCCAGCGACGGGTTGTCGACATCGACGCCCGTGGCCTGGCCGGTTGTGCTGCTGTCTTCCGCCACGCTGACCGAAGCGTTGAATGCAGTCGGTGCGTCGTTGACCGGCAGAATGTTGAACACCAGCAGGCTTGGGCTGGTGGCCAGCAATCCGCCCGAATCCATGACCGTGAACTGCAGCTGGTCGAGTCCGTTGCCGAAGCCATTCAACGCCGGCAGCCAGGCCAGCTGGCCCGCCATGATGGCCGCACTGCTCACCAGCTGACCGGCCACCACCGGCCCGCCGTTGAGCAACAGCTGCCCGCCGGCTGGCAGGCTGTCGATCCGGACCGCCGCCAGCTGATCGCCCGCGTCGACATCGCTGAAGCCAAACTGCGATCCGTTCAGGACTAGCGGCTGGTCTTCCAGCCCGGTCGCCGTCTGATCGCTGCCCGACGGGGCTTCGTTGACGTTGACCACGCTGATCTGGAGCGTGATCACGGAACTGCTCCCGTCCGATGAAAGCGCGCGGACGGTGATCGAGTGCTGGGTGGCGCTTTCATGGTCCAGCAACAGGCCATTTGCCACGCCGACTGAGCCTGTGACCGCGTCGATCGCGAATCGGCCACCCGCGTCGTCCAGCAGGCTGTAGGTGTTTGGCGACAAAAAGTTATTTGCATATTACAAAAGGAACAACTATTTTTTCCAAATACAATTAAGATATATCTTGAAAGTTTTACATTTGCGAAGCTTTTAAATTTATTGAGGAAAAGCTTTCTCGACTGATTAATAGTTTGGTATGCATTGATTTAATCAAACATGTACTTTCAATGCCATCTCGATTGCATGTTTCGAATACATTTTGTGCATTTTTGCTCTACATTAAATAAATGCCCTGCTTTTTAACCCTCAACACAAATGCACAATGCTCTTATATGCATGCAAAGTGATGACAAAAAGGCAAGTAGAACAAAAGCTCCCTTCGGGGCAGTAGAGGGTAGCGAAGAGAGAGAGCGACTAAAACAATGGCAGTTGGGGAAAAAAAACATGTGAATGGGAATCAGAGCACATAAGTTTTTTATTTTATATATATAATTTAACCAAATAAAAAACAAACAAACTTTTTGCTTTCTTGTTTTCATTCTTCATAAGCTTTTACGTTCAGATTGCTTATTTGCTAAATTCTTGTGGCATTTGCAGTAGAAATTGTTATATTAAATTAGCTTGAAATCATGATTTCATCATATTTGATCCATGATTATGTTATTTTAAATCGAGGGATAGAACTATGTTGCGCTTATGTTGAAGTCATGAAATGCTTGACATGTAAAAAGTATGTCAAAGCTCATATAAAATTCCATGAAATACCTCAGAATTATCAGTATGAAATGCTTTGCTCATCTGCATAATTCACATTAGGGGAACGTTCGTAAACGATGTGTACAAAATGAAGCTTTCTTCTATTTTATTATTATTATTTATATATAATTTTAAAATATATTTAAGAGTTAAATGATGAGCTTTCCTATGATGACAAAACTTAAAGTTGAGTCCATTTAAAAAAGTTCCATCAAATTGAAAGCAAATCCAATTTCGAG
>JANOFL010000406.1:0-2473 GCA_031405895.1 Planctomycetota bacterium
TGCTTGCGCTGCGGGCTGGTATCGAAAGCGTTACTTTAAAACTAATGCTTCCGGCTCGTGTTCGCACAGTCGGGATTGCCGGCTTTTAATTGCAAAAGCAGATGTTCCTTGGCTGGGTCCAGAAGGCCATGGCTTCCTCGCCCCCTTCGCGGCCGACGCCTGACTGTTTCATGCCGCCAAAAGGGGTCCGCAAGTCGCGGATCAGCCAGCCGTTGATCCAGACGACGCCCGTTTCAATCTGTTTTGCGACCCGCAAGGCCCGTGGCAAGTTGCTGGTCCAGACGGTCGAGCTCAGCCCGTAGCGTGAGTCATTCGCCAGCGCGAGAGCGTGGTCGTCGTCATCGAACGCCTGAATCGTGACGACTGGACCAAAAATCTCGTCCTGGTTCGCGGAACAGCCCGGCCCCAGTCCAGCCAAGACCGTCGGCGCGACGAACCAGCCGTTCTGGCAGCGGCCCGGCACGTTCACCGCATCACCGCCGCAGAGCACTTCCGCGCCGTCGGTTTTTGCCTGACGGATGGCGGCGAGGATCTTCTGCTGGTGGGGGTGGCTGACGACGGCACCGAGCACCGATTTCGAATCGCGCGGATCGCCAACGACCAATCCACCTGCTTTTTCGACGAAAGCCGAAACAAACCGGTCGTGCAGGCTCCGTTCGACCAGAATCCGCGACCCGCACAGACAAATCTGCCCCTGATTCTGGAACGAACTCCGGAGCGTCGTGGCCAGCATCTTGTCAAACTCGCAGTCGGCAAAGATGACGTTCGGGTTCTTGCCGCCCAGTTCCAGCGACAGTTTCTTGAACAGCGGTGCCGCCGTGCCCGCGATCCGCGCCCCGGTTGCTGTCCCGCCGGTAAATGAAACAGCTTTGATCGCCGGATGCTCGACGAGTGCCTGCCCCGTAGTCGTTCCAGCACCCTGCACCAGGTTCAGCACTCCCTTGGGCAGACCAGCAGCGGCGCAAACTTCGCCCAGCATCATTGCCGTCAGCGGCGTAAGTTCCGACGGCTTGGCCACCACGCAGTTGCCGGTCGCCAGGGCAGGGGCAACTTTCCATGTCAGCAGATAAAGCGGCAGATTCCAGGGCGAAATCGACGCAACCGCGCCCCACGGCTGTCGCAGCGTCACGTTCAGACCGGCCGGGGAATCATGCGACTCGCTGCTCTGGCCCAAGGCCAGCCCGGCGAAAAACCGGAAGTTGGTCACCGCGCGAGGAATTTCGAACTGCCGGGCCAGCCAGACCGGTTTGCCACTGTCCCGCGACTCGGCTTCGGCGAACTCGTCGAGCCTTGCTTCGATCCCGTCGGCCAGGCGATGCAGCCAGCGCGAACGCTCGTCGGGACTGGTGCGCGACCAGTCCGGAAACGCCCTGGCCGCAGCCTGGACGGCGCGGTCGACATCGTCGGTTTGGCTGTCGGCCACCTGCGAAAAGACTTCGCCCGTCGCCGGCTCGAAGCTGTCCAGCCAGTGGTCGCCCGCCGGCTCAACGAACCGGCCGTCGATGAACGACCGGATGGCGATCAGAGACATTGGGTCCGTCCTCCGTCGACGGGCAGATTAATGCCGTTGATGTAGCCCGCGGCGGGAGAAGCAAGGAAGGCGATGGCCGCTCCGATTTCGGCCGGTTCGGCAAATCGCCCGGCCGGAATCGACTGCAGCATCTGGCCCGAGATTTCTTCTTCGCTCTTCTGATGCCGTTTCGCATCGTTCGCAATGATCGAATCGAGCCGCCCCGTGCGCGTCGCGCCGGGCAGGACGTTGTTGACTGTGATTCCGAAAGGCCCGAGTTCGGCTGCCAGGGTCTTGGCCCAGTTCGCGACGGCACCGCGGATCGTGTTGGAGACTCCAAGACCGCGGATCGGCTGTTTCACGCTGGTCGAAATGACGTTGATGATCCGGCCATACTTTGCCGCCTGCATCGCGGGCAGCAGTTTCTGGACCAGGAGCTGGTTGACGACGAGGTGATTCTGGAAAGCGGCCAGGAACTCGTCGGTGTTCGCGAGGTGGGCGGGACCTGGCGGCGGTCCGCCCGTGTTGTTGACGAGGATTTCCGCCCCGCCGCCCTGCTTCAGCCAGGCCGTGACGGCGCCTTCAACCTGAACTGGATCCGTGAAATCGGCGAGGAAAAAACCATGGGTTTGCCCCCGTTCGCGTGGCAGCTCGAGACTCGCCTTCGCCAGAGCTTCCCCGTTGCGGGCCAACAACGTCACACTTGCCCCCAACCGGGCCAGTTCGACCGCCGCCGCAAGCCCGATCCCCTGCGAGCTGCCACCGACCAGCGCCCGTTTCCCCGCCAAGTCCAGGTTCATGCTCAATTCCGTGCAGTTCCCGAAACTGGTACTTTACCCGCAACGCGGGAACGTTGCATTCAGAATCGCTTTTAGGTGTCGCCATTAGCTCCGCCAAAGTCCGCGCGGCATTCTGCAAACGGGCGGGCCGGGCAAACGGTCGCGGCGTGCAATACGCCGCGCC
>JANOFL010000411.1:0-3248 GCA_031405895.1 Planctomycetota bacterium
CATTGCAATGGCCAGCGACCAGCGCCACTCGGGAAGGCTTTCGCCGGTCGCCAACGCAAACGATTTAAGAACATGTCCAAGCCCCCAAACCTGTTGCGGCCCATCGTCGCCTGGAATGGTCCGCAATCCGCAGCGCACGAAGAGGTTGGCCAGCGGAATGACCAACAGGACCAGTGTGCCCGCGGCAGCAAGCCATGGGCGGCGCTCCAGTTCAATCCAGGTCCTTCGATGCACGGGAGTTCGCGCTGCCAGCCGGCGCTGAATCGTGACGGCCAGCCCCGCTGCAATCGCCAGCAGTCCACCCATCACAAAAACGTAGAGCGGCCAGCCCAGCGCGATTTTTCCGCCCGGCCAAAGTCCGCTCAAGGTGTCATTCGCGCCCTGGGCGTAACCCAGATAGACCAGCTCGGCGAGCGTTCCAATCTGGTAGAGATCGGTCACCGCGATTTCGCGGCTCGCTGAAAGCATCGTCCACGCAGCGCCCGCGGCAAGGGCCGGCAACATCCGCGGCAAGGTCACGTCGAAAAAAACGCGGCGAGGGGGCACCGCCAGGCTGGCCTGTTCCTCCAGCTCCCATCCATCGCCCGCCTGGAACCAGTGCAGG
This sequence comes from Planctomycetota bacterium, assembly GCA_031405895.1. Taxonomy (GTDB): domain Bacteria; phylum Planctomycetota; class Planctomycetia; order Pirellulales; family Pirellulaceae; genus BJ22. The sequence goes on from JANOFL010000411.1 coordinate 605, forward strand.
ACCAATGCTGCCTGTGGTGCCGCAATCGTCGCATGAATCCAGATCGCCGCGAGAAAGGGCGGCACCAGAGGCGTGAAGCGCCCGGTCACAAGCGAAGTCAGCCAGCCCAGCTTCCCAAACGCGGCATCCCAGCCACAAACCTGGGCCCACGGCGGAAGCATGGCCGCAACCAGCGTCAATCCCACGATGCCACGGGCCAGCCAGAAGTCGCCCGTTCCGGCCCGCCAGACCATCCAGCCCAGAGGCACGGCGAGCCCAGCCGCTCCGACGCCGAGCACAAGGGTCCGCAGCGCCACTCCGCGACCGGGTCCGCTCAAACCGGCGATCGCAACCAGCGCCGCAGCGACGAGCAACACGGCGAGCAAAAGAACCTGGCGGGAGACAAATCCACGTCGTGGTCTGAATCGCGCGCGGTTGCCGGCGACATTCAGCGAACCGTGGAACGGCCGCGCGGATGGAGGCTTGGCCGGTCTGGAATCTGCTTCATTCACTTTCGGCGATTGTCGTCGGACTTGCCGTCCGGCTCAACCTGCGGCGTCAAAGGACCAGCCGCGGTCGTGGTCGACTCCGGGATTGCCGCGGCCTCCAGTGAAGGCGCTGCGGCCACCCGCTCGTCCGGCCGTAACCTCTCGGTCACTTTCGCCGTGTACTGCAAAAAGCTGTCGGCACCGGCAAAGGACTGGACCTTTTCGTTCCATTCCGTTTCGCGGTAAACGGGCAGCCCGCGCTGAAGATCAAAGATGACATAGCCCCGGGCCATGTTCTGCATCAGCTGCGACTGGATCGTAGCGCTCAGGCCCGGTGTCAGCGCTTCGGTCCGGAACGTGAGATAGGCCCGGCCTTCAACGACCCTGGATAGCTGCCAGGTTGTCCGCAGCGCAACCCGGACCGCCGTCCGGTCGTCATCCCGAACCGTCAGCTCGCGTGGCACATGCCAGCTGGTGCCGGCTGGTACCGGCCGATTGGGAAGGGGAATCGTGATTTCAGACAGTCCCACCGGCTTCGCGCCCGTCCCCGACTCCTGCCGGATCAGACGACCGTGCGGCGAGATGACGAATTGGGTCGGCTTCGGAGTGAGCTGGTCCGTCACGGAAACGAATTCATCGGGAACGTCGCTGGACTCGCGGCTGTCAAACGTGACGGGAGGTTGCTCGTCATATTTTTGCCAGAGCGTGAACCAGTTGATGCTGCTGGAAAAGCGCAGGTTGCCGGCCGAGTCCGCCGGGCCAGTCACCCAACGGCATTGCCAGCTGGTTCGCGCCGAGGTGCCTTCCGTCGTCCCACCCATCCGCGTCCGGGTCGATGTCGACTGGTCGCAGTCCCAAACCAGTTCCGTGCCTTCGGACCAGCGATAGGCCAGGTTGTAGAGTTGCTCTTCGGCCACACCGGCGATAGCGGCTTCCAAAGCCGCCCGTCTCGCGACCGGATCGGCTGCCGGAGATTGCGGTGCGGCCTCATCGGGAACGCCGAACGAGGCTGGATCAACGGGCGGTTGATCTTGTCCAAATGCCGGCACAATCGGGATCCACAATCCGAGGACTGCCGTCAGGGCCGGGACAAGCAATTTTCTTTTGGCAACCATGTTTCGTTCCTCCTTGAACGGCGATGGAATGGTCAAGAGTCGGGTCAGCCTCAGATTTCAAGTCCCGGGCCGATCGGCAAACCCGACGCCCCAGCCCAGCTTCTCCCGCAGCGTCCGGTAGTAGTTGCGGCCTTCGACTTCGATCAGCCGGAACACACTGGTTGCCTTGCGGACCACAACGCGTGTGTTCTTTGTCATCGGACTGAGCAAATGGCCGTCGACCACGACCCCGGTCGAAGCCTGCGGTTCGCGGACCGACAACTCGAATACGCGGTCGGCCGAATCGACCACCGGCCGGACCGTCAGCGTGTGCGGACTGAGCGGTGATATCACAACGGCCTGAACGTCCTTGCGGACAATGGGCCCACCAGCGGAAAGGCTGTGGGCCGTCGATCCAACTGGTGTGCTCAGGATCAGCCCATCGCAGGAGTATGATGCCGCGGCTTGCCCCGAAACCGAAAGATCAATTTGCAGAATCCGGTAGGGTGGCCCGCCAAGAATCGCGACTTCATTCAATGCCGTCGCTGTTTTGACCAGCCGGTCTCCATCGAAGACCTCGCACAACAACATCAAGTGATCGACGACAGCAAAACGGCCTTCGGACACCAGCCGCAGGGCTTCGTCCAGTTCATCGGGCTGGATGTCCGCCAGAAACCCCAGCTTGCCCAGATTGACCCCGAGAACTGGCACTTGGCGGTCACCCATTCGCCCGGCCGCTCGCAGGATCGAACCATCGCCGCCAAAAACGATGGCCAGATCGACATCGTCCAGTTCGACCGGATCGTCACCATCGAAGGACTCCAGGGCAATCGCTGCCCGGCATTCGACAACCGGCCGCAGCTTTGCAACTGCCGCCTTGAGGTCCCGCCTGCGTCCAAGGCTACCCAGCAATGCGACCCGCGGCCGGTCAGTTTTCTTCCCAGGCGTGGCGTTCATTGCGGATGGAATTGAAATGGGATCGAAAAGGCAAACTGGCGCTCGTCGTCGAGGACGGTGGGTCAGAGTCGCCGTTAGGGGGGGGAAAGGCGGCTCTCTCAACATTGGAAAAAAAATGCGTCGGCG
>JANOFL010000006.1:0-15233 GCA_031405895.1 Planctomycetota bacterium
CGGCGCGGCAGCCGGAATCGCCATCAATCCGGGGACTCCGGTCGACGCGATAGCGAGTTGCCTCGACCAGTTCGATTTGGCCCTCGTGATGAGCGTTCAGGCGGGGTTCGGTGGCCAGAGTTTCCACCGCGGTGTTTTGCCCAAACTGGCAGAAGTCCGGGAGCTCGCGCCCGACATCCTGCTCCAGATCGACGGTGGAGTGTCGGCCAGCACGATTGGCGATTGCGTGGCGGCCGGTGCCCAGCTGCTGGTGGTCGGATCCGCCATTTTCCGGGCCGACGACTACGGTGCGGCAATCCGGGAACTGAATCAGCTGGCGGGGGCGGCTGTGGTCTGAGCCAGCCGGCGTCGAGAACTGGGACGGCATGGACAGCGTGGACGGAATGGACTTAAGCAAGTCAGGAAAAGAATGTCGACCAACCACGAAACGGAATCGATAGTGCTGCCGCATGTATTGCTGGTTCGCAGCGGCGTCAGCACGCTCGACCTGCAGGGGCGGATCAGCGGCCGGCTGGATGTGCCACTGGCCCCGGAAGGCGAGTTTCATGTCGCCCAGCTGGCGGCCGAACTGGCCAGCCAGCCCGTGGCGGCCGTCGTTTCATCAACGGCGATGACTTCGGTTCAAACGGCGGAAGTCCTTGCCCGGCAGTGGAAAGTCCGGGTTCGCGCCATGCCCGAACTGGCGAATGTCGACTTTGGACTCTGGCACGGCCGTTGCGTCGAAGAGCTTCAGCAAACCCAGCCCCGGTTGCTCAAGTGCCTTGAAGAAAGCCCCGAGCTGGTCTGTCCACCGAAGGGTGAACCGATTGTCGAAGCCCGGAAACGGGTCCGCGCCGTGCTGGCCGGGCTGGGATCGAAGTATGGCAACCGGCTGGTGGCCGTGACTGTTCCAGGCCCGATCGCGGCCATCATCCGAAGCCTCTACCAGGGCCGGACCGACTTTGACGAAACCGGAATGAGCCTCTGGTGGGATGCCGTCGGTCAGGACTCCTGGTTCGAGTTCTCGTCCCGGCAGCTGGCGCTCGCGTAGGGTCCGTGAAACGCACCGATTTCCGAAATACGATCCGTGCCCTTTCAGCGCGGACGAGCAGTTGGGGACAACTGCTCTACCTTCGGCGAATTGCGGAAAACGGCCGAATCAGGTAGTCTTTTCGGCTCTTTGAAAGGACTGTTGGGGCGTTCTGGCCACGGTCCTGGCCCCCCCGTCTGGATGGTCGCCGTTACGCATGTTCGAGTCGCTCCAGGAAGGTCTGCAGTCCGCGTTCAAATCGATCACCGGCAAAGCCCGGCTGACCGAGGCGAACATGCGCGACGGCCTCAAGCTGGTCGAGCGCTCGCTGCTGGACGCCGACGTCAACATCGGCGTCGTCCGCGACTTCATGGCCGCCGTCACGGAGGAGGCCCTCGGCGAACGGGTGCTGACCGCCCTGCGGCCTTCGGAACAGCTCGTCGGAATCGTCAATCGCGAACTGGTCAAGCTGCTTGGCCCGATCGACCACGCCCTGCCGATCCGCGACGGGTTGGGCATCATCATGATGTGCGGCCTGCAGGGGTCGGGAAAAACGACGACTTGCGGCAAACTCGCGGCGCTCCTTCTGCGCAGCAAGATCAAGCCCCTGCTCGTCGCCGCCGACTTGCAACGTCCGGCGGCCATCGAACAGCTGCACGTCATCGGCCGACAGCTCGACGTGCCGGTCTATTCGGAGCCAGGGGCAAAGGACCCGGTCGCCGTCTGCCGCAATGCAGTCGCACTGGCACGGAAAGAAAAGCACCAGATCGTGATCCTTGACACGGCCGGTCGCCTCGCGATCGACGTCGAGTTGATGGAGCAGATCAAGACGATTGATCGAGAGGTCCACCCCGACCAGGTGCTGCTGGTCGTCGACGGCATGACTGGCCAGGACGCCGTCAACAGCGCGGGAGCCTTCCATAAGGCCCTCGAGCTGGACGGCGTGATCATGACCAAGCTCGATGGCGATGCCCGCGGCGGGGCCTTGCTCTCGGTCAAGCATGTGACCGGTGTGCCGATCAAATTCATCGGCACGGGCGAGCATCTCGATGCCCTCGAGCCCTTCCGGCCGGAAGGGATGGCCAGCCGGATTCTCGGCATGGGCGACGTGCTGGCCCTCGTCGATGAAGCCCAAAAGCTGGTCGACGAAAAAGACCAAAAACGGCTCCAGGAATCGCTGGAAAAGGGCGAATTCACGCTGTCTGACTTCCGCGACCAGATTCAGCGGATGGCCAAGCCGGGGCTGATGCAGAAAATGCTGTCGCTGCTGCCCGGCATGGGGGCCCTGAAAGAAGCCCAGCAGATGATGGGCGGAGCCGACACGGCCCGCCAAATGAACCAGCTTTGCGGTATCATTGATGCGATGACGCCGGCCGAGCGCCGCAACCCGCGGCTGATCGACGTGGGTCGCCGGACGCGGATCGCCAATGGTGCCGGCGTTCAGGCCAAACAGGTCAACGAGCTTGTTCGCCAGTACGAGGTGATGAAGCCGCTTGTCACCGGGATGGCCGGGATGAAGCCAGGCGAGCGGATGGAGGCGATGGAAGACCTCCAGAAGCAGATGGCCAATCCGTTTGCCCAGCAGCAACGGGTCAAGAAATCAACCGGCAAACGGCTGACCAACAAGGAACGCGACAAACTCAAGAAGCAGCGGGAAAAACTGTTGCGAAAGAAAAAACGGATGTGACTCCTCCGGCCTGCCTCCCAGGCCTGATCCGCGTCCACATTGTCAACAACGTCAATACGGTCAACAACGTCAATCCAGTCCCTTCCGACTCAGGAACCCCCCACCAGTGTCAGTCAAGATCCGGATGAAGAGAATCGGGCGAAAGAACCGGGCGTTCTTTCGCGTTTGTGCCACCGACACCCGTGCGCCACGCGATGGCCGCGTGATTGAAGAGCTCGGCACGTACGATCCGTGGGTTCCGGAAACCGACGCCCGCGCCGTACTGAATGCAGACCGGATCAACTACTGGTTGAGTGTCGGGGCGCAGCCGAGCCACAAGTGCAGCGTGCTGATCCGCAAGTACGGCAAGGACGGCACGCACCTCAAGGCGCGGGAAGAAGCTCTGGGCAGGCTCGGCCAGCGGCGGTCCAAGGCAATTGCTTCGGCCATCGCTGCCGCGGCAGCCGTCCCGCCACCCAAGCCCCCCGAACCAGCACCCGCTCCGGTGGAAGTCGAAACGCCAGCCGCCGAACCCGCAGAATCACCGGCAACAGACGGGTAGTCGTCGAACAGCCGCTGTACGAGGCAGGCCCGTTGCGCGGACGCCCCCTCCCCCCGCCCTCCCCACACCGCTCAAAGCAGCGGCGAGGGAGGGAGCCGGAATAGAACGGGTGGTGCTACGGCGCGCGGTTGAAACAGGCAGGTCGTCGGGTCTCTTCCCATTCAGTTGCTCCCGATCCCGTAGCGTTCGACAAACTCCCGGAAGCCGGGCTGGCCGGACATCGTGCTGAAGTCGTTTCGCACGTTGTAGTTGATCTCGCGGCGGCGGGTGGCATAGAGCTCTTCCAGCAGGCGCAATGCGGCAGCCGTGTCGCCGCTTTCGCAATGCAGCCGCGCGATGTGATAGCGCGACAAGTCGTTGAGAAACCAGGTTTCGCTGCTCGCCTGAAAAGCCGCCAGCGCGTCGGCGATCCATTCATCGCGCTGACGCGTCCGTTCATCGACCGGTGCCGTGGCCGGCTCCTCGCCCGCGACGGGCATCCCGGCCGGCCGGGTCGCGGCAATCAGGTGCATCAGGCTGTCGCCGCGGTAGAACCAGGCATAGCCATTCCAGGGGTCGGCCGTCGCAACCTCGCCAAACCGCGCCGCCGCGATTTCCCAGTTCTCGGCATTGTAGGCCTTGTCAGCGGCCAGCCGGGCGGCGGAAAAGGTCTCCTGTCCGGCGCTGGAGACCGGCGCATTGGCCCCCCGGTACCATTGCCACGCCACCAGCCCGCCGACGGCCAGCACCGCGAACACCACGAGCAGACGAAGTTTGGCGAGTTGGGTCATCGCTGCGGGTCGGGCTGGCCAGCTACTTGTCACCACGCAGCTTCTGGAAATACTCCATGGCGTGCTGCCGCTGCCAGCGCTCCAGCTGCTGGTCGCTGAGCGGATCAGTTTCCTTGCTCATGCTGGCCCGGACGACTTCTCGTGCCTCGGCCATGGAACCGCCGGGCGAGTTCTCACCATCGGCATCGCCAGTGACAATCGTCTGGCCCTTCTGCAGTTGCCCCTTGACCCGAGACTTGAACTCGCCGGTTTCCGTTTCTTCCAGCTCGCGCTTGCCCCCGCCGCGGCCTTCGCCCTTGGCCCAGTCCTGCCATTTGGGCTGATCGCTCTGGCCGGGCATTTGGCCAGGCTGTTGGCCGTTGCAGCCGTCCTTGCATTCCTGAAGGTCCTGCTCAAGATCCTGGAGCGCCTCCATCGACTCCTGGTCGAGCTCCATCTGCTCCATCTGCTCCATCATGTCTTCCAGCGCGTCGGCGGCGGCCTTCTGGGCTTCGGCCTCGCCGTCACCGCCTTCAGAGGGTTGTCCATCCTTTTTTCCATCCTGTTTCTCTTCGCCGCCGGCTTGGCCATCCGACGGTTTGCCCTCTTTCTGGCCGTTTTTCTGACCGCCGCCTTTGCAGTCGGCGCACTTCTGCATCTGCTCGCCGGCCTGCTGCAACTTGTTGGCCATTTCCTGCAACTTTTGCATCTGCTTGTCGGCCTGCTCCTTTTTCTCCAGCTGTTCCTGAAGCTGGGCAGCCTTTTCGAGGTCCCCCTGTTCCTGGGCCTCCTTGAGCTTGTCCCGCAGCTGCTGCTTCTGTTCTTCGTGCTCGCGGGCGAGGCGGCTGATCTCGTCGGCCACCTTGGCAAGGTCCTTGCCGATATCCCGCAGCTCAGGCTCAGTCAGTTCGCCGGCCTTGAGCCGGTCAAGCGTCTTGTTCAGGGCCTCCTGGGCCTTCTGGAAATCGCTGTTCCTGAGCGCGTCATTGAGTTCGCGGAGGGCCTCCGATTTCAGGTCCTTGAGGCCACCCAATGTCTTCCGCATGTCTTCCGGGTTGCCCAGTTCGGCCTGTTTCTGTTCCAGCTGTTCGCGAAGATCGTTGAGCTGCACGAGGGCTTCTTTTTTGAGGTCCTCCGCGCCGGTGTCGAGCTCGTCGAGCTTGCGGCCGAGCGAGTCCATTTCGCCAGCCATGTCCTTCAGACCAAGGGCTTCAAGCTGCTTCTTCTTTTCCTCGATCTGCTCCTTCGCCTTTTCAATCGCCGCCTTGATATCGGCGTTCTGGTTGACCACGGGCACGGTTGGCACAACCTGTTTGGGCCGCGCGGGTGGAAGAAACCAGATTCCTGCCAGGGCCAACGCAGGGACCAGGGCCCACAACACGCGGCGGCCGGGGACAAGGCCAAACTCGTCCCGCACATCGATTCGCGCAGCCCTCGCTGAGGCGTCGCTGACCAGGCACTCGCCGGCGGCTTCCGTCCGTTCGTCCGGAGACAGGCTCAGCGCGCTGCCGACCCGCTCCTTCAATCCGAATCGCGCATCGATTTCCCGAGCAGCTTCTTCGTCCCGGCTCCGCAGTCGCCACTGCCGCCAGGTCGCAACCAGCGTAGCGACCAGCAGACACCCGCCCAGCCAGTAAAGCTGCCAGCCCCATTCACCCCGCTCGGACTGCGTCAGGCCGAGCGGAAAGACCTTGGGCACGACCCAGGCGATGAATGCAAAGACCAGCCCCAGCCCGATCCAGAACGGAAACCGGTTCAACCAGGCGGCCAGATTGAGCCGACGCCGGGCGCGAGTGACCTGTTGGGTGATCTCGTTCATGTCCACCTCTTCGAAGCGAGAGTTCTGACCGCCACCGCAAGGTCCCGTTTGTACCACCCCTGATTTGCCCATTGTATCGGGAGGACGAGTCCGGGGTCATGCAAGTTCCCGCCGAAAAACCCGATTGACCGCTTCAGAACGTGGCGACAAAGCTCCCGTTTTGTCGGTCCGCGCACCCGCTGTCCCAGTCTGTCCCAATTATTCACCCGGCTCCCCCACGGTTGCCCAAAGGGCGATAATGACGGTTAACGGCGAGTGCGGAAGACCATTTCCGCTTCGATTCCGGGCCCTGTCCGTTTCCGTCAACGCTGATGCTGAAACCCCCGTCCAACGCCGAAGCCAGCGTCCTGCCTTCGCCAGCCGACCTGCCGTCGGCTGAAGTAGTGATCTACGACGGCGAGTGCCAGTTTTGTACTCGCCAAGTCGCACGGTTGGCGCGTTGGGACGGCCGGGGCCGCCTCGCGTTCCTTTCGCTTCACGATCCCGAAGTCGCGGCGCGGTACCCGGACCTGTCCCACGAGCGCCTGATGGAGGAGATGGTCCTCATCACGCGCGATGGCAAGCGATTGGGCGGGGCCGCCGCGTTCCGTTACCTCACCCGCCGGCTGCCCCGGCTCTGGCTGCTCGCACCGCTGATGCACATCCCTTTCAGCCTCCCGCTCTGGCAGTGGTGCTACCGCCAGGTCGCCAAACGCCGTTATCGCTGGAACAAAGCCCACGGCAAGGAATGCAGCAACGATTCCTGCTCGGTGCATTTCAAGTGAGTGGATGTTTGCCGACTTCCAATACCAGCACGCGGCGCAAGCAAGGACCAAACGCGAAATGGCGTGCGCCTTGGGTGGCTAATCCCTGATCACGACCTGGATCCAGGGTATTTGGTGACTGACGTTTCCGCAGCCAGCCGCTCTGGCTTTGCGGGCCTTGGGAAAGGCGGGCAAACCTGATTTTGATGGTCCAATGATGGCCCAGCACAGATTCTGAATTTGCCTCCGCGCGGCCATTGAGTTTGCCGATTAATGAAAAGAGGCCGCATTCTCTTGCGTTGCCTGACGCGCCGGGGTTGCGCCCGGCGTGGAGTGGATGCTGGCAGACGCAAGCAGACGGGCGAACATGGGATCATCAGGGCTGGCCAGAAGGGAACGGCGCGGGGTGGCTTGTGCGCGCCGGGCCCGCTTGCTGGCTCTTGCCATGCTGGCATTTGCCTTGCTCGTGATTCCGGCGGATGCCCAGACCGGCAACCAGACAGGCAACAGCAGCCGCGACCAGCGACGGGAAGCGATCGAGGCGATCCCGATCGGCCAGCTGGCCACCGAAGCCCAGCAGAAAATCAGTGCCGTCCTCGAACGCGTGGCGCTTTACCGGCGGTTGCCCGCGACCAAAATTGAAACCGATTCGGACCTGTTCGTCCTGCTGGCCCGCTACCCGGAAATCGTCGTCGAAATCTGGAAGCTGATGGGTGTCAGCCAGATGGAATGCGAGCGGACCGGGCCTTACACGCTGAGCTCCAACGACGGAGCGGGAACGACCAGCGAAATCGAGCTGGTCTACGGGACCAGCAATCTGCATCTCTTCTACGGCACGGGGACCTACACCGGGAACCTGATGCGGAAACCGGTCGATGCAGAGTGTGTGCTGCTGCTGCGGACCAGTTACGGCCAGACCACCGATGGCCGGCCGACGGCGGGCAGCACGCTCGATGTCTTTCTCAAGATCGACAATGCCCTGGTTGGTGCGGCGGCGCGAACGCTGTTGCCGCTGGTGGGCCGGACGGCCGATCACAATTTTGTTGAAACACTGCGCTTCGTGCAGCGGCTCAATGAGACGACCGAAAAAAACGGCCCGGGAGTTCAGGGAATGGCCTGGCGGCTGGAAGGGCTGCAACCCGACGTCCGCGACCAGTACATCACGACTTCGGGCATCGTTCACGAACGGGCGCTTCAGCGCATCGCAGCCGCGGCTGCCGCTCCGGTTTCCACCGCGACCCCTCCCCCGCTCCCGCCCCAATACACGGGTGCCGCTCTCCAGTCACCCGGGACAGTGCGGCGCTGAGTGTAAAGCAGTTGTCCTCAACTGCTCGTCCGCGCAACTCTTCCTTCCTTGCTGGCGCGTACCGGTTAACCAGGCAGACGCGCAGTTGGGGACAACTGCTCTACACTTGCCTCAGTCTGCCGGATCGACACGCATCCAGACGGCTTGCAGATAAGCCGACTCGGGGCTGTCGGCTCCGACTGGGTGATCGCCCGCGGCTCCTGAAGTCGCAAAGATCCGGACTTTTCGCCCCGGACCGTTTGACAGACCGGTAGCGTCCACGGTCGAGCCAGCCTGCCAGGCCGCAGTTTGCAGCAGCCGCATGAACTCCGTCTGCTTCAGCAATCCGGCACAAGTGCAGCTCAGCAACAAACCGCCCGGCCGGACCAGCTGCATCGCCAGCCGGTTCAGGTCGAGGTGTTTGCGCGTCCCTTCCTCCAGCTCTTCGCGGTTGCGGATCAGTTTGGGCGGATCAAGCACGACCACGTCGAACTGCCGGCCGCCGCGGATCGCGTCGCGCATCCAGGGAAAGACATCGGCCTGCACCCAGCGGATCCGCTGCTGGTTCAGGTTAGCGTTCTCCCGCGCAACCGCCAGTGCATCCTCGTCAAGATCGACGCCGGTGACTTCTGCCGCTGCACCCAGCTTTTTCGCCTGAACCGAAAACCCGCCGCTGTAGCAGCAGAGATCCAGCACCGACTTTCCTGCGCAGAACTCCGCCAGCCGCTTGCGATTCTCACGCTGGTCGCAGAAGAAGCCGGTCTTGTGGCTGGACTCATCGAGCCGGATGCGAAAGCGGGTGCCGAATTCGCGGATTTCCACCGTCGCCGGACATCCGGGCGACCTCCAGAGCGGGGCTTCGAATCCTTCCTGCGCCAGCGAATGCGGGCTGGTCCGGACAAGGGCCTGTTTCGTTCCGCAGCGACGGGCCAGCAACTCCAGCACCGCCGAACTTCGCTGGTACATCGCAAGGCTGAACGTCTCGCCGCTCAGCACGTCCCCAAAGCGGTCGATCACCAGGCCTGGGAATCCGTCCGCTTCCGCATGAATCAGCCGGCAGGCGTCCGAGTCGTCCTGAACCTTCAAGGTCTCGTAGCGCAGAGCGAGCGCCTGGTCGACCAGCCGTTCCCACCAGGCTTGATCGGGCAATTCCGCCGCGAACCGGATCATCCGCAACGCGACGGTCGCTTTGGGGTTGTAGTAGCCGTAACCCAACAGCCGCTCAGCCGCGTTCACGTCGCTGCCTTTCGGTGCATAGACGGCCACCAGATCACCGGCGCGGGCCTTGGGGTCGACTTCCGCGATCCGTTTGCGAAAGACCAGCGGCTGGCGGACGGGCGACGTGAGCCGGACGACCGGAATCGGATCGCCCGGTGAAACGGTCAGTCCACGGGCGGCGTTGCGGGCCGCTGCGGGCTCACCGGACCGGACCGGGCGCGTCGGATCGTTCATCTCGAAGTACGCAGCTTGCGATTGGACTGAAACCCCCAGTGTAGAACAGTTGTCCCCAACTGTTCGTCCGCATGGGTCAGTCTGACACAATTGACGAAACAGGTACGCGGACGGGCAGTTGGGGGACCCGCCGCTGGCGGGCTCTACAATCAGAATCCGGCATCGTTGACAGCGGCGACCTGGAACCGGCAGAATCCCCGCAGGCTGACACGCGAAACCCGAACCTCCGATGGCCACCCTGACTCAGCTTGAACCCCTGCGAATTGGACCGCTGGAAATCGGTTTTCCGGTCGTCCAGGCGGCGCTGTCGGGCTATAGTGACCAGCCGATGAGGGTGATGGCGCGGCGGCATGGTGCGAGCTATTCGCTGTGCGAAGTGATGCTCGACCAGTTCCTGCTGCAGCTCAAGGACCGCAAGCGGACGAGCCACTTTCTCGACATCGCCCCGGAAGAACATCCGGTCGGCGGCCAGCTGATGGGTGCCGACCCGGTCCAGTTCGCCGAGGGCGCGATGAAGCTGGTTCAGGCAGGCTTCGATGTGATCGACATCAACTTCGGCTGCCCGGTAAGAAAAGTTCTCGGCCGCTGCCGCGGCGGCTATCACCTCAGCCAGCCGGCCGTGGCGCTCGAAATCGTCCGCCGCACGCGCGACATTGTTCCACCACAGTTGCCCGTCACCATCAAGATGCGGCGCGGGATCGACGATACGCCGCAGTCGAGGGACAACTTTTTCCAGATCCTCGACGGAGCCTTTGAAGCTGGCGTGGCGGCCATCACGGTCCATGGCCGGACGGTTGAGCAGCGTTACATGGGACCCAGCCGCTGGGAGTTTCTTGCCGACGTTCGCCGGCATGTTGGTACGAATCGTACTATTCTCGGCAGCGGCGACCTGTTCACGCCGCAGGCGGCGCTTGACATGATCCGGCAGACCGGAGTCAATGGCGTGACTATCGCCCGCGGCGCGATCGGCAACCCGTGGATTTTCCGCCAGGCAAAACGGCTGGCCGAGGAAGGCGTGCTGGAAGACCCTCCCAGCCTCGCGGAACAACGCGAGGTGATCCTGCAACACCTGGAACTCGCCGGGCAGCTTTACGGCAGCCGCCAGGCAGCGACGCTGATGCGGAAATTCGGCATCAAGTACGCCGCGTCGCATCCGCAGTTCGAGCAGGTCCGGGCCGACTTCGCCCAGGCCCGTGAACTCGAAGGCTGGCGGATCGTCCTGGATCGCTGGTACTCCCACGACGGGCCGGGCGTTTACCCCGACGGCCGACAGCACAAGGCTCAAAGCAGCTGCGGTTGGGAGTAATGGACGTGGGAACAAAGCTCCCGCTTTGTTCATCCGCGCTATCGTTTTCTCCCGCTCCGATCGCCTGGAAAGGCAGGACTGACTGACTGACAAAGCAGGAGCTTTGTCACCACGTTGGGATCCCCTCCACGACCCGCAATCCTTGCCCCGGCGACAACGCTTCCCCTGTTCGCCCGATCCGGTCCTCAAGGCCATTCGGCACAGGCCACCGGGTTTTCGCAATGGTCGCCCGATGCTTTCCAGCGACAACTGGTCACGCGGTGCGTGAAACTCCCGCGCCAACGGCTGGGCGGCTGTTGCTAATTGGAAAGGATTGACGATGGAACCCCCGACCAGTCGTGCGCCCGCCGTTCAACTTGATCCGGCAACCCGCACCACCGGCAAGGTCCAGCCCTGTCGGCTGCACTTTCTGGCTGCGGTCCACGAGGCGCAGGTGTCTCGCCCATGCCATTGCCTCCCCCCAGACACCCCCGACGGGCAGGACGCCCTGCCGAAACAAGCAAGGAGCGAGAGATCATGAAAGTCATTTCATTGTCGCTGGTCTTGGCGTTGGCCGTGGCAGGTTTTGCCATGCCCGTCGCTGAAGGCCAGCATCAGCTGCGGAACAGGTTCCACGACCACCTCAATCATCATGCCGCCAATGCCCTCGGCGGCAGCGATTGCGGACGGAGCATCTGCCAGTCCGATGCTGAGGCACTTTGGGCCAACTATTGCCATGACGACTGCACGCTGAACGCCAACTTTGGCGGCGACGATTGCGGGAGCGGCTGCGGCGGGGGATCTGGCCGCGTTTCGCCGATGCGCGGCGGCGGCTGCTTCGGTGGCGGGTCGGGCGGTTGCGGCAGCGGCGGCCTGTTCGGTCACGGCCAGCGCGGCGGTGATTGCGGCGGCAGCTGCGGAATCGGCGGCGGGCTGCTTCACAGTCGCCGGGGTGGCGGTTGCGGCAGCTCCGGTGGCGATTGCGACACCGGCGATTTCGGTTGGCCAGGCGGTTGCGACAGAGGTTGTGGTTGCGATCACGTGGGGCATCGCTCCGCTTTGTCAGGCTGCGGCTGCGACAGCGGCTGCGACGCCGGCGGCGGGCGCAGTGGACGCTCGTGCGGCCTGTTCGGCGGACATGCTGGCCGCGGCCGTCAAGCCGGCGGGTGCGGCGGTCGCCAAGGCGGATTGTTCAGCGGCCCGCACGATGCGATTCACCATCGCGACGGCGGTTGCGGCCGTGCCGGTCGCGGCGGGTTCCTTTCCGGCTGCGGACATCGCTGCGGATTCTTTAACCGTTCCCTCGCTGCTGACTGCGGTTGCGAAGGCGACATCAGCAGCTGCGTGAGTGGCTGCGGCTGCGACGGCGGGACGGCCGCTTCAACCGGCTGCGGCGGTTGCGATGGAAGCAGCTCGAGCGCCACGCCGACGATGGCCACGCCAGCCGCTGATGCAGTTGTCGCACCGAAGCCAGCCGAGGATGCCGCTGGGGAAACGGACTAGTCCAGCAACAATCCGGACTCTGAGATTCAAGATTTCAAATTTGAGATCTCAAAGCCTGGACCCGGTCCATCGCACAGAACAATTCTCGTTCCAAGGCCGCCATCGCCCAGCGATGGCGGCTTTTTCTTCGCGCTTGCCGCAAGACCGCGAGCAACACCGCCACACCAATGGCAGGCACAAGGTAACACACGATCCGCAAACCAGTATGGCCCCGGTGATTTGTCGCGATGGACCGGCATCGAATCACCAGACCAGCCAACCACCGCGATGCCGGTCGCCAGCTGCAGGACGAGCATGAAGAGGAGGTAGCCGAACGCGATCCCGAGTGCGACGGTCGCCATGAGTGAAATGAAACCGCATCCAGAAAGGCGGCGACTGGCCGGCCACCGATGCAGTCGTCGAACCGACGCCGGTCGAGGAGTCCGCTCGGGGAACCAGGTAGTCAAACAGGGAATCTGAGATCTGAGATCCGGGATTTGAGATTTCAAATTTGAGATTTGAGATTCAGGGTCCAGCAGGCGCACCGCACGAACACTCATTCGAAGCCCGCCACTGCCCGGTGATGGCGGCGTGTTCTTCGGAATGAATGCCAGGTTACTGCTCAACCAGCACGTCTTCCGCCAGCTGGTTCCAGTTGACTTCGTTGAAGGTGACATAGAGCAGGTCGCGGTAGACGCTGGGAAGCTCCGTGGGAATCTCGAAGAGGTGGGCCTGTTTCATCTTCTTGGCCAGCTGGGAAGTGGCCGCCTTGAGGGCCTCTTCCTTCTGGCCACCCGTTTCGCGGTTGGCGCGGGCCATCTCCTGGGCTCCGCGTTCCTTCCAGTGGTCGAGCGTTGCCTGGTTGGAAAAAAGGGTGTCGCCGATCAGCCGCGTGGACTGGCTTTCCTCGCGGTCGGTCGAGTAGGAGCGGCGGCCCATGCCGAGGGCCATGCTTTTTGACTTGGGCAGTTCGCCGTTGCTGGACGAGCTGAAGATGTTGCCGGTCTCGTCAGGATGGGGCGATTCGTTGATCGGCTTGAGCCCCATCGGGTTGTTAAAGTAACGGGAGATGGACTGCTTCATCTCCTGGTCCTGGCCGCAGATCCACATCACGAGAAAAAAGGCCATCATGGCGGTCACAAAATCCGCGTAGGCCACTTTCCATGCACCGCCGCCTTTGGCCATGGTGGATTGTCGGGGTCAGGGTTGGGGAAAAGGTGAAACGGGTGGCCGCTCGTTGGGACTTGCCGCCGGGATTTGCAGCGGAGCCGGCCTCCTGCCTGCCGTCACTAATGCCTTGTCAATTCCTGGTTTTTGGGGTGGCCTTTGTGAACCGGCACGCGCCAGCGCCCGGGCTCCTCGAAGAGCCCGCAGCTAGCGCCTTGCGGTTCACCCAGGCTTCAGGCGTTGACAATGCACTATCGGGCCGCGCAGATGGTTTTCAGTTCCTCACCGCTGGGGCGGGTGTTGGTGGCCATGCCACGGACCAGCCGGTTGACCAGCTCTTTCGGGCTAACGCCCTGTTGAATGCAGATCGCGGCGTTGGTGATGGTCGTGAGGAAGATCTTCTCTTCTTCCCCCGCGATCTCCATCCGGCCGGCCATGGGGGCGAAAAACCCGTACGAAAGCAGAATTCCGAGGAACGTCCCGACCAGTGCAGCGCCCACCTTGTGCCCGATCTCTTCGACCGGCCCGTCGATGTGGCCCATCGTCACCACAATCCCCAGCACGGCTGCGACGATCCCGAAACCGGGCAGGGCATCCGCCGTTTTCGACAGCGCCGCGATCGCGGCATGGTGCTCGCGGTCAACGACTGCGATTTCCTGTTGCAGGGCCTCGGTCAGGGCCGGTGTGTCCATCCCGTCGACGATCATGCCGATCGCATGGGTCAGGAAGTGCATCGAGTGTTTGTTGTTGGCCACTTTGGGCCGGTTCTGGAAGATGGTGCTCGATTTGGGTTCCGAGCAGTGCGATTCGAGGGCGATGATCCCGTCGCGGCGGACGACCACCGCCAGGTCGTAGACGATCTGCAACAGCTGGTTGTAGGTCGCTTTGCTGTAGGGCGACCCTTTGAGCATCTGCAGGACCCCCTTGAAGAGGTCCATCAGGACCTTGACCGGCGACATGATGATCAGCGCGCCAAGGGAAGCACCGCCGATCGTGATGATTTCCGAAAGGTGCCACAGGGAGTGGGCGTGACCACCGGCCATGGAGAAGCCGATCAGCACCGAAGCCATGACGACGATACTGCCAATAATCAGAACCATGGTCGCTCACGCAGCGGATCGTGGCAAAAGCGCGCAGCCGGGGCAGGGCACCACCGGGTTATCGAAGAAAGCCCAGGAGACTTGCTGGCGGAGCCATGCCAGCAGCCGGAAAAGTGGGCGGCAAACGGTAGAACCGGAAGGGCTGGAACAGGCGGAAAAATGGCGGGCGGGGTGAAGAATCGAGCGGGAGGAGGGGAGTCGGGAACGAGACCGAGTACCGCTGCGCTGAGTACGAGGTCTGGGTGCCGTTGCGGAACCCTTCGTCAATGGTCCAATTCTGGAGAACGGAGGCCAAACTCGTACTCGTACTCGTTCTCGTACTCCAACTCGCTCTTAAGTTTTTTTCTCCCTTTTCCGGTGCGTTTCACGCACCCTACTGGTAGACCTGCGCATCTGGGCTCTTGATCCGCAACGAACGCTGGACGAGTTCGCGAAGTTGTTGGAACTCGTGGCTGTGCTGGCCCGCCTCGTCCAGCCCGTCCTGAAGGATCAGGAACCGGCTGCCGCCTTCGGTCGGGATCGACCAGACGTCGTAGGCAAAGACAAAATCGTCGAGCTTGACCCGCAGTTCGGTAGCGCCGAGGGTCATGTCAGCGAGTTTGACCCGGACATCGGCGTAATCGGCTTCCTGGCCGGCTTCGTCAAAGCCCGCCGCGATGCTTTCGGCCATTTCATGGTGCTCCAGTTCTTCGTCGGGCATCTCGACGACAATGACCATGCAGAGTTCGCCTTCGAGGGTCCAGTTGCCGCTCTCCTCATCGACAATCGCCTCGAACGAGAATCCGGTCGGATACTCGAACTCCAGGCCGGCGTGGGGGAAGAGCCGAGTGGGCTGCAGCGTCAGCTTCAGCTCAGTCGGGCCACTGGCTTCGACCTCGAACGGCCGGTCCAGTTCGACCGAGATCTTTTCTGCG
>JANOFL010000020.1:0-17245 GCA_031405895.1 Planctomycetota bacterium
GTCGCGGGCAACCGGGTTTACTCGATCGAGGGATCGAGCCACGATGGCCAGGACCGGGCACGGAATCCGCAGCGGGGTGTACACTGGAATGTGCGAACGCCGCGCAGCCGCGTCACCCATCTGGCGGCTTACGATGCGGCGAGCGGCCTGGCGCTCTGGAAAGTTCCCCGCGAGACGCAGAAACGCCGCGGCCCGCAGCGGGCAGCCGAACCAGCGGATGGGGCGGTTCCGCCCGCCGTTGAAGGCCCGGCAGCTGTGGCCGATCCGGCAACGCCGCTCTCGCTGGAAAACGCCGGCTTCATGGGACCGCCCGAAGTCGTCGGCCAGCGGCTCTATGTTCCCGTGACCCATTCCGGTTCGATTCACGTCTATTGCCTGGACGCTGCGGATGGCGGAATCGTCTGGCGGACGTTTCTTTGCGATGAACCCGAGTCGGGCGCGTCGCCGTGGGCCCCGATCACCATCACTTCGGATGGCACAGACCTGTTTGTCGGTTCGGGGATGGGCGTGGTGTTCTGTCTTGAGCGGGCGACCGGCGCGGTCCGCTTTGCCCAGCGCTATCGCCGTTCGGGCACGCCCAACATGGCCCTCCGCCAGTTCGGAATGCAGATGAACACACTGGACTTTGACGGCTGGAACGAAGACCTGATCATCCCGTGGGGAGGCGAAATCATCTGCCTCGCATCCGATGCGGCGACGATCGTGTCGGTCGACCGGGCGTCGGGGGCCGTAGTCTGGGAAGCCGAAATGGCACCCCTCGGCTCGCGGATCGATTATGTGCTGGGCATCCAGGACCGCGTGCTTTACGCGGCCGGTCGGGAGACGATTGTCGCGTTTGATCTCGATGGTCACGGCCGGATGCTGTGGGGCGGCGAGCCGCTTTTCGCGGGCGGCCGGTCGTCGGGCTATGGAATCCTGACAGCTGCCGGCATTTTCGTTCCAGTCGAAAACGCGGTCTGGAAATTTGAACTCAAGCCCTCGCAATCGATGCCTGAACCGGTCGCGCGGGCCGTCGTTAACCTTGGCTACGAGGCACCGCTGGGGAACCTGGCCAGCGACGGGCGCCACCTCTGGTTCCACGCCGGCAACCGGATGGCGCGACTGGTGCCTGATCTGGCCGCTGCGTCGGATGCGGTCAGCCAGAATCATCCGGCCCAGCCGCTTGCCCCATACTCTGACACACTGGCGGTCCCCTCCCGATGACAAGCCTGATTGCACAGGGCGGCTGGTGGGACTGGCTGACGGAAAACAGCCAGCGCGGGGAGGGCGAGTTGCGCTGGCACTGGGTGGCGTTGCCCGAATCGTGGGGCGTTTTTGTCTGGTTGGCACTCACGGCTGCCGCGGTGACGGCGATTGTCTGGATGTACCGTCGCGAAAGCGGCACCTGCCCGCCGGCCGTGCGAATGCTGCTGGCCGGGCTGCGGGTAACGACGGTGCTGTTTCTGATCGCGCTGTTGCTCAAGCCTTCGGTTTTTTACCAGCAGGTCAGCATTGTCCGCCCGGCCGTGGTGGTGTTGCGCGACAAATCGGTTTCGCTGGCCCGGGGTGATTTGTACCGGGACGAAAAACAGGCAAGCAAACTGGCGGAGTTGGTCGGAAAGGCGGCGGCGGAAGATTCGAGTACGGGTACGCGTACGGATACGAGTACGAGCAGCCAACAAATCCTGGAAGGGGAAACATCCAGAGGGTTTCTGGTTGGAGCGTTGCTGGGGAATCCGGAAGGGAAGCTCCTGACCGAAATCCGGCAGAAGGCGAACGTCGAGGTGCGCGACTTCGCGATTGCGACCGATCCGGCGGGGAATCTGCCGACGATTCATGACGGAAACACTTTGCCGAAGGATGACGGTGGCACTGCGGACAGCCCGGCGGCTGGCCAGCCGCTGGTGATCAACCCGCTCGAATGCAATGGAGCCGGAACCGATCTGGCTCAGGCGTTACGGAACGCCCTGGAGGGCGGCAACCGGGTTTCTTCGATCGTGCTCGTGACCGAGGGCCAGCACAACGGTAGCGACGATCCGCGCGCGGTCGCGCGACAGGCGGGCGAACTGGAAGTCCCGGTCTTCACCGTCGGCGTGGGTGATCCCACTCCGCGTCGCAATCTGGCCGTGGCCGAAGTCTTCGTCCGCAGTCAGGCCTGGCCGGGTGAATCGTTTGAGATCGAATCGCTAATCCAGGCAAGCCTTCCGCCTTCCGACCCGGCCCGCGGCCAGCCGATCACGGTTTCGCTTGTCCAGCAGCGACTCGACGATGCCGGCAACCCGCTGGGCGATGGCGTGCCAATTGAAAACCGGTCGGTCGAACTGCCGCTGGCCGGTTCGCGCTTGCGGGTCGATTTTGGCCAGACGATCGCCGAACCTGGCAACTATCGCTACACGGTCGAGGTGCAAGGCGATGTCGTCGAAACTTCCGCCGAGGACAACCAGCGGACCAGCGCGACAATGAAAGTCGTCGACGAGAAAATCCGCGTGCTGCTGATCGCGGGACTGCCGAACTGGGAGTACATCCAGCTGCAGCGACTGTTGCAGCGCGACCCGGCGATCTCGCTCAGCTGCTGGCTGCAGTCGATGGACGAATCGCGCCCGCAGGAAGGCGATGAGCCGATTTCCAGCTTGCCGCGCTCGCTCGCCGACCTCAGCCAGTACAACGTCGTGATGCTGATCGACCCCAATCCGGAAGAGTTCGATCAGGCGTGGATTGAGGCCTTGCAGGGCTTTTGTCGGGAGAACGCCGGTGGGCTGCTCTACATGGCCGGGCCCCAGCACTCGGCCGAGTTCGTGACCATGAACCGGCTGACGGGCATCCTGCAACTGTTGCCAGTCCGCTTTGGCGACGCGGCTTCGATTGCAGCCAGCCAGGTGATCGCGGAGGCGAGCCAGACCGGGACGGCTTCGATGCAGGTGGTCAACCACAATCTTGACCACCCGATCATGAGCTTTCACAGCGACAAGGCCCAGAACGAAACGCGCTGGGCCCAGTTCCCCGGTTTCGCCTGGAATTTCCCCACCGAGAGTGCCAAACCAACCGCCCGCGTGCTGGTCGAAGCCGGCACCGGGCCGAACCTCGAAGACAACCAGCCGGTGCTTGTGACCGGCCGGTTCGGCGCGGGGAATGTCGTCTATTTCGGTTTCATGGGAACCTGGCTCTGGCGAAGCGTCGGACTGCAGGCCCAGTACTACGACCGGTTCTGGATCCAGGTCGTCCGCTATCTGGTCGAGAACAGGTCGCTGCAAGGCTCGCGCCGCGGCGTGCTCGACTGCGACCTGAACGAGTATGAACTCGGCGGGCGGATCACCCTGACAGGGCGGCTCCGCGATGAGCAGTTCCAGCCGCTGGTGGCCGAGATGGTTCCCGTGGTGGTGCGCGATGCCGACGGCCGGGTCCAGAAGCTGAACCTGCAGCCGGTGCCGGGCAAGCCGGGCGAGTACGAGGGGTCCGTGCTCGCCAGCCGGACCGGTTCATTCACCGCAGCCTTTGACTTGCCCAACCTGCAAGGCGAAACGACACTCCTCGATGGCGCCGCCTGGCGGGTGATTCCGCCGAGTGCCGAGACGGGTGCTGACTGGCTGGATGAGCAAATGCTCCGCGATATCGCGGCGTTGTCGGGGGGTGAGTACCTGCGGCTGGATGAAATTGAACGGCTGCCGGAACTGTTGCCAAGGCTGGAAACGCGGGCCGAGTTCAACTCGCCGGCGCAACCGGCCTGGGACCTCAACCGGCTCACGCGGTTCGGGGCGTTTCTCCTGCCGCTGCTGCTGCTCTGCACCGAATGGGGAATCAGGAAGTGGTACCGGTTGTTGTGACGTGGGATAGGCTTCCAGCCTGTCATTCAGTTCTGACCGATTTGATGTCAGGCTGGAAGCCTGACCCACGTTTTTGAATGCGGTGACGGTCGAATAGAACTGGCTGGAGCGAAACGGCGAACTGTATGGCGATGGCGACGACCGACAGCACGATCATCTCCGGACCGGCCGACACCCGGCCAATTGCCCGCCGCCTGGCCGGGTTGCGGTTGCGGCTGCGCGGCTGGCTGATCGCGCGCGGCCTGGGGAACTGGCTGGTCTGGGTGCTGGGCATGCTGGTGGTCAGCATGGTTCTCGACCGCTGGTTCCGGTTTGATCTCTCGCAACGTGCGATCCTGCTGGCGCTGATGGCGGGCGCGGCGGCCTGGCTGCTGTGGCGGTTTCTGTTTCGTCCGCTGGGTCAACGGGTCAGCGATGACGCGCTGTTGCTTGAGATCGAGGACCGCTATCCGCAGCTTGCCGAAGCCCTCATCTCGGGCTTTCAGTTCCAGCGCGACCAGGGAGCGGCGTCGGCCTCACGATCACCTGAGCTGGCGGCGGCCGTCATCCGTGACGCGGTCCGGCGGGCGGGCGAAGTCGATTTCGGTTCGGTGCTCAACCAGCCCGGTGGCCGGATCAATTTCATTCGCCTGGTTGCCGGCGGCTTGCTGGCCGTTGCCCTCGGGATCGGAGTATTGTCAGGCGGGTTTCTCAAGACCTGGTTTCGCCGCAACCTGCAGTTGGCGGGCGACCAGTGGCCACGCGCCACCGTCCTCGAAATCATCGGCTCAGTGGACGGCAAGATCATCATCCCGCGCGGGCTCGACTATCGGCAGCTGGTGGAAGTGACCAGCGGCAGCCGCGTGAAAATCGCAGACGTCGACCTTGAAGTCGACCAGGGCGGCGAGAAAACACTGCAACGGATGAAGCCCACCGGCCGGCAGGATGGACGCGAACATGTGCTCGTCTTCCACAGCATCGCCGAGGAGTGCAGGATTCGCGCCTTGGGTGGCGATGACGTGACCGAATGGGTCGACCTGGTCCTGGTCGAACCGCCGGCGGTGGAGTCGCTGGCGTTGAGCGTGGTGCCGCCGGCCTGGACGGGCCGTTCGGAATCGCCCCTGGACGGACCCGGTCCCTACGCGGTCGTGAGTGGCAGCCGCCTGAAAGTCGACCTGATGGCCAACAAGCCGCTGCGGTCCGCCGGGCTGTCGCGCGATGACCAGCGGGTTGCGATGCAGTCCAGCCCCGACGAACCGCGCCGGTTTTTGGCCAGCTTGCCCGATTCGGCTGCGGGCGGAGAAGCCGTCCTGGCTGGTGTCGCGGGCGGCCAGTACATGCTGCGACTGACGGACGACCTCGGCCTCGCCAACATCCGCGAGTTCGGGTTCGAAGTCCGCGTTCGTGAAAACCAGCGGCCGACGGTTCGGGCCAGCCTCCTGGGGATCAGCGGTCTTGCCGTGCCCAACGCCCATGTCCCGGTCCTCTGGAGCGCGGCCGACGACTTTGGCATCCAGTCGATGGCGCTCAACTGCCGCTGGTTCGATGAAACCAGCCCGGCCGGCTCACGGATCGTACCGGTTGACGGATTTCAGGGCGGGCCGCAGGTCGGCGATTGCCCGGAATCGGTCGCCGTGCTGGAGCTGGAGCCGCTCGGCCTTCAGCCTGGGCAAACCCTGCGGTTTCAGGCCATGGCCACGGATGCCGCTTTGCCCGAACCATTGAGCGGCTCCGGGCGCGAATTCCTGATCCGGATCGTGACTGAAGAGGAACTGCTTTCCGACTTGCTGCGTCGGGAGATTGAGCAGCGGGGTGTGTTCCAGCAGGCTTACGACCGGCAGCTGGAGCTCAACAGCCAGCTGAAGGAAGCGGTGGCCGCCCTCTCCGCCGCCGCAGACCGCCCTCGTGCCGAAC
Source organism: Planctomycetota bacterium (assembly GCA_031405895.1). Lineage (GTDB taxonomy): Bacteria > Planctomycetota > Planctomycetia > Pirellulales > Pirellulaceae > BJ22. Next base: position 5,694 of record JANOFL010000020.1, read on the forward strand.
GCGAACTGGAGTCCCGACTGCTGGGCCTGTACCGCACCCAGCGGACGATCGGCACCAGCTGTTCAGCCGTCGGCGACCGGTTTGACGAATTCCTCGTGGAGGTCGCCAACAACCGGCTGGACGAACAGAACCTCGCGCTCGACCCGGAACGGACGATTCAGTCGCGGTTCGAAAACGAAATCATCCAGCCCATCCGGCAACTGGATGAAATCCTTGTCAGCGACGCGGCCCGCCAGCTGGACGCGATGAAGCGGCTGGTGGCAGACTCCGTAGCCCTCGACACGGCTGTGACCGGGACGGCCGCCATCCAGGAACAGATTCTCGAATCGATGCGCACCATCCTTGCCGCCATGCAGTCGTCGGAGAACTTCCAGGAGGCCGTCAACCGGCTGCTGGAAATCCGGCGGATCGAACAGAACATGCGGAAAGAAATCGAAAAATCGGGCGGCGCGAACGACGATGTCTTTGACCCCATCGACGGTGACAAATGAAGTTTCCAGAATTTCTCTTTCTCTTCGCCGCTTGTTTGTCGACAGGCGGATTGGGTTTCGCCCAACCCCCGGCAGTCCAGACTCCAGCCCTTCAGGATCCGGCGGATGCCTCTCCACTCGGAGAGCGCCAACGGCTGGTCGAGCGAAAAATGTCGGAACTGGAAGAACGCTTTGCCCGGATCGCCCGCGAGCTGGCGGAGAAAGAGCCCGAGCAGGCCCAGAAGCTGGTTTTGGCCTTTCAACAGGCCCGTGAGCAGCTGGTGACGACCCGCATGGCCGAAGTCGCGGCCTTGCTGGACGCCGGAAAAACCGCCGAGGCCGGCGAGAAGCTCGAAGAAGTCATCGCCGCGCTCGATGAACTGGTCCGCCTGCTGGTCAACCGGGAGGACGAGAAGCTCTCCCGCGAGGAAGAAGAAAAACTGCTCCAGAAGTGGAAGGCCGCGATCGACAGTCTGCGCGCGGAGCAGAAAGATCAGCAGCGCGAATCGGAGAAGCTGGCCAATCGCGACGAGACAATTGAAAAGCTGGAGGAACAGCTTCAACGCGCCAACGAACTGCTCAAACAGCAGGAAGAAGCGCGCAAGCAAACCGAATCCAGCGCCGGCCGCGGCCTGCAGGCAATGGACCAGCTCGCCGACGAGCAGTTCCGGATTCGCGAAGAAACAGCGCAACTCGCCGACGAAATCGCCGCCGGCAAGAAAGGCCTGACCAATGCACCCGGGGAGTCCGGCGAGAATCCCGAGGGCCAGAACCCATCGAATCCGGATGACAACGGCCCACCGCCCGGCGACCAGCCTGAACCGCAGCCCGAACCCAAGCCCGATCAGCCGGAACAACCCGGATTTGAAAACCCGCAAAAGGACCCGACCGGCGAACAGCCCTCTACTGCTTCAAACTCCGGCCAATCGGGTCAGCCCGGTCAATCAGGTCAACCAGGTCAATCCAGTCCCCCCTCCGACTCCCAGCCTCCCGGCCAAAAACCCCAACCAGGCCAGCAACCACTCCAGAAGGCCACCGATTTCCAGCGCCGGGCCGAAGAGAAACTCGCAACCGGGAAACCCGACGACGCCGGCCGGCAGCAGGAAGGCGCAGTCGAGGAACTGAAGAACGCCATTGCCGAGCTGGAGAAAGAAAAGCGGCGGATCGCGTCGCTGCCACCCGAAGCCTTTGAGCAGATGGCTTCCACCCAGCGCCGCACGCGCGACAAGACCAACTCGGTCCTCGAGGAAATGAAGGAATCAAAACCGTCCGCCGACAGCGAATCGCAAGGTGGTCAGGATGGACAACCACCCCAACAGCCGGGCCAGCAGGAAATGCAGGACGCATCCCAGGCGATGGAAAACGCCGCCAGTGACCTCGATGAAGAGTCGGCGGAAAACGCCGAACGCAAACAGGAGGAGGCCGGCAAGAAGCTCGACGAGGCCCGCCGCGCGATCGAAGAACGACTGGCCCAGCTCCGCGACGAAACACGGGAAGAAAAACTGGCCCGGCTGGAGGCGCGTTTCCGCCAGATGCTTGACCGCCAGGTTTCGGCCACTTTGACCACGATCGAAGTCGACGACCGGGTTCGCGCGCTTGGCGCTGGCTCGCGCCGCGACCAGTTGCTGGCGATGAAACTGGGGGCCGAAGAAGCCGAAATCGCCGAGCTGGGACGGCAGGCTTACGACTTGCTGCTCGAAGATGGCACGAGTGTTGTCTTTCCCGAGATGGTCAACGACATCTGCGACCAGCTGGTCCGCGTCGGGGAGATGCTGAACGAACCGCGGACCGGCCAGCTGACGCAAATGGTCCAGCGCGACATCGAGTCGTCGCTGCAGGAGCTGCTGGAGGCGCTCGCCGAATCGAAGCAGCAGGGCAGTGGAGGTGGAGGCGGCGGTGGAGGCGGAGGCGGAGACCAGCCGCTGCTAAAGAAATCTGCCGAGCTGAAGATGCTCAAGTCCCGCCAGGTCCGGATCAACCGCCAGACCCGCCAGCTCGACCGGATCCGCACCGAGTCCGGAACCACCCCCGACCCGGCCATCGAAACCGAACTCAACAACGCCGCCCGCCAGCAGGAAACGCTGGTCGAACTGGCGGAGAAAATTGGCGAAGGCGGACAAGTTCCTTAGTCCAGATATGACTTAATGCGACGGTGCATCCAGCCAGGGGTCCAGGCCGAGTTCGATCTGCTGCTGGTGAAGCTGTTGTTCTTCGTGCACCAGGAGTTTCCGCGCCTGGAAGTGGCGGGTTTCGATGGTGCGCTGGGCGCGGCGAAATTCGGTGATGAGATGGTCAAGTGAGCGGTAGCGTGGCACAAGAAGGGGGTCAGACCCCAAATTGCTCCGGGGACTGCGCGATTTGGCGTCAGACCCCTGCGCCCGGCGGAGCAGCGCCGCATGGTATTTTTCGCCGAGACCCTGGCGAAGGATGTCGTCGTCGAGCGAGAGCAGGACCCGCCAGGAGCCGGGGTCGCCCTGGCGGCCGCAGCGCCCGGTGAGCTGACGGTCGATCCGCTCGGAGTCGTGCAGTTCGGTGCCGATCACATGCAGGCCACCGCGTTTGAGGGCTTCGGCGTCGGGCTGGATGTCGGTTCCGCGGCCGGCCATGTTGGTGGCGACGGTGACGGAACCGGCCCGGCCCGCGGCAGCAACCAGAGCGGCTTCCTGTTCGTGGTTGCGGGCGTTGAGAACCTGATGCGGAATTCCGCGAGCCGTTAACCGGGCCGAGAGCGTTTCGCTCTTGTCGATCGAACGCGTGCCGATCAGGACAGGCTGGCTGGTGGCGCAAACCGCGGCGACCTCGTCGACTATCGCGGCCAGCTTTAGTTCGTTGGTCAGGAAGACTTGCGCCGGCAGTTCGCGGCGGCGCGGCGGCCGATGGGTCGGGATGGGGCAAACCCGGACCTTGTAAATCAGCTCCAGCTCTCGGGCGGAGCTGGCGACCGTCCCGGTCATGCCGGCCATCCGTTCGTAGCGGAGAAACAAATCCTGCAACGTGGCCCGGGCCGACTCGCCCGTATCGGCCGACGGGTCCAGGCCCTCGCGGACTTCGATCGCCTGGTGCACGCCGCTACGCCAGCGGCGACCTTCGGCAAGGCGGCCGGTGAACTCGTCGACGATCACGACTTCGTCCTCGCGAACGACGTAGTGCCGGTCACGCTGGTAGAAGAGCTGCACGCCAAGGGCCAGCTCGACCTGTTCGTAGAGTTCCAGCAAGGGCGTCGTGGCCAGGTCGCCGGAGGTCGGCAGTTCGCGAACAGTCCGGCGACCGCGTTCGGTCAGAGTCGCTCTTCGGCGGGCGTGATCGATTTCCGTGTCGGTCGCCGCAAGCAATGGCAACGCCGCGTTGGCCCACTGAAACAGGGCCAGCCGCGTGGCTGTCGCGTGCCCGTCGTCGCTGCTGATGATCAGCGGGGTGCGGGCTTCGTCGATCAGGATGCTGTCGGCTTCGTCAACGAGCACGAAATGCAGCTCGCGCAGGACTGGTTCGTCCCAGTGGCTGCCATTCCCGGCCGACGGGTCGAAGCGGCGAACCGGTTGAACTCCCGATTCGCGCTGACGGTTCAACAGCCGGTCGCGGAGGAAGTCGAAGCCGATCTCTTTGGCCGTGGTGTAGGTGACGTCGCAACGCCAGCCGGAATGGCGGTCCGGTCGCAGGGTGGCTGAAACCACGGCGGCGGTAGTCAAACCGAGCAAGGCAAACAGGGGCGTCATCTGCCTGGCGTCGCGGCTCGCCAGATAGTCGTTGGCGGTCGCGAGGTGGGCACCCTTGCCGGCAAGTGCAGCGAGGTAGAGTGGCAGCGTCGCGGTCAGCGTTTTGCCTTCGCCGGTCTGCATCACGGCGATTCCGCGGCGGTGCATGGCGAGTCCGCCCAGCAGCTGGACGTCGTAGTGCGTCATACCGAGCGTGCGGCGGGAGGCTTCACGGACGAGGGCGAAGGCTTCGGGTAGTACGCGGTCGGCTGGCTCGCCACTGAGCAGGCGATAGCGGAGCGCGAGGCTGGCCTTTCGCAGGCCGTTGTCGTCGAGGCCACGGTTGACCGAGCCAGCTGCTTCGATCCGGCCGAGAATCGCGGCCCCGTCGGCCAACGGGTCCCGGCGAAAGCGTTCGAGCAGTCCGGAGATCAGGAACATGGTGGTGCCAGGAGTCGCGCAAATTTTTGCTACTCGTTCCACGGCTCCCGTCGTGGAATCCCGGCGCGCCGGGAACCAAAGGCTCCGCCTTCCCGCCTCATGCTGGTCAGACCCTTGCCACCAAACTGGCGCAATGAGGGCGGAGCCCTTGGTCAGTGCGGTTCAGGGCGGGAGCCCGGGGCCGAGTTCCCGTTACCTGTTAATTACACCTTGCTGGTTCGAACCGTCGCGCCATCCGGACTGGAAGTTGGGATCGCGGCTGAGGTCACGGGTCGAGGATTCGGCGAGGACCCATTGGGGTGGCTGGGGCTGGGGGGCCTGCTGGGATCCGGCAAAGTTCCATTGGGCCCAGCCCGCGTTGGGGGGCTGAACGGCGTTGGGAATCGTGAAGCCCGGATTCTGCATCGTCGGCATCGTGGCGTTGGCGAGCCGATTGCCTTGCGGCATCTGGTTGAACGGCGAGGGTGCGGTTGCAGCCGAAGCATCGGCAACCGGCATCCGCGTTGGGTCAACCCGTTCGTCGATCCGTGTGGTGGCAAAGTCGGGCGAGATCACGCGCGAGCCGCTGCCCGGCCAGGCCGTGGGCGAAGCGACGACTTGCTGGTTGGAGACGACTCCCTGGCCAGCGCCGATCGGGAACCCGGTGCCCGTGTTCGGAGTTGCCGATGCCCCATTCCATCCGCTTTGCACACCCGGCAGTTGCCAGCCGGCTGCCGGCGGTTGTTGCGAAACAGGCGTGCCACCTTGAGTCGTCCAGCCATTGCCCGTCACCGGGCTACCGGCCGGTTGCGGCGCGGGAGTGTAGTAGTTCTGGTTCGCGAGATTGGGGATCCGGAGCGAATAAGTTGGCGGCGCCGCGATCGTCGGATTGCCAGTGAACGAACCGAGGCACCCTCCCGGATTACAGCCGCGGTTCCGGCAACCGGCAAGCAGGAGAGGCAACAATGCCAGGCTCAGGGTGAAGACTAGCCGACCCATCCGTGGTCTCCAGTTCAGTTCGCATCAATCTTGCGGCGGCGCACGACCAGGCGCTGTCATGAGATACACGCGGCGGCTCCGTCCGTACGTTCGGGTCGGGGAGGATAGCAGGATTGCCCGTGCCAGCAAGCCGTTTTCTGGCATTTTTGCCGCCGCCAGCAAGGCGGGGGCTGATGCTAGGATTGAGCTTCTGGTCGCACGTCAAGTGGTCGCGCAGGCCGTCTCCTCGTTCCAGGGTTTCCGCCCTGGAACGGGCATGACCAGGGGCTCCGCCCTCCTGCGGACGTCTGGCAGTACGGACTTGCAGCTGAATGGGAGACCGACGAAGGCGGAGCCTTTGGTCATTGCGTTCCACGGCGGGAGCCGTGGAACGAGTAGAACAAGTGGCAGCGTTTGCCTGCCAGCGGCTGATAACTTCGCCTCAAACACAACTATTCGGGTACTCAGCGCATGTGTGGCATTGTCGGCTACGTCGGACCACGAGTCGCCCAGGACTTCCTGATCGAGGGCCTGCGCCGCCTGGAGTACCGCGGCTACGACAGCGCCGGGACGGCGACAATCGACGCGAACCACCGGTTTGAAATCCAGAAGTCGGTCGGCCGGATCGCCGGGCTGGACCGGCTGCTCAAGCTGCATCCCAGCCGTTCCGGGATCGGCATCGGCCATACCCGCTGGGCAACCCACGGGGCAGCGACGGTGACCAACGCACACCCCCACGTCGGCGGTGACTCGGTTCTGACGCTCGTTCACAACGGCGTTATTGAGAACTACTCGGAGCTCAAGGCCCGGCTGGTCGCCCGCGGTTACACCTTTGTTTCCGAGACCGACACGGAAGTCATCGCCCATCTGATCGCGGACCGGCTCAAGACGCTTCAGCACGAATCGGCTGGCAACGCAGGATCCGTCGAACTGGCGACCCAGGCTGTTAGAGATTCGGTCCGCCAGCTCAAGGGCACTTACGGACTGGTGATGCTCTTCCGCCAGTGGCCGGATGTGATTTTCGCGGCGCGGCTCGGCAGCCCGCTGGTGATCGGGGTTGGCGATGGCGAACACTTCGTCGCCAGCGACGCGTCGCCGCTGGTCGGTTACGCCGACCGGATCGTCTACCTCGCCGACCATCAGATCGCGGTGCTGCAAGCCGACACGCTGGAAGTCTCGCACCACGACCAGGGGACGATTGTTCACGACGTCCATGAACTGAATCTCGAAGCAGGCGATGTCGACCTGAACGGCTATTCCCACTACATGCTCAAGGAGATTTTCGAGCAGCCCGAATCGCTCCGCAACACGCTCCGCGGCCGGCTCAACGTCGACGACGCAACGGCCGTTTTTGGCGGTTTGAACCTGAACCCCAATGAGCTCCGCCGGATCCGCCGGATCGTGCTGACGGCCTGCGGGACCAGCTGGCACTCGGCGCTGGTGGGCGAGTATCTGATCGAGGAGATCGCCCAGATTCCGGTTGAAGTCGAATACGCCAGCGAGCTGCGTTACCGCAACCCGCCGATGGACGAGCACACGCTGGTTTTCGCGATCACGCAAAGCGGCGAGACGCTCGACACGCTGGCCGCGCTGCGTGAAATGAAGCGCAAGGGCCATCCCACCATGGCGATCTGCAACGTCGTCGGCAGCTCAATCGCCCAGGAAGCAGGCGGCGGCATCTACCTTCACGCTGGCCCCGAGATCGGCGTCGCATCGACCAAGGCCTACACTTCGCAGTGCCTTGCCCTGGCGATGCTGGCCCTGCACCTCGGCCGGCTGCGGCACCTCAGCTACAACGCTGGCCGCAAGATGATCGAACAGATCCGCGCGGTCCCCGACCTCGTCGCCCGGGCGCTCAAGACCAGCGACCGGATCGCCGAGATCGCCCGCAAGTACCAGGCCTGCAACAATTTTCTCTACCTTGGCCGCAACTACAACTTCCCGACCGCACTCGAAGGGGCGCTCAAGCTCAAGGAAATCAGCTACATTCACGCCGAAGGCTATCCGGCCGCCGAGATGAAGCACGGCCCGATCGCGCTGGTTGACCAGAAGACCCCCAGTGTCTTCGTCATGCCGCGCGGCTTTGTCTACGACAAGGTCATGAACAACGTCGAGGAGATCAAGGCCCGCGGCGGACCGGTGATCGCCGTGGCCGAGGAAGGCGATCAGCGGATCAGCGAAGTGGCCGACGATGTCGTCTACATTCCTGCCGTGGAAGAGTTCCTTCAGCCCATTGTCGCGATTATTCCGCTCCAGCTGCTCGCCTACCACATCGCCGTGATGCGCGGCTGCGACGTCGACAAGCCCCGCAACCTCGCCAAGAGCGTGACGGTTGAGTAATCTCGTGCCCGATTGCCTGGTCTCCGCGCCGTGAACGTGATTGGCATCGGCACCGACCTGTGCGACTGCGACCGGATCGCCGCGATGATTCAGCGGCACGGCGACACGTTTCTGCAGAAGGTCTTCACGCCCGGCGAAATTGAATATTGCTCGCGGCACCGCATGGCGGCGGAGCATTTTGCCGGCCGCTGGGCGGTCAAAGAGGCCGTGCTGAAGGCTCTCGGCACCGGCTGGGCCAAAGGGATCCTGTGGACCGAGCTGGAAGTCCGTCTGGAAGAAGGTGGCCGGCCGCGGCTGGTGCTGCACGGGGCCGCTCGCGAACATGCCGACCGGCTGGGAATCGGCGAGGTCCTGATCAGCATCTCGCACACGGCGGCAATGGCCAACGCGTTCGCTGTCGCGGTCAGTCCACCGGGGTCTGACGCTGGGCTGAAAAAAATTGAGCCTGAGGCGCTAGCCGAGAACGCTGTCTCAGCCAATGACTCACGCCCAATGGAATCGGCTAGCGCCTCAGGCTCACCAGAATTCACAAGGGAATCGGCTAGCGCCTCAGGCTCACAGGAATTCACCGTCGTTTCAGTCCAGTCTGATCCCCTCTCTTCGGCCAGGGGAACGCTGCCGTGAAGAAACGCTCAACTCTCGGCTCGATCCCCCAGGTTTACCGCAACCTTCGGCGCTGGGCCGATATCCTGGCCGTCCTGTCGAAATATGGCCTCGCCGACTGGATCAGCCGGACCAACATCGACCTGTTGAAAAACTACCTCCGTGCGGCGGACGGTGAAGCGCTGGCCCGCACGACCACTCCGGCCCGCATCCGGATGGCACTGGCCGAGCTGGGGCCGACCTTCATCAAGTTCGGCCAGTTGCTTAGCACGCGGCCGGACCTGGTCGGCGCGGAGCTGGCGACCGAACTGCAGCGGTTGCAAAACGACACGCCGCAGGACAGCCCGGCGACCGTCCGGCAGACCATTGAGACCGACCAGCAACAGACCCTCGAGCAGCTCTTCGCCCATTTCGATTCGCAGCCGATTGCTTCGGCCTCAATCGGTCAGGTCCACCGGGCGACTTTGCATGACGGACAGGAAGTCGTGGTCAAAGTCCGCCACGCGGGAATCGACCGCAAGATCGAAACGGACCTCGATATTCTTGCCGGGCTGGCGACGCTTGCTTCGCGGCTGGAGGACTTTCGCAACTACCAGCCGCAACGGATCGTGGCCGACATGTCCCGGCTGATGCTGCGCGAGCTCGATTTCACGAAAGAGCAGATGAACCTGCTGCTTTTTCGCCGCAAGTTCGCCCGCTACCGCGGTTTGAGGATTCCCGAGCCGGTAGCCAGCCACTGTTCGCCGCGGATGCTCACAATGTCGCGGCTGGATGGAGTCAAGCTCTCCGATCTGGCCGGCCGGCCGAACGCCAATGCCGATCCCGGGAAGATCGCGCGACGCGGTGCCAGTCTCTATCTGAAAATGATCTTCGGCCACGGTGTCTACCACGCCGATCCGCACCCCGGCAACATTCTCGTGCTCGAGGATGGCGCGATCGGCCTGCTGGACTTCGGCCAGGTCGGCCGGATCAGCGAGCGGCTGCGTGAAGACATCGAGGCCCTGCTCGTCGCAATGGTCAACCAGGATTCGAGCCTGCTCGTTTCGCTGATCCAGCGGATCGGCAACTGCCCGCCCGACCTGGATGAAGACGCCCTGACTTCGGACGCCAATGATTTCGTCGGCCAGTATTCGGCCCAGTCTGCCGCCGATTTTGATGTCGGCGCGGCCCTGAATGATTTCATGTCGCTGGTCCGCAACTACAACATCACGCTTCCGAGTGAAGCCTCGCTGCTGATCAAGGCCCTCGTGACGCTGGAAGGGACGGGCAAAAGCCTGGCACCCGGCTTCAGCCTGATGGAGCTGATGAAACCGCTCCAGCGAGGGATGGTTCTTCGCCGGCTCAGCCCGGCCCGCCAGATGCGGCGGATGAACCGCTGGTACCTGCAACTGGAACGGCTGGCCGACCGTCTTCCCAGCCGGCTGGCGAGCATGTTCGAGCAGATGCAGCGCGGCAAGTTCGACATTCACCTCGACCACCGCCGGCTGGGGCCAACGGTCAACCGGCTGGTTGTGGGCCTGATGACCAGCGCCTTGTTTCTCGGCTCCGCGCTGATGCTGGCCTACAAAGTCCCACCGCTCTGGTTCGCCGGAAAAGGCCCGTGGGGCATCCATGACCTCTCCCTGCTCGGCCTGACTGGCTGCATCGTGTCGTTCCTGATGGGATTCCGGCTGCTCTGGGCGATCCGCAAGTCGGGCAACCTCGACCAGGCCGAGTAACCGGGGCCGCTCTCCACGTGGTGACCAGGCTCCCGCCTGGTCGGTTGTAACCCCGCTCATCACAAGGAATGACGATCGAACAGATGGATCGTCTTGAAACGGCGACCCTCACCTGTCTTTCCACCTCCTTCGTTGCCTTCGTTCCCTTCTGTGACAAGATTCCTTTCGCTAAAGAAGGCACCGAAGGAAACAAAGTGGAAGTGGGTCAAGAAGGCGCGGTGGTGACTGCTAACGGCTGGTTCGAAACCAGGTAGAATCCGGGGACGAGTTCATGCCCAACCCCATCGGTCCAGACGTCCCATGGCCAAATTCTGCATCTTCGCCGGACTGTTCCTGATCGCCCTCGGTGTCGTCGCCTACAAGGGTTACGACAAGTCCTTCTTTGACGAGCCCGTGGCGGCGGCGGAAACCGGAGGTGCCGAAAAAAACACCAGCATCACGGCCCTGATCCCGGCCTTCGTCGGATTCCCGTTGTTGATTCTGGGCACCCTGGGGCTCAAGCCGGCCTGGCGGAAACACGCGATGCACGGCGCAGCGGTAGTTGCCTTGTTGGGAACCCTTGGTGGTCTTGGCCGCGGCCTGATGAAGCTGAACGCAGCGCTTTCCGCCACGACTTACGGCGAAGCCCGTCCGGTTGTCTTTTCGCTTCTGATGGGCCTGATCTGCCTTGCCGTTCTGCTGGCCGCAATTGCCTCCTTTCGGGCTGCGCGGCGCGCGCGCTCAGCCAAGGGCAGCTGAATGCGGTTTCCAATAGGCAGCCCAAACAGCGGGCGGTAGAATCCACGTCGGCTTGCATTGGCCCCCGCTGCGTGATGTGCTCAGCATCGGGTAGCTGCCAGATGAAGCGTTTCCACTGAAAATGGTCCTTCTGCGCCCATGAATGTCTCCAGCCAGTCCTATCTGGACGAACTGTTCCAGGCGTACCAGCAGGATCCGCAATCAGTTTCAGTCGAGTGGCAGGCGTGGTTCCGGCAGATGGAGGGCCAATCGGCCGCGTCCTTGAATGGCCATGTCGGGGCCAAACCGGTTCCGCCAGGGACCAGTGCCTTTGGCGATGCCGTTCGGCAGGACCGTGTCGACCAGCTGATCCGCGGTTTTCGCGTCCGCGGACACCTCGCCGCTGAACTTGATCCGCTCGGCCGCGGCCGGGGGACCAATGAGGAACTGCAGGCCGCCAGCTACAACCTGACCGAGGAGGATTACTCCCGAGTCTTCTCGTCGGCCACCATCGACGGCGACAACACCCGGACGCTGGAAGAGATCATCAACCTGCTGCGGGCGACTTACTGCCGGTCGATCGGTGCCCAGTTCATGCACATCGACGACCACCG
>JANOFL010000071.1:0-26287 GCA_031405895.1 Planctomycetota bacterium
TGACGCCGAAATGGTCGAGCACGCGCTGGACGTGGTCGGCACTGGCTTTGGGTTCGACGTCGTCTTTCTCCACGAGTCCACGGTACCAGAGTGGGCCGGGTGAACTCATCACCAGATCGGCGTCGCCCTCCAGCTCCTGCGGACCGAGATTGGCCCGCACAAGCTGATTGATTTCGTCCATGGACCAGCCCTTTTCGAGCACCATGGGGCCGATCCCGCCGTGGACGAAGAGCCGGTCGCCGATTTTTTCCATCGGGTTCTTCGATCGCAGCCAGCGGCCCAACTCGCTCTCGGCGGAAAACAGCTCGTCGATCTTGAGGCCCGTTTCTTTCTGCAGCCACTGGTACTTCGGCGCGAGGTAGCGGTCGTCGCCGGCGAGGTTCATCGCCTCGTGGTTGCCCAGGATCATGTGGACCGCGCCGCCAACGGCCGCTGCTTCGGCTTCCAGCTGGTAGATCAGCCACAGGCACTGCGTGGCGTAGTTACCCCGGTCGACCGTGTCGCCCAGCATGACCAGATGCCCGTTGCCAAAACTCCATTTCAGGTCTTCGTCGACAACCCCCTGCGAACGAAGGATGCGGACGAGAACGTCGAAGTTGCCCTCCAGATCGGACGTGACCAGCAGGCGTTCCGGGGCCGGCCAGACCGAACTGGGAACCGGATGATCGACCCGCAAAGCAACGGAAAACCGTTTCCATGTCGCGTCACCGACCGAAACGGCGAGTAACTGATGGCGGGCAGTCTCCGCCGTCAACAACTGGCGAACGGGCATCCCCCGGTCGCCCGCTGGCAACACCATCACCCCCTCCTGAAAAGGAAGACAGCCATGAAACGCCGCCCAACTCCGTCGCGAAACAGGATTCGCCGTTCTTCTCGCCCGGCCGGGATTATCGCCGGCTATGAAGCACTGGAAAACCGCAAACTCCTCGCGGCCGCGATCCAGTACGACCCGATTGCCGACATTGTAAACATCTATGGCACCAACAACGACGACAACGTGCAGATTACCTGGCAGACGGGCAGCGGACTCAACGTCGTGGCCTGGGACTCAGCGTCGTCGAGCGACAAAACGTTCACCGGCCCGGTCAACGAAATCCGGTTTTTCGGCAGCGCGGGGAACGACTGGGTCCGCAACAACTCGTCGATTCGCCTGAACGCCCAGGGGCATGGCGGCAACGACCAGCTGATCGGAGGCCCGGCCGGAGACATGCTCGACGGCGGCAGCGACGACGACCGGGTCTGGGGGTATGGCGGCAACGACACGCTGCTCGGCAGCACCGGCAATGACCAGCTGGTTTCCGGAGCGGGTCACGACTGGGCCGATGGTGGCACAGGCAACGACCGGCTGTGGGGCGAAGCCGATGCCGACTCGCTGATGGGCGGAGTCGGCAACGATGAGCTGATGGGTGGTTCCGGAAACGATCTGCTGCTCGGGGGTTCCGGTGACGACGTACTCTTCGGCGAAACCGGGAATGACCAGCTCAATGGCGGACTCGGCCGCGACTGGCTGTATGGCAACGAAGGCGACGACGCGCTGGTCGCAATTGACAACGTCGTCAATGACCATGTGGACAGCGGTGTGGGCAACGACTCGGTTTGGGTCAACCGCTCAGGTGCCTCCTTCGACACCGTGGCTGGCCAGACGACGGCCGACAAGACCCATTTCGTGACCAGTTTCGCGAACGGGGCCGATCTGACGCTCGACGGAGACCGGATCGCCGATCCAGCAGCGGGAGGCTACGGCTACCGGACGTTTAACGGCCTGAAGCTGTTCTCGTCCAGCGGTCCCCGTGCGACGGACGTCCGTCAGGGCCTGACGAACGACTGTTACTTCCTGTCCGCCCTGGGATCCACCGCCCTCAAGCAGCCGCTCGTGATCCGCCAGAGCATTGTCGATTTCAACGACGGAACATTCGGCGTGAAGCTGGGCAGCAAATTCTACCGCGTGGACAACGAACTGCCGGTCAATGCGAGCGGGACCCTTGTCAACGCCAAGCAGGGTGCCCAGGGCAGCGGATGGGTGGCGCTCTATGAGAAGGCCTTTGCCCATCACCGGACTGGCCAGAACAGCTACGCCAGCATCAACTTTGGCTGGTCGACCGAAGCTTTCACAGCCCTTGGCATGACCAATGCCCAGCAGTCCACGTCGAGCTTCAGCAGCGCCGCAAGCTATGCCGCCCGGATTGACGTCCTCCTTGAGGTCGGCAGGGCCCTGACTGTGTCTTCGCTTGTGACGCTGACCGGCACGCCGCTGGTCAAGAACCACGCTTACATGGTGACCGGTCGCCTGGTCAACGCAGCGGGCACGATCACCCATGTCGTCCTGCGGAACCCGTGGGGCACCGACGGTGGCAGTTTGGGAGATGGAGTCAACGACGGGGTGGTCACGCTCAGCATCGCCGAGCTGTTTGCCTGGACCCGGATGCTCGAATGGGGCCGGCGGTAGGTCGCGCTCAAATAGTGCTGATGGTCGAAGCCAGGGGGTGACCGGAAACTGTGCCGCCGGTTCGTGCGGCACAGCTTCCACGGCCCATCCGGACTTTGCGCCAACCCCGCCGCGCCGGGGTGCGGACGCTTTCTGGCTGAGCCGACCCGGTGGCAGGCATTCCCTTCGCAACCAGGCGGCCAGAAACGCTGCAACGACGCGAAAGGCCTGATTTCACGACGGCCAGGTTTTTTTGTCCAACCGGGCCAGCAAACGGGAATGGGAGGACAGAAGCCAATCCGACCAGCCAGAAAAAGCCAGGAGCCTGCCATGAACCGCCGCCCAACCCTTAAGCGAACCGCGATTCGCCGGATGTCCGGCCCGGCCAGAGACGTTTCCGGCTTTGAAGCACTCGAAGCCCGCAAGCTGCTGGCCGCTTCCATCATCTACGACGCGGCCGCCGACACCGTCAACATCTATGGCGGCGGCAACTGGGACAACGCCCTGATCAGCTGGCAATCGGGCGGACTGAATGTCTCGGCCTGGGATTCAGTTTCTACAAACAACAAAACCGTCACTGGACCCGTCAATGAAGTCCGCTTCTACGGTAACAATGGCAACGACTGGGTCCGCAATGATACGACGATCCGGCTCTCGGCCTGGGGCCAGGGCGGCAACGACCAGCTGATCGGAGGCCCGGGCAGTGACCGGCTCGATGGTGGAAGCGGAACCGACACGGCCTGGGGCCTGGCGGGTAACGACACGCTGCTGGGTGGTTACGGCAACGACCAGCTGGCTGGCGGAACGGGCCACGACTGGCTGGATGGCGGCGACGACCACGATCACCTTTGGGGCGAGGCGGGTGCCGACTCGCTTTTTGGCAGCAACGGCAACGACACGCTGGAGGGAGGTTCCGGCCACGACCTGTTGCTCGGCGGCCATGGTGACGACGCGATCTACGGCGGCACCGAGAACGACCGGCTGAATGGCGGACTCGGCCGCGACTGGCTGTTCGGCAACGAAGGCGACGACACGCTGGTCGCGATCGACAACCTGTTCACCGACTATGTCGACAGCGGATCGGGCTACGACACAGCCTGGATCAACAGTTCGGGCCAGGCCGACACCGTGCTCGGTGCGACTTCAGCCGACAAGACCCATGCCGTCGGCGGATTCTCCAACTGGGCCGACTTGACGCTCGATGGTGACCGGATCGCCGACCCGTCGGCTGGCAGCTACGGCTACCGGACCTTTGGCGGCCTCAAGCTGTTTTCGTCCAGCGGCCCCACATCGACCGATGTCCGCCAGGGCCAGACCGGCGACTGCTACTTCATGGCTGCCCTCGGCAGCGCGGCGCTCGAACAGCCGCTCGTGATCCGCCAGAACATCGTTGATTTCAACGACGGGACTTTTGGCGTAAAGCTCGGTGGCAAGTTCTACCGCGTGGACAACGACCTGCCGGTGGATGGAAACAACTATGTGGTCAACGCTTCACTGGGAGCCGAGAGCAGCGGCTGGGTCGCCCTCTATGAGAAGGCTTTCGCCCATCACCGGACCGGCCAGAACAGCTACGCCAGCCTGAACAATGGCTGGAGCAACGAGGCCTTCACCGCACTCGGCATGACCAATGCCCAGCATTCGACATCGAGTTTTAACAGCGCCGCGTATCTGGCCACATGGATCCGCGACTCGCTGGCCACCGGCACGGCCCTGACGGTGACTTCACTGGCCACGATGAGCGGTTATCCGCTGGTCGAAAACCATGTTTACATGGTGACCGGCAGCATCGCGAATGCGTGGGGCACGATCACGCACATCATCCTGCGGAATCCGTGGGGCACCGACGGCGGCAACTTGCGGGACGGCGTCAACGATGGCGTGGTCACGGTCAGCACGACCGAACTTTTCGCCTGGACCCGGATGGTCGAATGGGGCCGCCGGTAGACCGGCCCGCAGGTGCTGCCCAACGACATTCACTGGGCTGACCGGGCCGTTTGCAGTAAACTTGAGCGGGCACAACAGTCATCAGGGAAACTTGCCGTTATGGCGACCGCGAGCTCTGGCAACGGCAAACTTGTCTACGCCGATTATTGCCTGGCTCCGAGCGATGGTCGCCGATATGAAGTACTTGATGGAGATATCTTCATGAACCCGGCTCCCGGGACGGCGCACCAGACGGCATCCAAACGGTTGCTGCACGAGTTCTACACCCAGATTGAACTGGCCGGACTGGGACTTGTGTTTGACGCGCCCTTTGACGTGGAGCTGGCCAAACACGACATCGTCCAGCCGGACCTGATTGTGTTGCTGGAGAAAAACCGCCACCTTCTCAAACCTAGCCGGATCATTGGCGTCCCTGATTTGCTGGTCGAGATTCTCTCCCCGTCGAACAGCGACTACGACCAGAAAGCCAAGCGAGCCGTTTACCAGCGGGTCGGTGTGCCGGAGTACTGGATTGTCGATCCTGTCGACCGGCGACTGAAGCAGCTGGTGCTACGGAATGGGCGTTACACGTGCCTCAAAGCTGCCGCAATCGTTCGGCCGGCAAAGATCGATGGCGTGGGGGTCGAAGTCGCGAAACTCTGGTGACTCAAGGCTTGTCCTGGCGCGCCGGGACCGCTCGCCAGGACAAATGCAGGGAACTATCCCGCGAGGTCGTCCAGCGTCCCCGTGCTGTCGGAGAAAGAACCGGCCTTGACCCCGAACCGTTGCAGCATCGTCAGGTAAAGATTGGTCAGCGGCGTTTCAGCCGGATAGCGGATGTAGCGGCCCGTTTCGATTGTCCCGCCGCCCCGGCCGGCAAGCACAATCGGCAAATCGTGGTGGGCATGGGCGTTGCCATCGGCGATCGCACTGCCGTAGACAATCATGGACTGGTCGAGCAACGTGCCGTCGCCTTCGCGGATCGACGCGAGCCGTTCGAGGAAGCCGGCGAATAGACTGGCATGGAACCGGTTGATCTGGCTGATCCGGGCCTGCTTCTCTTCGCTCTGGCCGTGGTGCGACAGGTCGTGGTGGCCTTCGCGGATGTCCAGCGCGCGATAGCTGCGGTTGCTCCCTGCGTTGGCGAACATGAAGCTCGCGATTCGCGTCGTGTCGGTCTGGAACGCCAGGACAAGCATGTCGAGCAGCAGCTTCACATGCTCTGCGTAGTCACGCGGAACGCCCTCGGGCCGTTCGATGTCGGCTGTGGCGGAGTCGCCGTGACTGAGCTTGTCGGACCGCTGCAACCGGGTTTCAATCTCGCGAACGGCGTGGAGGTACTCGTCGAGCTTGCGGCGGTCGTTGGCACCGAGGGCACTGTGCAGGCTGTTGGCGTCGTGCAGGACGACATCGAGCACGCTTTGCCGGCGGCGGTTGCGACGGGCACGTTCGTCCGGGCTTAGCCCAAGCTCGGTGCCGGCGAACATCCGGTCAAAGACCATCGCCGGATCGACTTCCTTGGCCACCGGACTGGTATCTGTCCGCCACGAGAGGTTGGACGTATAGACGCAGCTGTAGCCCGAGTCGCAATGTCCGCCGGGTGAGCTGGCGTCCGTCCCCAGCTCCAGCGACCGGAGCCTCGTCTGGTGTCCGAGCCCGGACGCGGCCAGCTGGTCGACGCTGATCCCGTTGCGGATGTCGGCCCCGTTGGTCTTGCGCGGATGGGCACCCGTCAGGAAGCACGCGACAGCGCGGGCATGATCGCCTGGCCCGTCGCCGTGAGCCCGCGCCTGGTCGAGGGCCAGCCCCCCGAGCACGTTGATCTGGTCACGAAACTTTGCGAGCTCAGCGAGGATCGGCGGCAAGTCACCCAGCGGGCCTGGCTCGGCCGGAAAGAAGTCCGGCATGTGCATCCCGTTGGGCACATACAGAAACGCCATCCGGAGCGGCACGGCGGCCGGGCCGCTGGTCGATGCTGCCCGCGCTACGGCCGGGGCCATCACGTCGAGCAACGGCAAGGCCATGGCCGCTCCCACGCCGCGCAGCAACGTTCGCCGGGAAATTTCGTTGTGGTGCATGGTTCAGGCTCCGATAAACAAGGGATTGTCCGGCCCGCTCTTGTGAGCCTGAGGCACTAGCCGATTCCTTTGAGTGAGTGTCAAGGGTTGAGTTGGCGTTTTCGGCTAGCGCCTCAGGCTCAATTCGTGTCTTTTTGACGTTGCCGGAACGGTGGGCTTTCGACGATCGCGAGGATCAGCTCCTCGAACTGGTAACCGTTGGCTTCGAGCCGTTTCAGGATCTCGTTCACGGCGCACTGGTCTTCGTAACGCAGTCCTCGTCCGAGCGCGTAGATCATCATCTTTTCCGTCAGGCAGCGGATAAACTCCTGCTGCTTTCTCTCCTGCAGCACCTTGAGCAGTTCGACGGCTCCATTGAACTTCTCGCCGGATGGCAGTTCGCCCGAAGCGTCCACCGGCCCGCCGGCATCTTCGGTTCGCCACTGGCCGACGGCGTCGAAATTCTCCAGCGCGAAGCCGAGCGGGTCCATCGTCGCATGGCAGGAAGCACAGGCGGGGTCCGCGCGATGCTGTTCCATCTGCTGCCGCAACGTCCCGGTCAGTTTTTGCTGTTCCAGCGGCATGATGTCGGGCAAGGCCGGCGGGGGCGGCTCGCCGAGAATGTTTTCAAGAATCCAGCGGCCACGTTTGACGGGACTGGTCCGGTTGGGGTTGCTGGTTACCGTCAGGATACTGCCCTGCGTCAGCACTCCGCGGCGCGCGGTTTCGCCAAGGCTGACGCGCACGAATCCGTCTTCGGGTTTTACCGGATCCAGTCCGTAGTGTCCGGCCAGCCGGCTGTTGACGTAGCTGTAATCGGCCGAGAGCAAATCGAACAGGCTGCGGTTGTTGCGGAACACGTCGCGACAAAACAGTTCGGTTTCTTCGCGCATGTCGGCCAGCAGTTCGCGGTCGACGCCGGCGTACAGCTCCGGGTCGGGCTGGGACAGGTCGAGTGCCCGAAGTTGCAGCCACTGGCTGGCGAAACTGCGGATCATCCGGTCGGCCTTCGGATCGGCCAGCAGCCGGCGGACCTCGGCCCGCAACAGTTCGTCATCCTGCAAATCGCGTTCATGGGCGGTCTGGAGCAAAGCCCCATCGGGCGTTGAATTCCAGAGAAAGTATGACAGGCTGGTGGCCAGTTCGTAGCTGTTGAGCCGTCGGGACGTGCCGTCGGCGGGCGGCGGCTGTTCGGCTTTGAACAGGAACTTGGGCGATACCAGAATCGCCTGCAGGGCGTACTGCATCGACTGCTCGAACGAGGCATCGTCGGCACGGGCGGCTGCGTAGACAGCGGTCAGGCGGTCGATTTCGTTTTCACTGGCGGGTCGGCGGAAGAAGCGGCTGGCCCAGACGCCGAGCAGTTTTTTCGCGACCGGTTCCTCTTCGGATTTCTTCGCCGCGACGGCAATGAAAAAGTGGCGGTGCGCGGCGGATGGCTCAGCCGGAGTCCCGGCTTTCGCCAGCAGCGAGACGCCCTGGACCAGCAAGTTACGGTCTTGCCGCCCTTCCGGAGCGTCGGGCCGGTAGAAGTCGTTGTCAAAGGAGATGCGAATCTGCCGCGGGCCAGTTCCCATCCGCAAGGGAATGTCGATCGTCTCCTGCTGTTCGTCCTGGGTGATCTTGTACGAGCCCAGCTTGCGTCGGTCGAGGTGAACGGTCATCCGGCACGGCTCATCGCCGGCCTGTTGACCCACCACGCGCAACCGGAGTTGCCCCTCGAATTTTTCCTTCGGCTCAACTTTGCAAACCGCTTCGCCGCTGGTCAGGAACGCGAGGCCTTCGGAGAGCCGGTTGGTGTCATTGTCGAACTCGAATCCCGAGAGTCCGATGTCGATCTCGACTGGCTGAAAGTCTTCCGGGGCCTGAATCGCCAGCCGGCTGACAGCTTCCGCGGCGGAGAGATACTTCTCCATCAAAACCGGCGGCAGGCTCAGCACGTCGCCGATGTTGTCGAAGCCATAACCTGCGTCGTCGCCAGGAAAGAAGCTGGCCGGTTCATAGTCGACCATCAGCAGGTCCTGAATCGTGTGCCGGTATTCGCCCCGGTTCAGTCGCCGGATGGTGATCTGCCCTGGCTGAAGGGCGTCCGAGCAGTCGACGTTATGCAACACGTCGTCGACCCAGCGGCCAAGTTCTGCCCGTTCTTCATCCGTAATGGCGGACGCATCGCCCGGAGGCATGGAGCCAGCCACCACGCGGCGGAGCACTTTTTCCCAGGTATCGCGGTCGAGCCGGACGCTGCCAATGGTCTGGAAATGCGCCAGATTCAGCCCGGCTTCCGGTTCGTCTTCGCCGTGGCAGCCAAAACAACGGGTCTCCAGCAGATTGAGCATCTCCGGAGCGACCCGGTCGGATGCTTTGAGCTGTCCCACAGCCGGCAAAACCAAAAAGCTGGCCAAAAAGAAGGCCACCAGCGCCCAACCGTATCCGGACAGCCACTTGGGCTGCCGTTGGGGCGCATCAGCTGCCGGCGAAAAACAGGTTTCCGGTCCAGCCGTTGGTCGATTGGGTCTCAACGCTCACCTCCGCAACCATTTTCGGCTCGCGACGGAAGTCGTGCAACCCTGAATGCGGGCTGGAAGATCCCGTTCAATCATCGGCTGGACCGGTCGCGACAATGAAATCGAGCGCCCGGCCAAGCGTTCGCACCAGTTGCTCCGCGTTGCTCTGGTCGAAAACCATCGGCGGACGGATTTTCAAGACGTTGTGCGCGGGGCCATCGGTGCCGATCAGAATGCCTTCACGGCGCAGCTGGTTGCAGACCCAGCTTGTCTCCGAAGTCGCCGGCTCGAGCGTCTCATGATCGCGGACCAGTTCAACGCCCCAGAACAATCCACGACCGCGAATCTCGCCGACCAGCCGATGGGAGGCAACTGTTTCGCGCAACAAAGTTCCCAGGCATTCGCCCGCCTCCCGGGCCCGCTGTTGAAGGCCTTCGTCGCGCACCACGTCCAGCACGGCGAGGCCCACCGCGCAGCTGGTGTGGTTCCCGCCAAACGTGCTGAAGAACTCCATCCCGTTGTCAAACGCCGCGGCGATGGCGCGGGTTGTGACGACGGCGGCCAGCGGAAAGCCGTTCCCGATCGGCTTGCCCAGCACCACGATGTCGGGCACGACGCCGTGGGCCTCGAAAGCATAAAAGCAGTCCCCCATTCGCCCGTAACCGGTTTGAACTTCGTCCGCGATGCAGACGCCGCCGGCTGCGCGAATCAGGGGATAGAGCCGCGCGAAGTAGTCGGTGGGCAGGATCAGCTGGCCCCCGACGCTGGGACAGGTCTCGGCGATGAAGCCCGCCAGTTTCCCGCCGCGCGATGCGATCCGGGCGATGGCGCCGGAAGCGTATTCTGCGTATTTTCGTCCGGCGTCCGGATCGTAGGCCCTGTGCGGCCCGCGAAAAGTGTCGGCGACCGGAATGACCTGCACGCATTCCGGCGCCCCCTGCCCTCCCGGCCCGGCGTGTTTGTAGGGGCTGATGTCGATCAGCGAAGTCGTATGCCCATGATAGGCGTGCTCCGTCACGATGATGTCGCCGCCACACGTGGCAACCCGCGCCAGGCGCAATGCCAGCTCGTTTGCTTCGCTGGCCGAGTTGAGAAAAAAACAGGTGTTGAGCGGTTCCGGAAAGGTCGCGATCAGCCGTTCGGCGAACTCCGTCTGCAACCGGCTGACGTAACGCGTGTTCGAGTTCAGCAAGGCGAGCTGCCGCGCCGCAGCCTCGACGACGCGCGGATGGCAATGCCCGACGTGTGGGACGTTGTTGTAGGCGTCGAGGTAACGCCGCCCGTTCTCGTCGTAGAGAAACTGCATCCAGCCGCGGACCATCTGCAGAGGCTCGCGATAGGAAAGCCGCACGCTGCGGCCGATCCGCTCGTGACGCTGTTGAACCAGTTCGCCGGTGCCAGCCGGTTTCCCATTGCTGATTGCGGGGCCGGTTCCGGCAAGCGGACCTGGATCGGGCGATCCAGCCAGCCAGACTTCACGCCACCGGGCGGCGGAGACACCGGGGAATCCGCAACCCAACCCGAAGTCGTCGGCGATGACTTGCAGGTGAAGGTGGGGAGTCCAGCCGCCATTCAACGACCGGTCACCGAGGCGGGCAAAGATTTGACCCCGCTGAATGGATTGGCCGGGTGAAAGCGACGAAATTGAATCCGGATCGAGGTGCCCATAGAGCAGGCAGACGGGCTCGCCCGCTTCAGCTGCGTGCCTGAGCATGACCACGCCGCCGTAGTCGAGCGGCTCGTCAATCACGCGCACGTCGTGAACGGTTCCGTCGGCGACCGCCCGAACCGCTGTTCCGGCGGGAGCAAAGAAATCGAGGCCGAGATGAATCGTTCTCTGTCGCGCATCCGGGCCGGCATCGAACTGGGGGGACTGGTAAATCAGCCGGGCTTCGCCCCATCCACCAGTGCCCACTTTTCCCGGCCGCGCAGCCTGCCACGCGGTGACGGCCGAGTCGAGCTGATCGTGCATTCGCGCAGGATCGCCCTGGATCAACGGACTGCCAACGCCCAAGTCGATCCGTTCAGACATCGTGCCGGGCGGGAGGTCGAGGACTGCCACGAGATCCCGACCCCGGTTTTGCTGAATCCACCGCGATGCCCCTGAGAAAGCAGTGGGGGGCGACAGTCCCAGTTCGTGGCGCAGAGCCGCTTCGGCAAACGCGCCCGGAATCTCGAGGAGCAAAGGCAACGTGCGCCGGATCGGAACCTGAGTCACGCCGAGGTACTCGTTGCCCGGGTCGGCCAGCATTTGTCGGGCGGCCATGACAACACTGACCGCCAGCCGCATCTGGACGAGTGGCCAGAGCAAGGCCACTTCGCCGCTGTTCAACGGCCGGACGCGGTGATAGCCGCCAGCGATGCGGGCCGCCACATCCAGCGGATCGTCCCGGTCCAGCACCGCATAGGCTATCGCGATAGCGAGGTCGTGGACCGTTTTCGACCAGACCATGTCGCCGAAGTCGATGATCCCGGTCAGCCGGCAACTACCCGGTTCGACCGCTGATCCGGCAGAAACCAGCAGGTTCCAGTCGTTCAGGTCGCCGTGAATGATCGAATCTGGCAACTCCCCGTGAACCCTTTGCCGCGTCGCCGTGAAACCTGCCGCGACCTTGTGCACCAAACCGCACAGGAAGGAATCGGTGACCGCATCTCGCCCGGGTTTAATGACCGCCAGCCCCCTGGCAAGGTCCCAGTCGAACGGGCGTCTGATCGCGGGCAGTTCAAATCCATCGAGCGCCAACGCAATCTTTGCTACGGCCGCGCCCAGCTCTTCCTGAAGGGCTTCCGGCAAAAGCGTCAGCCTCGCCAGCGGCCGGCCCGGCAGGAACGAGACCATCCGGCCCAACCGCGGGGCAGTTCCATGGCCAGTCAGCGTAATGACCGGGTGCCCAGCCCTGCTTCGTACGACGTGTGGTACAGGCAGGCCAGCTGAACCGAGCCGGTCCATCACGGCAACTTCAGCGTCAACAAAACCGCGCGACTCGGCCGGCGCAAAGAGTTTCAGCACCCAGCGCGTGCCAGACTCCTGTTCGCGGACCAGAAAGTTCCAATCCCGTTCACCTGGCAGTTCACGGACTTCGGCCACTTTTCCATATTCGTCGCAGATCAGGGCCTCGACGGCATGTAGCAAGTCGGGACTGTGCATGGTCCAGCGGGCGTCGTTGGCCTGGATTGTCGTTTTGAACTGTGAACGTGCGAATCATGCTAGCAGGGCAATGGCCAGGCGGATGGGCTTGTTGAAGGCGGGCCGATTTGGGACTTTCCGCGGCCCAACCACGCCCGCCCGCAGGCATCCGGCATTACCACCAACGGCCATGTTCCGTTCAACGCTGCACGCCGCGATCCTGTTGCTGATGTTTGTGCCGGCAGGTGGCTGTCGTGTCTTTAACGCCGACGCGCCGGTACCGGTGCCCGATGGGCTGGCCCCCGTCGCCAACCCGCTGCTCGTCGCGCCGGTTGACCGGGCACTGATCATGGACGAAGTGTCGGATGAACTGGACAACTTTTTTCGCATCTGGCGGGAAGAGCGCGTCCGACAGATCGACGGGCTGTTGACCGAAGGCTGGATCGAGACCCATCCGCAGATTGGAAGCACTGTCTTGGAGCCCTGGCGGCGCGATTCGGCCCGCGGATTCGAGCGGGTCCATGCTTCGCTCCAGACGGTGCGACGATTTGCCAAGGCCCGGATCATCCCCGTCGCCAACGGTTATCTGGTCGACCTGAAAGTCTTCAAGGAACTCGAGGACCGCCCCGATCCCGAGCGTTCGCCGGTCACGGGCCGCCAGTTCCGGCATGACAACGCGCTCGATGTCGACCGCGAGGAGCTGCTCCTGTTGCAACCCAACCGCGGCTGGATTCCGCAGGGGCGCGACGTGACTCTGGAGCAGGAAATCCTCCGCAAGATCGAATCGCGCCTCCAGAAATGCGCTGCCGGCGAGTGATCACGCCCAAGAGATCCGTCCAATCCGGCTGATCTGTCCGAACAGTCCGATCTGACCGAACTGTTCGCAGCAGGTAGAATCGTGGCATCCCCTGCACGACCTCTCCCGCCGGCCACCATGAAGAAACCGCTCCGCCCCAAACGCCGTCCGTTGCGGGCACCTCCGCGGAAGGCCCCGGTTGTCCCCGGCCAGCACCGTCTCCAGCAGATCCTCGCCGCCGCTGGACTCGGCAGCCGCCGCGAATGTGAGACCCTGATTACCGAGGGCCGGGTCGAAGTCGACGGCGTCCAGGTCACGCAACTCGGAACCCGCGTCGATCCCGACACGCAGAAAATCCTGGTCGATGGCATGCCGCTACGGCTGGAGCGGAAACAGTACTTCATGCTCAACAAGCCACCCGGTGTGGTTTCCACCAGCCGCGACCCATCCGGCCGGCTGCGGGTGATCGACTTGATCAAATCCGAAGCCCGTGTCTACTGCGTTGGGCGGCTGGACCGGACCAGCGAGGGGTTGATCCTGGTGACCAACGACGGTGAGCTGGCCAACCGGCTGACGCACCCGTCGTTTGAGATCGACAAGCGCTATCTCGTCGAAGTGGCCGGCACGCCGTTGCCCGACCAGCTGGAGCAGCTGGAAAAGGGCGTCCATCTGGCCGAGGGCATTGCCAAGGCCAGCAAAGTCACGCCACGTCGCGCCTCCCGCCGTGGAACCATCCTTGAGATCACGCTCCGCGAAGGCCGCAATCGCGAAATCCGCCGCCTGCTCGCGCAGGTTGGACACAAAGTCCTCCGGCTCAAGCGGATCGCGATTGGCCCGCTTGTGCTCGGCGAGCTTCCCGCAGGCGAATCGCGCCGCCTGACGGCGGAGGAGGTTGCTGCACTGAAAGGCCTGGCCGGCTCCCGACCGCGCCGCGACCGGTTGCAGCGCCGTGCCGCCGATATGACCGAACAGCAAATGGTCACTGACTTCCGCGGCCGGAACCGAAGCCGGCCGGCAGGAAAAAAGACCAGCGCTGCCGAAGGATCTCCCTCACCGGGCCGAGCGCTTCAGCGCGAACGCGGACGACCGCGCCGGTCGCGCGATGCAGGTCCACCCCGCCCGGCAAAGCTGCCAGGTACAAAGTCCCGGCCGCCACGACGGGGTGCCGGCCGGCCCGGTGCAGGGCGAATCGCCGCCAAGGGACCGCCGCGACCTGGACGATCACCTGGACGCAAGAGTGGGCCGCGGCGGGGAAAGCCCTGACAGCGTCGCGCAAAAGTAGCAGGCAAAGGGAAAGTGCCTGCTACTTTGGCATTGCAGGTGAGCTGGACAAGGCGTTTCCTGACCAGGCCCCCGGCCCGATTTGCCGCAGCCCTGAGCCCTCTTGGGCGGCGTCGTTCAAATCGTTACGAAACAGCTGCTGGCTGCGGTTTTTGAAGGTCCGCAGGATCTGCATCAACGAAACGAACGGCCCCTGGCGGCACCTCAAGGTTCGGTTTGCCACGGTCGACCAGGGCCTTTCAGGAGTCGTTGGTAGAATCAGGGGCAAGGCGAGCCTGAGGATTGGCCGACGATTGTCGAGGGCTTCTTTTATCCATCCCGATTGCAGACATGCTGAAAACTGACACCGACCGCCGCGAACCGTCCCGGGCCTCGGCCGTCAACCAGGACGCGATCGCGATGATCCTGCGGCAGGCGGGCAAGAGTGCCGACGAGATCGCTTCGCTGGCGGCGCTCGACGCTGCCGACCGCGCTGCCGAGAACCAGTTTTCGGGCGAAGCCCCGACGCTCACTTCGCTCTTTGGCAACGCTCGCGCCGTCGAGTTCCATGCCGGCCAGTTCAGCCCTTCGCCCGAAGTCGCCGCCGTCATGGGCCAGTGCATGGAGTTTCTGCTGCAGCGCAAGAAAGATGGCACGCTGCTCGATCACGACCGGATGCTCTTCCAGGACGAGACGATCAGCGGACTCGCCCGGCTGGGGTTCTTTGGCCTCGCGATTCCGCGCGCCTACGGTGGCAGCGGTGCCCAGCTGGGGGACCTCGGTCCGCTGCTTCGCGCCCTGACCTACATCCATCCCGACCTTGCCGTGCTGTTCGAGGTCCACAATTTTCTCGGGCCAGTGACTCCGATCCTCGATTTCGGGACAGATGCGCAAAAGCAGGCGTGGCTGCCGCGGATGGCGCGGGGCGAACTGTTGGGCTCGTTTGCCCTGACGGAGCCGGGAGTGGGAGCTGATCCGAGCAAGCTCGCGATGACGGCTCGCCGCGAGGGCGACCGCTACATCCTCAACGGCGTCAAGTGGCCGATCACCAACGTGATTTATGGCGGCCTTTGCGTTCTGGTCCTCAAGCTGGTCGGCGAGAATCTGCCACCCGGACGTGACTCGGCCATGATCATGTTCGAGGTGCCCAAGGCCGACAACGAACACTTCCGGATGGTCCGCAACGACCTCGTCGCGTTCGACTATCTCTGGAACGCGCGCTTCCGCCTGACCGATTGCCCGGTGCCCGCCAACACGCTGTTGGGGCCGGCCGGCAAGGGGCTGGCTCAGGCCTTCAGCTCGCTCGCGAAAGGCCGTGGCGGGATCGGCGTGAACAGCGCGGCCAAGATCTTCAAACTGCTGGCCCAGGTCATCCTCGACCCCAATCAGCCTGATCGCTCGGGCCTCAAAGCCAGGCATCGGCCGGGCGGCTGGACCGCTTTCCGCGCCACCTTCGGCAAGCCGATTGGCAATGCGCCGCGCATCCGCACCTGGCTCGGCCGGGCCGTCTGCCACGGGTTGGCTGGACGCGTGCTCGGCGACCTCTGCTTTCGGCTCGCAGCCAACGGCGTGCGCGACGAGACCCAGGGGATGATCGCCAAAGTCTACGCGACCAAGGGGCTGCTGCAGACCGCGATCAACGTCTACCAGATTCTGGGCGGCCGTTCCGTGCACAGCGATGAACGGCGCAAGGCAACCCGCCGCGGCGGGGCAGGCTACAGCCATTCAGGCCGCGAGCATCTGATCGAGAACTACGTCGGCGAAAACATGCACGAGTTCACGATCGCGACCGTCTATGAAGGTCCGAATCCGGTCCTCGCCGATGTCGGCGCGCCCAACGCGATGACCCGCGGCATCCGCAGCCAGTTCCTCGAGCCGATCGGGCTGGCGGAAGTCGCCGGCAAGTCCGGGCTCGGGGCCAAGGCGAAATTCGGCTGGTTTGTCGCATCGTCCATGCTCGGTTCGTTTAACCCGTGGACCGGCTCGTTGCAGGGCATCCGCAACCTGTTCCCTGAAAAGCAGCTTTACATCCGGCGGGCCCTGCGGCGCAACCGCACCTTGGGCCGGCGGATCCTGATGATCATCGCCCGCTACCAGAAGACCTTCATGGACCAGAGTTTTTTGCTGGGCGATGAAGGCGGGGTCTTCGACCAGCTTTGCCACTCGCTGGCGTCGCTGGTCTTCGCCCTGTCGCTCGACAAGCCCGATCGCGACTATCTCGATGTGGCGGCGGCTCTCGACCTCGAGGCCACTCTGCGAATGTCGGGACGAAGCGAATCACCGCGTCTGCAGGCGGCTTGGGCGGCCATCGGCGACAAAATCATGGACCCGAAATCCCGGCTGCACCAGGATCTGATCGCCGACATGGAGATCGACGACATTCCGCTCGACCCGCGGTTTATCGACCGGTTCATCTGAGGCCGGCGGACGGGCAGCGCAATACCAGCCCGCAGCGCAAGCAAGTGATCTTCGCGGACCTGATTGACCGCATTGACCTGGTCAAGCGAATGGTCAGAAAGGCAGGCTACTTCGCGGCCTTCGCGCGCTTCATGGCGGCGGACAGACGTGATTTGCGGCGGGCGGCAGCGTTCTTGTGAATGGTCTTTTTGGCCGCGGCCTGATCGAGCCGTTTGGAAGCCAGCTGCAGTGCTGCAACGCCGTCCTCGGGCTTGCCCTTCGCGGCGACCTCGGTGGCTTTGCGAGTCAACGTCCGCAGCTCGCTTTTGGCGGCGCGGTTGCGGGCTTGTCGGACGACGGCTTGCCGCATCCGTTTCTTGGCGCTCTTGATATTGGGCATGGTTCAACGTGGGATAGGCTTCCAGCTTGTCATTCGCGCTTCAACAATCACGGCATGGAAAGCCGTAATCAATGGGCGAGGGATGGCTGGCTGAGATGCCCGAAAACGGACATGGATTCGACAACTGACGAACCAGGAAATATCGCCCGTGCCGCCCTTTTTGTCCAGTGGCGACAGCCCGCTCAGGGAAGCTTGCGGTAGTTGGTCCAGCTCAGCCAGCCGATGATCGCCGCACAGACGATGAAGACGAGATCGCTCCAGACATTGAAGCCCTTGTACGGGGCAAAGGCCTGCATGCTGCCAAGCCACATCAGGATGTCAGCCAGAAACAGCAGCAGGACCAGCCCCGAGATGCTGAGTGCGGCGATGCACAGACCCTTCTGCATGTCGGCGGCTTTCTTTCCCTGAATTTCCTGATCCGGGCCGGCGGCGCAGCTGCCGGGCGGGGCAGTCAAGGCCACGCGACGGCCCAAAGCAGAATCGCCCCACCGATGCCGCCGGGATTTTGGCTCCAGTATAGTTACAGACTTCTGCCTGTCACCCATACTGGGACGGCAGAAACCGGGCAAAACTGCGGTCTTTTCCGGCAGGTGCGGTCCAGCGCGGATTTGCAGGCCGCCCCGCACCAGTCAAAACCCGCCGCCAGTTCCGGCCAGGCCAATCCCGTCCTGTTGGGCAAACTATGCCATCCGCTTCGCCCGCATCGCCACCAGCCAAGCCCACAACCGATTGGGCCGCGTTCCGGCGTGAGCTGGTGGTCACAAGCAGCTGGACCTCGCTCGATCACGCCGCCGTCGGCCCGCTGCCCGATCGTTGCCGGGCACGGATCGAAGCCTGGCTTCAGCAGGCCCACGCCGACGGCGATGCCCGCTGGCCCGACTGGTCCCGGCAATTCGAAGAAACCCGGACTCTCGCCGCTGCCCTGATCAACGCCGACCGCGACGAAGTTGGCCTCGTTCCCAACACCAGCTTCGGGATCAACATGATCGCCGAGGGCTACCCCTGGCAATCCGGTGACAACGTGGTCCTCCCGGCCGGCGAGTTCCCCTCCAATGTCTACCCCTGGCTGAACCTCGCCAGTCGCGGTGTCGAAGTCCGCACCGTGCCGCTCGATGGCGTCCGGGTTTGCCCCAACCGGATCGCCGAAGCCTGCGACAACCGGACGCGGATCGTTTCAGCCAGCTGGGTGGGCTATGCCTCGGGCTGGCGGCTCGATCCAGCCGAACTGGCCCGCGTCGCCCATGACCGGGGGGCGTTGTTCTTTCTCGACGCGATCCAGGGGCTGGGCGTGTTTCCGCTCGATGTTCGCGCGACCGGGATCGATTTCATGGCGGCCGACGGTCACAAGTGGCTGCTCGGACCAGAGGGGGCCGGGCTGCTCTACATTCGCCACGAGCTGTTGTCGCTGATTCGGCCGATCAATGTCGGCTGGAACTCGGTCAGCCAGGGGAACGATTACACGCGGATCGAGCTCAACATCCGCAACGCCGCCTCGCGCTACGAAAGCGGCTCGCAGAACATGGCCGGCTTCCTCGGCCTGCTGGGAAGTCTCGAAACGCTGGCCAGTTACGGACTTGGGCCAGATCGGCTGGCTATTGCAGACCGGGTAGTGAGCCTGACCGACCGGCTCTTGGAACTGGTCGAGGCCGCCGGGTGGGAGCTGTTCACCGATCGCGCGCAGGAGTCCGCCAAATCCGGCATCGTCACGTTCAGCATCCCCGGCCACGATCCGGTTCAGCTCAAAAAGCGGCTCCTCGACGACCGCATCATCGTCAGCTCCCGCGTCGGCCGCTTGCGCGCCGCCGTCCACGGCTTCAACGACGAGTCCGATTTGCAGCGATTGGTGGAAACTCTCAAGCGGTTGACCTGAAAGGCGAGCGGCAGGGCGTCAGCTCTCCGTGTCAAAGGCCCGACCGGCTGAAACCCTCAAAAGAATGAACTGACCTGACATGAAAGTTGCCGTTTACACCGGTTCGTTTGACCCCGTCACACTGGGTCATCTCAACGTGATCGAGCGCGGAGCGCGGCTGGCCGAACGGCTGATTGTCGGGATCGGCGACAACCTCGACAAAGCCTCCCTGTTCCAGCCGGCGGAACGAAAGCAGCTGCTCGAACGGGTGACCAGCAACTTCGACAACGTGACTGTCAAAGTGTTCTCCGGCCTCGCCGTCGATTTCGTGCGGGCCTGCGGTGCCCGGATCATGATCCGCGGTGTCCGCCCGCTGACCGATATCGCCGCCGAGTTCACGATGACGATGGCCAACCGCCGGCTCGACGAGCAGATGGAGACCATCTTCCTGATGGCCGACGCCGAGTACTCGCACGTTTCCAGCTCGCTGATCAAGCAGATCGCCCCGCTCGCCGACGACGCCCAGCTGGCCCGCTTCATCCCGGCCGCCATCATACCCGACCTGCGGCGACGGATGGCCGGAAAGTAAGCTTCCCACCCCTTCCAACCAGGCAACTCCCTGCCAATCCGCGCCAATCAGCGAAATCCGCGGACAACAAACACCGAGCTGTTTTTCCTGCGCCGATTTCACCGATGACCGCAGATTGAAACAGTCAGTCTCGGCGGCTTGAACGTATGATCCAAGGTTGAAGTAGTGACGGTTCCGGGGGCCAGGCGTTCTTCTGTTTCAGGGTCGTCGGGATTCGAACTGGTCGGGAATGGTCTCGTTGCCAGCCTGGAAGCCTTTCCCATGTTACTGACCGCCTCCAACCCTCGCTCCTCCGATTAGCGTTGATTAGTGCTGATTAGCGTTCCCGTACCTCTTCCTTCCCCACTTCGGCCCAGGTTTTCGGCGTCTCGTACACCCGGACATTGGCCAGTTCCAGTCCCGGCAGTTTCCCGTCCAGCCAGGACCAGATCGTGCTCGCGATGTTCTCCACGCTCGGGTTTCGCCCATTGAACTCAGCCACATTCAGATTCAGGTGCTTGTGGTCGAGCCGGTCGATGACCAGCCGGCGGACTTCACGTTCAAACTCCGGTGGGGAGAACGGTTCACCCGCTGCGTTCCCGCCCGGGAACTTTCCCGTGACCTCGACGACGTAGTTGTGCCCATGTCCGGCCGGGTTGTTGCACTTGCCGAACAGCCGCCGGTTTTCGTCGTCCGACAGTTCATCACAGTGCAGCCGGTGGGCGGCCGAGAACTCGAACTGTTGGGTCCACTGCACCATCGCCGGCTCCTTTTCATCAACTGCCAGTCTTAAACAGGGACTGACCACCAGTTCCAGCTGCACCAGTCGAACACCCGCCGGCAATCGCGCGGGAATCAGCGGGTGAAGCCCAGACAGCAATTCATCGAAACGCAGACCGGCCAGGCTCGGCCGATTCTCAGCCCAGCTATTGAGTGCCTCACGCATCGCCCGGTCGAGTTCGCGGATATCGCAAAGATATCCCGTTACCGGATCGACGGGCCCGCTCACCGTGAGCCGCAAGGCCAGCCACGGGGCTACTTCCAGTCCGCAGCTCCAGCCCGACCAGGGATTGGCGCAGGATTCACCAACGCCTCCAGGTCGCAGAAAAAACCGGAACTCGCGGGTGATCCGCATCGAAAACGGTTCCTGACACCTTTTTTGTAGAGCAATTGTCCTCAATTGCTCTCTTGCTCACTGCGCCGACACATTAACCGCCTGACCGGACGAAAACTGCCATGGCGACTGCGTCAGTTGCCATGCGACCGACGCCACCGTTTCCGGCGAAACCGTACTGTCGGCGGGGAAGTCAGGGAACAGCCCGCGGAGCATCGGAGTCTCAACTGCACCAGGCCGGATTGAGAAAGCCCGGATGCCATGCGGGCGGCCTTCGTCGGCAATCGCCCGGATCAACAAATCCAGCCACGCCTTGCTGCTGCCGTAAACGCTGAAGCCGGTGAACGGATCGACGGCGGCCAGCGAGGAAATGCCGATCAGCGTCCACCCCTGCCGCATTCCCTTTTCTCCCTGTGCTTTCATCTGCCGGAACGCCGCCTGGAACAGGAAAAACGTCCCCCGCAGGTTGAGCGCGGCGGCTTCATCAAACTGTTCCGCGGACACTTGATCGAACGGAGCCAGCGAAGCCGTCGCCGCCGCATGAACAACCACATCCAGCCGCCCGGCAAGGCGAATCGTCTCGGCGACCGCGTGCTCGCCAGAACCGGGCTTGGCCAAATCAATGGCCAGGGAGTGCAGAAGAATCTCTTGCCCCCTCTCCCCCGCGGCTTTGGGCGGGGGTGAGGGGGCGGACGCGGTGTGGAAAGCGTTCCTTTCCGCCTCAACCGATTCGTCCACCAGCGATTCAAGAGCTTCGCCGCGCCTTGCCACCGCCACCACACAAAACCCCTCTCGGGCAAACAGCAGCGCC
Source organism: Planctomycetota bacterium (assembly GCA_031405895.1). Lineage (GTDB taxonomy): Bacteria > Planctomycetota > Planctomycetia > Pirellulales > Pirellulaceae > BJ22. The sequence continues at coordinate 21,232 of JANOFL010000071.1, forward strand.
GCCGCCCGGCCAATCCCGCTGCTCGCGCCCGTAATCAGGGCAACCGGTTGCACAGGCGGGTCGCTCAAGGGTTTTGGCTCCAATCGGGCTGGTTCAGGCGGATGGTCGCAGGGAGTTGAAAAACTGGCGAGGTTGCACGACGATCAAACATGCGGGTCCCGGGAAATGCGGGACCTGAACCTGGTTGCGCGGACCGCAAAGCGGAGCTGTGCGCCACTTTCACCAAACTACCGCCCAACGCCATCCATGCCCAGCTATCGACGCCTCGGCGAACTTCCGCCCAAACGGCACATCTGGCTCGAAAACAACGCGCCCGGGAATTTCCTCGGCGAGCGGATGTTCTACGAACACATCATCACAACGCATGGCTTCGACCGGGCCTATGCCATCATGTATCACCGCCGGCCACCGACGCGGGTGCTTTCGACCAAACCGGCAGGCAAGGTCGAAGTCCGCAAGTTCGAGGGCCAGGAGCTGCGGCATCACCATACGCTGACGCAAAAGCTCCCCCGCCGCGGCGATCCGGTCAGCGGCCGGGTGCCGATGATGTTCAACGACGACCTGATCGCTTGGCGCTGCCTGCCGGCCGAACCGCAAGCCCGGCTCTACCGCAACGGCGCGGCCGACGAAGTCATCTTCATCCACGACGGTGGTGGGCATTTTGAGACGGTCTACGGCAAGCTGCCCTACCGCCGCGGCGACTACGTCGTGATGCCCCGCTCGACGACTTGGCGGATCGTGCCGGACGACATCCAGAAGGAAAACCACCTGATCCTTGAGACTTTCAGCCAGGTCCGCGTGCCAACCCGCTACCAGAACCCGGACGGGCAGATGTACCTCGGCACGCCCTACTACGAGCGGGATTTTCATTCGCCGACCGAGCTGGTCCAGGTCGACCGCGAGGAGCCGACCGAAATCCTGATCAAGGACCGCGAGCGGCTGACGCTGGTCACGATGGCCCACCACCCGTTCGACGTCGCCGGCTGGGACGGGTTCCTCTATCCCTATACATTCAACGCCTGGAACTTCGAGCCGCTGACCGGGACGGTCCACCTTCCGCCCCCGTTTCAGCAGACGTTTGAGTGCAACGGATTCGTGATCTGCACGTTCGCCCCCCGGCACCTCGACCACCATCCCCGCGCGATCAAGGTCCCCTACGTGCACAGCAACGTCGAGGCCGACGAAGTCCTGTTCTACGTCGATGGCGAGTTCGGCTCGCGGCGCGGTGTCGGGCTCGGGTCATTGACGCTCCATCCCGGCGGGATTCCGCACGGCCCGCATCCGGGGACGATCATGAAAAGCATGTCGATGGAACGGACCCAGGAGCTGGCCGTCATGTTCGACACCGACCGCCCGCTGCACATGACACCGGAAGCGATGGAACTGGATGATCCCAACTATCCGAAGAGCTGGATGGAAGTCACCAATGACCAGGCGGGGATTGGAACGTCGGGCTGACGGGGTCGGGAGTCGTTTTCGTCCACGCTGATCCATGCTGTAAAACCGCTCACGAGAACGACTCCCGACCCCCTCAATCGGCGCGTCGTCATGCCCAATCCGGAATTTGACGGCCCAACCAATCCATGGAAATCGATCCTTCCACCCTCTCCATCTCCGCCATCTATCGCACGATGGTCCGGCTGATTACGCCGCGGCCGATTGCGTGGGTCTCGACACGGTCGCTGGACGGGCGGCTGAACCTGGCTCCGTTCAGTTACTTTGCGGGCGTCGCGTCCAATCCGCCGACGCTGATGATTTCGGTCGTCGACCATCCCGACGGCCGGCCCAAGGACACGACACGCAATATCCGCGAGACGGGCGAGTTCGTCGTCAACGTCGTCCCGGCCAGTCTGGCGGCCGAAATGCACCGAACCGGGGCGGAGCTGGACTACGGCGAATCCGAGTTTTCATCGGCCGGCGTTGAACCGGTGCCCAGCCGCCTGGTGGGACCGCCCGGCGTTGCAGGCGTGCCGGCCCGGATGGAGTGCCGGCTCTCAAGGATCTACCGCATCGGCACCGGCGGCTCGGCCAGCAACGCCATCTTCGGCCGGATCGTCTGGATTCAGGAAGACGACCTCACGCCCGCCAACGAATCGGGCCACGACACGATCGCCCGGCTGGGGGCCAGGAGTTACTGCCGGACGCAGGACCGGTTCGAGATGTCATGACTCTCCTCCGCCGGAAGTGTCCGCGAGTCAACCTGCTTCCTTTGTGACCTGGGCGTCAACGGCAGTAGGAGTAGTTTCCTCGACGTTTTGTGAGGCTCCCGCTTCACCCAGTTTCTCCAATAAAGTTGTCTGGGTGTAACCCCCGCGAAGAACGATCGGCTGGTTAGGGCGGCCGGCGGGGAAAATCGCGAGGACCGGAATCTGTTCGCTGCCCAGCTTCTGGAGCATCGTGTCAATCTCAGGATTGGGCGTTGTCCAGTCGGCCATCAGCATCACCAGCTGATTGGCGTCGACAAACTCCCGAACCTTCTGGGTGTTGAGCACCGTCCGTTCGAGAATCTTGCAGGTGGCACACCAGTCGGCTGTAAAATCGACGACGACGGTGCGGTTGAGCGCGGTTTCCTGGCCCAGCAGCGCCATCGAGAAGGGCAGCCAATGGAGCTCATCCCTGTCGTCCGGCTTGACTTCGGCCGGCACCATGCCAGCAACCTGGCCTTCGGCGGTCGCGAAACGCATCATGGAAATGCGGCGCTCGAACTCACGGCCAGCCTTGGCCTCGGTCGCCGCACCGAGAACGGGAAAAGCCATGAACCAGCCAGCACTCGCAATGGCCGCGCACACGATCCAGGAGCGGAGGCGGTTACCCACCGACGCCTCGTATGGAATCCGGCCGTAAACCCAGCAGGCAAACCAGAGCGCGAACAGGAACGCAAAACTGGGCAGCATCAGCTGGGTAGGAATCGTCCAGAGCAGCCAGATCACGGTGGCCAGAAGGACGAAACCCATCACTTCCTTGAATCGTTCCATCCACGCGCCCGGTTTGGGCAACGATTTCAGCAAACCAGGAAAGACCCCGATCACGATATACGGCAACGCCATGCCAAGTCCCATGAAGAGAAAGACGAGCAGCTTGACGCCGGCTGTTTTCGGCGGGTCGCTTGAGCACCATGCCAGCGCGGTCGCAATGCCCGGGCCGCTGCACGGGACAGCCAGAATCGTGGTCAGGATGCCCTTCAGGAATGCGGCCATGGGGCCCTCTTTTTCCGCCGCTTTGGCCGCGGACGAGCTCCCCACAAATCCTGGAATCGGGATTTCCCAAACGCCGAGGAAACTCAGGCTCATCACGAACACGATGGACGCCAGCACAATCTGAAACCAGGCCGACTGGGACTGCTTGCCCCAGCCGAAACTGAAGAAAATGAGGAGTGCCGCCAGGATCATGAAGACAGTCAGGATTCCAAGCGTGTACCAGATATTCAGCACGAGGGCTTGCCAGCGGTTCTGCCCGGCCTGCTGAAGGAACGACATGACCTTCAGTCCAATGACCGGCAGCACGCAGGGCATGAAGTTGAGAATGAACCCGCCGACCAGGGAGAAGACAAGGATCAGCGGGAGGCTGTAACGGCTTTCAGCCCCGGCGTTCTGAGCCTGAATACTGTCAAGGTCAAGGCCTTGGCCGCTGCCAGCTTGCTGGCTGGTCGCCATCGGGGCTGCATCGCGCGGCGTCGGCCAGCTCACAAAATCCTTGTCAACATCGAAGTAACTCGTCTCGGCGAACCAGACCGGGACAGGTTTGGCTTTCGCGGGAGATGCCGAGACCCTGAGCGGGACCTGGAAGCGGGCCGCCCGGGGCTGGTCGCAGCCGAGGTCGTTGCAGCTCTGCAGGCCGATCACGCCTTCCAGTTCATAGTCGCCAGGAGCCAGGCCGGCGGGCACCTGGAACTCGACGACAAAATCCACGTCGCCCTTGAAATAGGCCAGCTTTTGGCCGTTGTGGCTGATGTCCTGAAACGGCACCGATGTCGACACGGTCGCCGATTCTACGGCCGGCGACGCGCGAAAACGGATCCGCGTTGGAGCGTAGTCGAGGAACTCGGGCGACTGGCCGAAATAGCGATACACGTGGTAGCCATTAGCTACCACGGTCCGGAAACGAATCGTCGCTGTCGTTCCAGGAGCGACTTCACCTGCCATCAGCTCGCCCGAAACATCGGCGTGGCCGGTGGTAAATCCGGGCTGGTCGCAGATGACTGCGGGCACATCGTCGACAACCGGCAGTCCAACGGCCGGCGCGACAGGTTCATCCGGAGGGATTGAACCGGCAGTCGCGTCTGGCTGAGCGGGAACGGCAAAGGAAGGCACCGATGGCAAATCATCGACCCATCCGCCGAATTTCGCGGTCAGAGTCTTGCGCAGCGGAATGCAGGTGTCGCTGCAGACGATGGCGTTGAATTTGACCTCAATCGACAACGCTTCAGGAGCTTTGTCCCCGGCGATTCGGATCGGGGCGTACCAAACTACGTCTCCAGAGTGTTCGAGGACTTCGACGCCGGGCCAGGCATCGGGATAGGTGTTGGGCTTTGCCTCGGCGTTAGCCTGAAAGCCGCCTGACAGCTCGAAATCAGCTGACGGAGTGGGAGTAATCTTAAGCGGACCGGGGCCGTCGACCTGGCCAAGTGAATTGCCATGCCAGCCGTCTTCGATTCGCCCGGCAACCAGCAGGACACCTTCGCGGCTGTCTTTTGCCAGCTCAAACGAAGCGGCGAGGGCCATCTTCTGGTTCGATGGCTGAAGATCGGCAAATAGCCGCGAGAAATCAGCAGTCGTCGATTCCTGGGCGTTGGCAAACTGGCCTGCTGCCGCTGCGACGAACAGCAGCATGACCAGCCACCGGATCAACGGTCGGCGCGTAGGTTGAATCATGGACAGACCGCATATGCAGGGTGGACGGACTACCGGCGCCGACGACAGGGGCAATTTTACTTGGCCTTTGAAAACCGGGTCAACAGAGATGGTAACACGGGTGTCACACCGGTCAGCCACGTCAGAACCGTCGGACATGTCGGACAGTTGGGCAGCAACCGTAGGGTGGGTCGAGTCTTCGAGAC
>JANOFL010000085.1:0-18777 GCA_031405895.1 Planctomycetota bacterium
GCCCTCCGTGTCCGTCCCAAAACACGGAGGGCTGACGCCCTGCCGCTCGCCAAAACACCTGAGTTGTGGCCGCGAAGTGTATAACGCGGTGCGGCTTATGGACGTGACCCGAAAACGAAGCTTTGACAAAGCACCAGAACGAGGCCTGAACCCACAAGGGGGAGGTCTACCGCCAAGTCGTTCCGCCGGGGACCGAAACGCGGGTGCTGCCGGGTGAGTAGGTTCCGTTGATGGTCCGCAAAGCCTCGGGCAACGTCGCGGATTGAGAAGCGGATGACAGCGACGACTGGAAGCCGGGAGCTGCCTGGCTGGTCGGGGGAGTTGCCGGGGTCGACGCGCCTTGGCCCTGCGATTGCGTCGCAGAGGAAACCGGCGTGAAAGGCGCGGCCCCGGTGTTGGGCAGGTTCTGCCACTGGCTGTTGACGCCCGGCGGAGGAGCGGCTGCCGCGCCAGGCTCCGGGCCAGTCCATGCATAGGCTTCGTTAGGCTGGCCCGTCGACGGTGCCTGAGACAACGCTTCACCTGTTGTCGAACTGCCACGCTGCGGGAGCGGCGACAGGCGCGCAACGGCACCCGCTGATCCGCTGTCCATGCCCGGCCTTGAACCGGAAGGAGCCGCGAGAGCAGAGGAGTTGGGGGGCGCTGATTGCGGAGGCATCTGAAATCCCGGCGCGCTCAGGCCAGTGGTTGGGCCGCTGGCTGCGATCTGGCTGCCCGAACCGCTGGCGGGTGGACTGGAGCGCGGAGCAAGCGGCTGGCCCATCAACGGCTCGTCGACGGGCGGCAGGGCAAATGCCGGCCGCGGCGGATCGTTGCCGGCAGTACTGGCCGACTGGTTCACACGGGGGGTGGCTCGTTCTCCCGGTTCGCCGGGAAGAGTGAACTGGTTGCCGCCCGATCCCGGCCTGGCGCTGCCGGGGTCTGACGCCAAATCGTGTAGTCCTCGGAGCGATTTGGGGTCTGACCCCCTCGCTTCGTCCCGAGCCAGTTTTTCCGCCGCGCCATTGGCCCGGCTGGAAATCGAATCGGCATTTTTGTCGAGGTCGCGTGCCAGATCCGCTGCGGCCGATTTCAGCCGATCGCCGCTCGCATCGGCCACGTCATAGGGGCGACGGATGGGCGCGCCGGTTTTAGGTGTCGAACCGCCGCCTCTCATGGATTCTGAACCGGCCGGAGAGCCAGACATGTCACCTAAAGGTGACATGTTGTCCCGGCTGCTGCCGGCCATGTCGGTGGCCGGCGCGCGGTAGGGTGGTCGCGTACCGGCGGGCTGGGTGGGCTGGCGATCACGACTGGGTGGCTGGCTGTCGAGTGCCGCCAGTTCGCGAACATCGGGTTCATCGATCGACGGTTCCGTTTTACCGGAGCGTTGAGCCAACCGTTCACGGGCATCGGGTTCGGCCGGATTGCCTTCATCAAAGTGCAAAGACGGCGGCGCCGCAGGCTCGTCCTTCTTCTTGCCCATCATGCGGGCAAATGGTCCCTTGCCCGCCGCGAACTGCGGGAACTGCGGTTTGGGGAAAGTGCCCAGCTTGCATCCGGCGACCAGCCCGATCGCGACGAGGAGGCTCCAGCCAGCGATGGCTCCTGGCCGGCGAAACAGCGCGAGAATGCCCATGTTCGATTCCATTCGAAGCGGATGAGACGAACCGTCGGAGCCAGACGCCAAACTGCGTTTCCGGCGTACCGGGACCAACGGCAGTTTCGGGCCAGCTTTTTTCTGGACAGTCGAAACCGGCAGATCCCAGTTTGGGCGTCCTTGCCCATTCCGGCACTCCGGCCATTATTCGGCGGGAAAGTAGAGGCAATTCGGGCGCTGGTCAAGGTCAGGATATCCATTCAATGCTGGCACGCCATCGCGTTTGAACCCGTATCCTGCGCCAGCTGACACGGCTGGCGGAATGCCGTTGCCCGCTGGTCAGGTCGCCGGGATAATCCCGCACCATTGCACCGCCTGCGTCGCCCAGGACCTGAATCCCCAAGGCGGCCAGCCGTAGCGTTTTTCATGCGCTCGCGCAGTTCGATCACCGGTGCTGGCAACTGCCCTGGCCGGGCGGGCTCTCGACAAATTCAGCCCCACGACCAAACGGGAAGTTCATGGCGGCAATCGTCTCCGTCCTGGTGATTGCCATGCTCTCGCTGCTGGCGGTGCGTGCTGGTTCCACCGCCTTGATGATGACAGGATTGAGCTGGGACACGGCGAGCTTCCAGAGTTATTCGGCGTTCTTTGGCGTCGGTTTTACGACCCGTGAAGCGGAAATGGTCGTCAACCATCCTGTCAGGCGGCGCATCATTCGTGACCTGATTCTTGCCGGCAACATCGGCGTCACCTCGGCTGCTGCGACGCTGATCGCCACCATGGTGCAAAACTCCAGCGGTTTTCGGCCGTTGCTGATCATCGGCGGGCTGATCGCCGGACTTGGCCTGCTGCTGTTTCTTGTGCGACTCGGCTGGGTGCAGCGAGCTATTGACTGGACCATTCGGCGTACGATTGAGAGAGCAGGCCTGGTACGGGTGATTGACTATGAATTGCTGCTCCGCATCCAGCACGGGTATGTCATCGCTGAAATGGAAGTTCTCGCCGACTCCACGCTTGCCAATCAGACACTGCGCCAGTCGAGGCCATGGGATCGGGGGGTGGTCATCCTGTCGGTGAAGTCAAATGGCAAGGACCTGCCAGAAATCCCGAACGCCGACACCATCCTTCATGTTGGAGATGTGGTCACGGTTTATGGTGAGGAACACCATCTTCGCAAGTCCTTCGAAAGCGTGACTTCGCCGGCGGGCTGAAACCGGGGGAAGGGCGATGGGGCGCGAAACGCAGGCTGTTCACCGGCGGGCCACTCCCGGCGGAACCAGGGGAGGCAGCCGGGTGAAGCTGCGCGCTGATGTCATGGTCGAAAGCGCCGCGCGGATCGACAAATATCGCCGTCCATCCCATGTTATTGGACGCAAGGATCGAACGACTGCTGATGGGATTGCGAAGTCGCCGTCGGCAAAAAATGGGCTGCGGGAGAGACTCTGAGTGAAAAAGATCCGGACCGCGGGAATCATTGGCGCCGGAATCGCGGGGTTGACCTGCGCTCAATCGCTCCACAGTTCCGGCGTCCGGGTGACAGTCCTCGAGAAGTCACGCGGCCTGGGTGGCCGCGTGGCAACCCGCCGGATTGATTCCGGCATGAGTTTCGATCACGGAGCCCAGTACTTTACCATTCGTGATCCGTCATTTCGGTCGCAAGTGAACCTTTGGTGTGATGCGGGTGTGGTGGCCCGGTGGCTGGCGCGGATCGTAGCTCTCGACCAGGGTGCCATCACAGATCCCGCTGGGACGCAAGAGCGATTCGTCGGCGCACCGGGCATGAATGCGATCGCCAGGTCCTTGGCGGCCAGGATCGATGTGCACGCGAATGTCATGGCTCAAGCCGTCCAGCGGCTGGATGGCAAATGGCACGTCGACGACAGCACGGGCAAGCGACATGGGCCCTACGATCTGCTGATTTCGACGGCGCCACCCCCCCAGACCAGTGCCTTGCTTGGCAAGCTGTCGGCAGTGATCGCGAGCCAGCTGACGAAGGTGGTCATGGATCCTTGCTGGTCCCTGCTGGTGCAGGTGGGCCAATCGCTTTCCACGCCGTTTGACGGGGCCTTTGTCCACCGTTCACCGCTCAGCTGGATAGCCCGGAACTCGAGCAAACCTGGGCGTGACGCGGGGGACTGCTGGGTGCTGCATGCCTCAGCGGCCTGGTCACGCGATCATCTGGAGGAACCCGGTGCGGCGATTGCGACAGCGCTGGGCAGGGAGTTTTGGCATGCGATCGCGCAAACGCCGCAGCCCTTTGACTTCGTGTTGGCACATCGATGGCGTTACGCGCTTCCCCACGAGCCGTTGCCGCAGCGTTACCTGCTCGATGGAGATACTCAACTGGCGGCTTGTGGTGACTGGTGTGGCGGCCCCCGTGTTGAGGGGGCTTTCCTCTCTGGCCGCGCACTTGCTGAAGCCGTGCTCGAAATGAATCACCCTGCGGTCTGAGCCTCGACATTCGAACACACCGTCAACCCTGCTTTGCTCCGGCGCGATCCTGCAGCACGGCTTCCGCTGCTCGACGGCCCGAAACCATGGCTCCCTGAATGGAGGCATTGTCACGATGGTCGCCGCAAACATAAATCCCCGGACGCCAGCGGACAGCGCGCTCCGGGAGGCTCAAGGCAGGTGGCGTCTGGGCAGGAAGTGCGTACGGAACGCAATAGGTCCGCAAATGACGCCATTCCCCAACCATGCTTCCGAACCATTCGCCCAGCTGCGCGCGAACTTCCGCCCTGAGGTGATCGGGAGCCTTGCCGGTGCCCAGGACGGTTACCGATACCAGGCTCCTGTCGCCTGGGCCATAGGAACGTGCGACGGCGGTTGGGACGCTGAGACTGTTGATCGGTCCGCATCCATCACCGTTCAGCACAAGTAACGGACGCTCAACCGGAGGACGTGGGGCAGTGAAGTAGAGGCAGATCGTGCCTTGTCCGGCGGGAGAGGCGGGGTCGCCCAGCAGCTCTCCAGCAGCGCTTCCTTCGACCGCCACAACCACAGCCCCGGCTCTGACTTCTTCGCCGGTGGCGAGCGTTACCGAACCGGGATCGACACGCACTACCCGGGCTCCCAGCCGAATGCTGCCCGGCGGCAACGCTGCCGCGAGCTGCCGCGGGATGGCTTCCATTCCCGCTTCGGGCAGGCAGGCGTTTCCAAGCGAGAACATGCGAAAAACGAAGTCAAGCATGCGGCTGGAGGTACCCAGCCCGGAGTCCAGAAACACACCGCCCAGAAACGGCCGAAAGAACCGCTCAATTATCGCGCCCGAAAAGCCCGCATTCTGGAGGGCCTCGAGGGAAGTCGTTTCAGGGTCGCGAAAACGATCCTCCATCGTGCCCCGCAAACATTTTGCCCTGAACCGGGCGATACGCAACTTGTCGGCGAAGGTGCCAATCGGCGAGAACAGCGAGCGAACGGCGGAAAACGGCCGGCGGAAAGGGTCAGTCAGTTCGTGAAAACGGCCCCGGTAACGAATCAGGGCACCGGGCAGGAACGGCTTCAGGTCCAGCGCGGCATAGTCCAGGACGGATTTGGCTTCCGGATAGCTGTTCAGAAAGACCTGAAAGCCACGATCAAGGCGAAAACCTTCCAGAACGTCAGTTCGAATCCGGCCTCCAACACCGTCCGAAGCCTCCAGCATGAGGCAGCCGATGCCTCTGGCGTGCAAGTCGCGGGCGCAACACAGACCGGACAGCCCAGCCCCGACAATCAGGACGTCCTGATTCACTTGCAGCAGTCACCTTTCAGTCATGTCCGGTCGCCAGGCTCTGCCTGGTCCGGTACGGTCAGCCTGGTTGTCGAGGTGTTCGTTGTCGAGGTGTTCGTTGTCGAGGAACTGCGATGGGCGGTTCGGGCAGCCTGCGCCAGATTGCGGAGCATTCCAGCGAACACCAGCTGATGAAGCGGGTAGATCCCGTACCAGTACAGCAGCCCAGCCAGTCCGAGAGGATCAAAAATCGCCGTCTGCCGAATCGTGCTTCCCTTTTCACAGGGGCTGACTTCAAACTCCAGCCAGGCGCGTCCTGGCAGCTTCATCTCGGCTCTCAGCCGCAATCGCCGGGACGGCTCAAAGACCTCGACGCGCCAGAAGTCGAGCGGTTCACCTACATGAAGATTTTCAGAATCACGCCGGCCGCGACGGACACCCACTCCACCGATGAGCAAGTCGAGGAATCCGCGGAGCGTCCAAAGCCAGTTGCCGTAGTACCAGCCCGTTCGACCACCAATGCACCGAATCGGCACAAACGCCTGCTCGGGAGGAACATCCACCGTGATCATGCGCGAATCGACGATTCGCGACCCCAAGCGGTTGCCTCCCCACGCTTGTGGCTTGCCGGCCGACGACAGCGCGTCCGACCAGCAGGTTTCAGCAAATTCCCGGTCCTCGTTCACGAGTGCCCGGGCAATTGCTCCGGCAACGGAACGGGGCCGAACAGCGAATACGGACTCGGCCAGATTGTTCGAGACAAGAGTCGGATTCCGAAGGCTTTCGACCAGTTTCCGGCCGACCCGGGCATACAGTGGGGTCACGAGCCCCAGCCACAGGCTGGACAGGTAAGGAGTCAGCAAGGGCACAGGGATCAACCAGCGCGTCAACCCGCGTTGCCGGGCATACTCCCGCATGATCTCGCCATAGGAAACCTGGTCGGGACCGCCAATCTCGAAAATCCGGGAATCCGCCCCGGCGACATCCAGCGCGGCGAACAGGTAGGCAAGGAGGTCTTCGATGGCGATCGGCTGAGCCTTCACCCGCACCCACCGTGGACAGATCATGACAGGCAGCCGCTCAACCAGCGCCCGGATCATCTCGAACGACAGGCTACCGGAACCAACCACGATCGAGGCGCGAAATTCGATCACTTGCGGGTGGTGGGCCCGCAAAACATCTCCCGTTTCCTGACGACTGCGGAGGTGCTTCGAGAGCTGCTCGTCGGGATTGCCGAGTCCGCCCAGGTAGATCAGGCGGCGAACGCCGGCGCGGGTCGCGGCCTTCGCAAAGTTCTCCGCCGCAATCCGGTCCTGCGCTTCAAAATCCCTGTTGTCGCCCATTGAATGGACGAAGTAGTAGGCGATCTCGACTCCCTCAAAGGCCGTCTGGAGTGAGGAGGGATCGAAAACGTCTCCCGACACGGCTTCCGTTGTCGCATCGATCCGGTCCTGCAATGCTTCCGGCCTCCGGGTCATGCAGCGAACCCGCACGCCCCGTTGCTGAAACAGCGATAAGAGTCGCCCACCAACGTAGCCCGTGGCTCCGGTTAACAGAATCAAGCCTGACATTCTGACGCCCCCCTCCGCTTTGACTTCGATTCAAACCGCTTTAAACCCGGCGGCAATCAAAGGGAAATGAGCAGTCGTACCAGAGACGACGGGCTGGGGAAAACTTCAAACGTTCCCAACCATTTTGTCCGGACGCAAACCCGCAGGTCAGTCCGCCCCAAAAACTGTCTCAGATTCTGGATCAAAAAACGGGCTTGCCGCCGGCCTGTCACGAGAATCCGCCAGCTGTCCACAGAGAATATCAGTTTGTTCGCCTCTCCAGTCAGGCTCATGGGCCGGCCATGTAACAGTCCGACGATATGGCCGGCCAGTGTCAGTTTGGGAGTTGGCCCGCCGCCCCGGTACGAATTTTCATCGTCCCGCTCAAAACCCATTCCGCATGCTCTGCTTTGGGGCCGGTCCCGCTCGGAACCTGAACGTGCATGTCGACGAATTCATACTCGATCATCGCGTTTTTGCCCGTCAGTTGTTCGAAGAGGGCGATCGCGAGCTCAGGCCAGTTGGTCGTGTGCGTGGATGTCATCTGAATCTCCGGGCCGAAAAGAGGTTGGAACAGTTTTCACTGAGTTTTTTGCTAGATTGCCCTGAAAGAACGCGCCATCAGGCAACCCGTTGCTAAGCCGCGACCCAGGTCTGGACTTAACGCAAAACAGGGGAACCTCTGAAAATCCCTGAAAAGGCCCGCGCTGCGCCCCGGTTTTCACCGCGGATATCAGGCGACGTCCCTGCTGTGTGCGGGACTCTGATAACGCCGCCGACGATGGTATTTCAGAGTCCAGTTATCGCAGACCGCGCAGTTGCAGCGGCCAGTGAGTTGTGATCGGCGAGCCGGAGCGACTCTCTCATCTGAGCCTGGAAGCACGGCAACCCGTCAGTAGATACTGGGCAGGGTAGCAAGCGCGCAGATCGTTTATCTGGCCGATCGCCTGCCAGACCAGGACGCTCGAGCCATCACCATTGCGGCATGAAGGAGGGCCGCGACAGGAAACAAGAGTAATAACGCAGCTGCCGCCAGCGCCGCCCCGCTCGCCAGATCAACCTCCATCCGCGGAAGACCGTGAAAGGTCTGCCACATCGCGTGACCGAGAAACAGGACATGGGCTGCCACGACTGACCGTACCAGCCAGGCGGAGTGTGAAACCCGAAACGCGTGCAGCAGCGCCGACAGCATCGGCAGGGTCTGAATGGCATGCAAAGCCGCGCCATGAGGATACTTGAGAATTCCCGCATGGCCCCAGACCCCCGTTGGTCGGCCCTTTGCGAGATTCATTTCACCGATGATGGTGACCAGCAGGCCCAAGCCACAGGAAACCAGCAGGAGCCAAAGTCCCGACCGGATCGCAATAGCCCGTGATTCCGGCACGGGCAACATCTGTCGTGATCTCCAGCAGAGCCAGGCGATGCCTGCTGTGACGAAGAGGATCAGCCCCAGCATGGCCGATTCAATCGTCGCGTCAAACGCTGTCGAACGGTTAAAGTGAGAGGGAACCCCCCGCCACTGCTGAAGGGTAATGAGCGCTACTTCCAGCAGCAGGCCGCCAGAAATCAACGTGGCCAAACGGCGGTCATGGCGGCGGGCGACAACCTGCGTCAGCACCCAGGCGATCGACCAGACAGTCAGGCCGGCGGAAATCCCGAACAAGGCCGGCTTGCGAAGTGACACCGGACCGGACCACTCCGCACCCGTCAACCACAACAAGACAAGATGAAAGAGCCCACTGGCGACCAGTGCCGCCCCAAAAAGCAGCGGAATCCGGAAATCCCTGAGCCATTCACCATGCTGCAACCGGGCATGCAGCGGCGGCGCGGAGGGGCTGGTGCCCCGGGTGAGCCCTGAAGATCCTGCCCCTGACGGTGTGCCTGTATTAGTTCGAAAACCACGGTCCGGTTTCATGGGCAATTCATTTGCGCGGCAAAACATGACCCAACCCACCGTCGATTCCGATCACCTGGCCGGTGATCCAGTCGTTTTCCGCGTCGAGCAGCCAGCTCACCAGCGAGGCGACGTGCCCAGGCTCGCCAAGGCGTCCCAATGCGTGGAGCTGGGCCGAAGCTGCCGCGCTTGATGCGTTTTCCCAGATTCGCCGGGTCAATTCCGTGCGAATCAGCCCGGGGCTGACCACGTTTACGCGGATGTTGTTCGGAGCATAAGTCGCAGCCGCCGAACGGGCCAAGCCGATGACGCCCGCCTTGGCCGCGGCAATCGCTTCGTGATTCTGGATGCCGATTTCAGCTGCCGCCGAAGCGATCAGGATGATTGCTCCGCCTCGTTCACGGAGCAGTTTGGCACCAACACGAACGGTGACAAACGCAGTGAAAAGGCTGGTTTCCACGACCTGGCGAAACTCGTCGTCAGTGGTGGCGTGGGCCGGTTTGAGGAGAATCGAGCCGATGCAATTGACGAAGGCATGAAACCCGCCCTGTGCATCGGCGAGCCCCCTCAAAGCCTCTTCCAGTGGCTGCGAACTTGCCAGGTTCACTGTCACAAACGGCTGGCCAAGTTCCCCGGACAGTGAACGGAGCTTTTCTTCGTTGCGCCCCACAAGAAGCACGCTTTGGCCCTGCCCGACCAGTCGCCGCGCCAGGGTGCTGCCGATCGTCCCTGTAGCACCCAGAATCGCAATCAGGCTCATGGCTTGCTGTCCTTGAAAATCGGCTGTCGAGAATGTTACCGGCTGTTGCTCTGGGATGAAACTGATCCCAGCGAAACCAGCAGCTGCATGACCTGGCTTGGGGAGAGCGTGCTGGGCTGGACTCGCGAAGGCTCGACATAGATCAGCCGGCCGCTGGTGGGAGCCGGGGCGGTGGGAAGAAAGACCACGACGCGGCCGCCGGTTTCTTCGCCTGCTTCGCGCGTGACGAGGCCCAGCTCGTAGCGGTCGCCGGACTCCAGCGAAACCAGGACAACCCGTTTGAAAACGCCACCCGGGCCTTCGCCATATCCGAGGATCTGTTTGAGCGTCTGGTAGAGCCGGCCCAGCACGGGCAGCCGCTCCAGCATCCGGTCCAGCTTGCCCCAGATCCAGCGGCCAACCAGTGTCGAAACCGTCAGGCCGACCAGATAGACCAGCAACGTGGCAAGCAGGATGCCGAGGCCAAAAAAGTAGAAGCCTTGGGCCTTGAGCCAGACTCCGGCGACCTGGTTTTCGAAGTAGACGATCGTGATAGCCAGACCCACCACGGGCAAAAGTGCCACGATGCCGGCCACGAACGAGGTTAACAGGTGGTTGCCGAGGCGCTGGAAGGACATGGGGCTTTCGCTCCTGATGACTCGTTTTACTCATTCCACGGCTACCGCCGTGGAACGCACTGACCCAAGGCTCCGCCTTGTACGCATGGCCTTCGTGCGGTTCACGAAGGCTGAGCCTTGAAGCGGCCGCCGACGTTTACCGCTGGGAGTCGTGGAACGAGTCAAGATCCCTTGCTTGCGCTGCGGGCTGGTATTCATGCGGGCTGGTATTGATGCGGAATCGGACCGCACTTAACCGGCCTGTTCAAGACGGCGCGCGACCGCAGCCCAGTCGATCAGGTTGTAGAACGCGGCGATGTAGTCGGCGCGGCGGTTCTGGTAGTGGAGGTAGTAAGCGTGTTCCCAGACGTCGAGGCCGAGCAGCGGGGTCCGACCCTCCATCAGCGGGCTGTCCTGGTTGGCGGTGCTTTCGACCTGCAGCTTGCCGCCCGCGAGGCTGAGCCAGGCCCAGCCACTGCCGAAACGTTTGGTTGCGGCATCGGAAAAATGCTTTTTGAACTCCTCAAAGTTGCCAAACGCGGCGTCCATCGCCGCCGCCAGCTTGCCCGACGGAGTCCCGCCGCAGTTGGGGCCGATCACAGTCCAGAAGAGCGAATGGTTGGCGTGCCCGCCGCCGTGGTTACGGACGACGGACCGGATGTTCTCGGGGACTTTGGCCAAGTCGCGGATCAGGTCGTCGACCGAAAGTTTTTCGAGGTCGCTTCCGGCAAGGGCGTTGTTGACGTTGGTGATGTAGGTCTGATGGTGCTTGGTATGGTGGATTTCCATCGTCCGCGCGTCGATGTGCGGTTCGAGCGCGTTGTACGAGTAGGTCAGCTGGGGCAGTTCGTAGGCCATCGGTTCAGGCTCCTGGGTTCGGGCAGTCCGCACCCAGTGTAGAACGATTGTCCCCCATCGTTCAGGCCCCCTGTACGTAACGGGCATTCCGCCATTCAGAGGCGGGAATGGGGCAGGAGAATCGGCGGCGAAGGGCCCCCGACGACTGACAAAGCGGGAGCTTTGTCACCACGGTCAATGCGGTCACCACGGTCAATGCGGTCACCATGGTCAATGCGGTCACCATGGTCAGTACAGTCAGTGCGGTCACCATCGCGGGCGCAGACTGACAAAGCGGAGCTGTGTCACCACGTCGCGGTCAATAGCGGCGCGAGTCTTCGCGTTTCCGCTGGGGCCACTTGACCAGGAACTTGTCTTCCTGCAGGCCGGTGATGGCGCGGAGCCGCGCGACGGCGAGGTTGGAAAGCGTTTCGAAGTCGGTTTTCTTCCACATCGTCGGCTTGCCGAAGACCGAGACCCGCAGCACGACACGGGTGCCGTTGGCCAGGTTGGTCGGGCGTTCGATTTCCTGGGTCGTGATCAGGTTGATCTCGATCTGGAGCAGGCCCGAGGATTTCGGATTGCGCGGATCAGCCTGGCTGAGCGAAACGCGGATTTCACGGTCCTCCACGCGATCGACGCGGCACTTGCTTTCTTCGATCCATGCCTTGAGCTTTTCGACGAAGATCGGCAGCAGGTCAGGGGCGGCCAGTTCGACGGCAAGCACCGGGGGGCGACCCTGTTCGGGCCATTTGGCACCTGAGGCTGATCGGCCGGAATTCTCTTCGACAGCCCCACCCGACTGCTCGGCGGCTTCCGCCGGTTCGAGGCCAGCCGTCACGACGCGGTTGCGGCCGGTTTTCTTGGCCCACATCAGGGCTTTGTCGGCGCGGACAAAGAGCGTGGTGGGGCCGTCGTCGTCGCGCAGTTCGGTAACACCGAAACTGGCGGTCATTTTCTGGCCCTGCATGATCGGCTGGGCGATGTCGGCCAGTTCCTTGCGGATTCGTTCGGCCCGTTCCGCCGCGGCGACTTCATCGCAGTTTGCGCAGAGGATCACGAACTCTTCACCGCCGTAACGGGCGACAAAGTCCCGGCCACGGACGTGATGCTTGAGCAGCTGGGCAAAGGCGACGAGGGCGTGATCGCCGATGTGGTGGCCCCAGGTGTCGTTGATCTTTTTGAAATAGTCGAGGTCGCCGACGATGATGCTGCACTTCAGGCCAACCTGTTTGTGGCTGCGGACATAGTCGTCGAGCAGCCGTTCAAACTCGGCCCGGTTGCCGACCTGGGTCAGCGGGTCGATCGTGGCCATCGTTTGCAGGTTGTCGAGCCGCCGCTGAAGTTCGCTTTCCACCGAGGTGTCGAGCAACAGAAGCAGCCCGCCCAGCAACTTGCCATCGGCATTGCGGACCGGATGCCAGCTGAGTTCCACGTCGCATTTGCGGCCGCTGCGACCGCCGACGGAAAAGCGTTGCAGGACCGGCTGGCCAGCCTCGAGCCAGGCAAGAAAGGGGCTGTCCCTGTCGGGCACCGGGACCTGGTCGGCATCGGTGAGCTGGACCAGCGACGGCGTGAGGGTGCTGCCAATCACCGAGTTGCCGAGGCCAGTCAGCAGCTCCATGCCACGGTTCCAGACCATCACGCGGCAATGCGCGTCGACAAAGACCGCGCCTTCCCGCATGGACTCCAGCAGCACATGGCGGAAAACGTTGAGGTTTTCAACCATGGGACTGCCGGCCAGCGCAGGTGCACGGGTCAGGTCAGGGAGTGGGGTGGAAGAAACAGTCATTGCGGTCCAGCGTCGAAAACCAGCTGTCGCCGGTCGTTGCTTCGTCGTCCATGGCCCGCTGTAAACAGGCCAAGGCCAATGCGGCTGTCTGTCGGCCGCACCGGTCAAAACACGGCTGGATCCGAGGCAAGCCCACCCGAGCGGGCAAAAGCCTGGTCCAACCAGCCCCGAATTGTAGGTCATTCAACCAAAAGGGCGGAAAACCCCTGCCAATCCCCCGAAAAAAGGGGTTGGGTTATAACGGGCAACCCGGTTGCAACAGACGCTGGCTGGCCATGCCGGAAATCGCCAGCCCGACCCCGCGGACTGGAACGGGTGCCGCAGCGATCCGGTTCGCCAACGTCCTGTCAATCCCGCGTTTCGAGTTGCCCCATGCGAGTCGCCCGTTTTCTCCTCGATGGTTCGGTCCGGTTCGGTCAGGTCCTTGACCATGAGACGGTCCAGCCGTGGCCAGCCGGATTCGACTTTGACGGTTGGGCGGGTTCGACCGGCAATCCGGTGGCTCCGGCCAGCACGGATGCACAGCTGCTCTTGTCCGCAGTCAAGCTGCTGGCCCCGGTGGCCCGGCCCGGCAAGATCATCTGCATCGGCAAAAACTACGCCGAGCACGCCCGCGAAATGGGTGGCGACGTCCCCGAGCTGCCGGTGATCTTCAGCAAGTTCTCGTCGGCGATCAACGACCCCGGCGGCACCATCGTGTTGCCCTCGATCAGCGAGCAAGTCGACTTCGAAGCCGAACTGGTCGCGGTCATTGGACTGCCAGGCCGTGATATTCCCCGCGAAACGGCGCTGCGGCACATTCTTGGCTACACTTGCGGCAACGATGTCTCGGCTCGTGACTGGCAAAAGGGCCGCCCCGGCGGGCAGTGGCTGCTGGGCAAGACCATTGACACCTTCGCGCCGCTTGGCCCGTGGCTGGTGACTGCCGATGAGATCGCCGACCCGCATCAGCTTGACATCACGATGCGGGTCAGTGGCGAAGTCATGCAGTCCGACAACACCCGCAACCTGATCTACCAGCTGGATTATCTGGTCCATCATCTGTCGCAGTTCTTCCGGCTGGAGACCGGCGACCTGATCTTTACAGGCACGCCTGCCGGAGTGGGCGCCGGGCGGACTCCGCCGCGATTCCTGAAGGCCGGCGATGTCTGCGAAGTCGAAATTGGCGGGATTGGCCGGTTGCGGAACCCGATTGCCCATTCTGCCAGCAGCTGACTGCCAGCACGGCTCGCTGGATCGGGTCAAGGCGACTGGCCGGTTTGGCCGAAAAATCAAGGGCAGGCCAGGCGCACCTGCAAGAAGACCGATGGTCTTTCACACCAGGTTGGTGGGGGCATGTTAATACCGGCCCGACGCGCAAGCGAGGAGCGACAAGGAATGATCCTCACTTGCGCGACGGGCTGTTATTGATTCGATCCCTCTAATCCAGCAGTGACAGACCAACCAGTCCCCCGACGACCCGGCACTTTCGCCGCCGCTGGCGATGCACATTCAGGTGGAACATGCGGCGGACTGATGCGCGACGGCGAAGAACGGTGCTGGGCGAGACGGTCGCCGCCGATGAAATCGCCGCCGATACAGCAGGCGAAACCAGCAGTGTCTTGTCACCAGCCCGCACGGTCCGGCGAAAAAATTCGATGCGGGCTTATCTGCCTCGTGCCAGGCGCCGACACCAGCCCAAATCCACTGACTGGATTCCCAAGCGGCCTCGCGCCGTGGCCCTGTTTCTGCTGGCTCTCGGAACGATGTTGGCCAGCCTGGTGGTGACGGGCTGGTTCTTCGGCGGCAGTCCAGCGGCACCGCGGATCGAGGCCAGCCGGTTCTCGCTCCACGGCGCCAGTTCGCTTTCGGTCTGGTTTTCAACCGTGTTGTTGCTGGCATCGGCCTTGGCCAGTTTGCAGATTCGCGCGATCCGTGAGCACCGCTCGAACGACTACCGCGGAACCTATCGCATCTGGTACTGGTTCGCGGCGATCCTGATCCTTGGAAGCGTCAACTGCGTGGTCGATTTCGACGGCCTGGCCAGCACCTGGCTGGGTACCGTGACCGAAGGAAATTCGGGTGCCTGGCTGGCCGTCATCGCACAAGTCACCGCGTTGACCGCCATCATCGCCCGCGGCGCGATCGAAGTCCGCAAGTCGCCCGCGGCCCTGGCCCTGATCGTGCTCGTTTGGGTCGTCTACAGCAGTTCGCTGGTCCTCCGGCTGCCGGGGATCGAGAACCGGGTTGTCCAGGACGACGGTTTCACTGCCGCAGGCCTCAACGTCCTCGGCACATTCAGTCTGTTCGGCGGTGTCGCGCTTTACCTGCGGTTTGTCTATCTGCGGGCCAACGGGCTAGTCAAGGCTCGCCCGAAGCGCAAGAAAACCGAATCCAGCCTGGAATCCGGGACCAAAACCAGGAGCAAAGTCACTGGCAAGAAAACGGCGCGGACCCCCCGCGAAAAGGACGATCCGGCTGACAACGATCGCACCGAATCCGCCCCGCCAGCGCGCGAGACTGCGCGGCCAGTCCAGCCGGTCGCGACGAACAGGCCCGCTCCGCTCGCCAGCCGTCTGAGCGGTCTGGCCACCAAACCGCCGTCCACCGCGACGTCGCCATCGAACCGCGATTCGGCCTCCGAAGACGATTCGCAACACCGCCGCCTGGACAAAACCGAACGGAAACGGCTCAAAAAACTCCGTCAGCAGGAACAGTCCCGCCGCGCGGCGTAAGAGCCTGTCCCAGAACCGTCGGGGTCTGACCCCCTTCCGGGACGGTTCTGGGACAGGCCCATCATCGCCCCGGTCCTGGCAACGCCCTTACCGGCTGGCGCGGTTCTGCAGCGTTTTCGATCCGCGCGACGGAATCGTGTTGTCGTGGCTGAGGATGCCAAGGTCGCCGACGAAATAGCTGGAGTCGGCTTCGACAATCAGATTGTAAAGCTCGACCGCCTCGCCAGATTCGACCGACTTGACTTCCGCCACACCGTCCACGGTTTGCAGCCGCATTTCGGCCTTGAGATCACGGGCCTTGACCCAGCCCGTCCCGCTGACCCAGAACGGATGCCCGCCACTGGCCTGGATCACTTCGCCATCGAGCGAAATCCTCAGCGTGGGTGATGTGGGCCGGATGGTCGGCCGGATCACCGGCCGGAATCGCAGTTCGCCCGTGGTCACGTTGCGGGCCAGGACGCGATCGCCGACGGTCAGCTTTTCAACGGCGACCAGCCCGGATTCAGTCCAGATTTTCGTGCCCGCGACCAGGCATTCACAGCTGCCGCCAAGCCGGCCTGTGCCGATGGGATCCTGACGCTGTCGGGGCGAACGGATCACGTCGAGACTTTGTTCAAGCCGGTAGGAAACCGGCCGTTCGCGGACATAGACTTCGTTTTCTTCGTGCCACCAGCTCCACCAGGCGGCCGGATCGTCGCCGAGATCAAGCTCCAGGGCCCGCGAAAGCATCTCCGTCACGACCCGGTTCTGTTGATCCACGCCGCGGTTGTACTGTTCCTTGAGATTCTCCAGTTGCAGGGCCCGGCGGCCGGCGGCGGAAATTGCCGAAAGCGTCTGAAGCGGATCGGCCTGGCGACCGCGGACTGCGTCCACGTTGACTACAGCGTTGTCGGACTGCCGGACCACATCCATGTCGGCGGTCTGCTGGACGAAGAGATGCTGATAGAGCAACCCGCCGCTCGCGTCGGTCTGGATGGCAAACCGGCTGTCCGCCGGAGTGGCCAGCAAGGCAATCAGCTCGGGCACATAGTCGTAACGGTCGCGCGAACCCAGCCTGGTGGCCGCCAGTTCACGGGCCGAATTCCAAGGACTGTAAACGGCGATCCGCATCAGCGCGTGGGTCGCCTCGCGTTCCTCAAACGAAGCCAGCTTGTCGACCACGGCCGCGGCAGCCCGTTCGTTTAGCGGGGCCAGTACCAGCTCAAGGGCCGTCACCCATTCCGGGTCCTCGATGGCGTTGAGTTCGGCGAGGCCCTCATCACGCTTCTTCTTGCGGGGCGAATCGAGCAACCGGCCGATTGCGACGGCTTCCGCCTGGTGTCTGTTCCAGCGTTCCCCGGCCGCCGTGGCCTGTTCGTTCGAGGCCGCGAGCTGGTCCGGCGTCACCCAGCGGCCAGCCACATTGACGTGTCCCAGCCGGGCCCGGACCGCCGTGTTTTCCATGTCGAATTCCAGTGCCCGTTGCCAGTGGGCACGGGCCTGTTCGGCCAAGCCGGCCGACTCGCACCATTCCGCGAGTGCCACGTTCCCTTCCAGCGTATCGCTGCCGTTGCGGCGCTGTTCGCGATAATCGGCCAGCAAAGGGTCGCGCGTCGAGAGTTCGCCAGCCTCCTCCGGTCGCAGCCAGTAGCCCTTTTCAAGGACCAGTCCACGCATCCGGTTCAGCGTCTCGTTGCTGGTTCCGGCCAGGGCATGGGCTTCAACAAGCAGCCGGGCCCGTTCGTCATTGTCGCCCGCCAGTTCCGCTGCGCGGGCCGCCTCGAGCAGCGGCGCGATGTCCACAGTTTCAGCAGGCGCGGCCCGCGTTTCTTCCGCGGTTCCTTCGACCACGCCGGGCTGCTGCCCGCCAAGATTTGACGAAAACGCGAGGACTGATGTCAACGCGGAAAGCCAACACAACATTCGCAGCCTGGACATCGGCATTCTCCCTGGCAAGTCAACGGAACGCGACCAACTGCAAAACCGGTTTTCCGGCCAGCAGCACGCGGTTCGCAGAAGTGGGAGGCGAGGAGGCGCGAACCGCCTGAATCTTACTGATACCCGTTGGCGGATTCAACGAACCGGGAAAACAAGGAACTTCCCTGAAATCAATCGCCGGAATTCACAGCTCGCGCAGTCTTGTTCCTGATTTGGCGCCAATTCGCCGCCAGCGGTCAATACCAGCCTGTTTCACCCCAATTTCCGGCTTTCACGATGGCACTTGCGCCCCCATCACAAGAAAAAGTGGCGCTGTCCAACTGGACGACGCAGTGTCGTGAATGCTGGTATTTTTGTCTGGAACGTGGAACCTGTTTCCCCGATTCCGGGAATCCGGCCACCGAAATGATTGATCTTGTGCGCCGGGATCGCAACGATGACCGGTGGAGCCGCTTCTGCTTCACTGGTTCGGGCTGTGACCATCATGCTCGAAAATCGCGACGATCATCCGACCTCCCCTCACAGCAAATTCGTCCGTCAGGGACGACAGTTGCCTGCGTTTGGGTTTGTGTTGGCTCTCTGCGGAGCTGCACTGTGCAGTGAGCGGACCGCGTCGGGACAGGTTGAACCGGATTGTTGTGCATGGCAGAAGGTCGAGCTGGTCCGGATTGAATATGTCGCCGGGACTTTGACGCCTGGGCAGGAGCCAACCAACTGGGTGGCATTGCCGCTGCAGTTGCCGGCGATCAGTGACGTTGTGATCGTGCCTCACGCGCCCGAGCCGGACATAACGGTCCGGTTCGAACTCGACATCTCGGCCGGGCTGGAGATTGAAGACAACGAGTCGTACACCGTCAACATCGTCTGGAGCTACCTGTCGCCGAAACCGCCCACGTTTAACCCGCTGCCTGCCGTCTCGGTGCTTGGTGATTCGGTGGGTAACAACATCGAGTCCGGCGACCCTCCCGGCACGCCCATCAATTTCGCAGAGAACTACATCGAGCTGGAGTTTTCCCACACGTTCGACTTCGATGGAACCCCGCCCGACGATCCGAAGCCGTTCCCGCCCGACCCCACCAGGCTGTTCTATGAAGTGACGAGTTCGCTTCTCGTCCGTGGCACCCATTCGGTGAAGGTCCGCGCGACCTACATGTGCCAGCTGCCGCCGGCCAACGATCCGGGGCCGTCGGTGATCCCGCCCGCGCCGCCGACCAACCCCTGTGAAGTCTGCCCAACTCCGCTCGCCAACGCCGGTTCGGATGACAGCGAGACCGAAGGCCGGACACAAAGATTGCGCTGCTGGAGACCTTCGCCGACCAGGCGGTGGTCGCGATCCAGAACGCGCGGCTGTTCAATGAGACCAAGGAGTCACTCGAACGCCAGACCGCCACGGCCGAGATCCTGAAGGTCATCAGCGGTTCACCCACCG
>JANOFL010000160.1:0-1550 GCA_031405895.1 Planctomycetota bacterium
ATCTGTGGTATCTGGAACCTGCTGTTTCATTTCAACCTGCTGGACGGCCGCCCGCCCGAAGACCCGCAGCAGTTCGTGCGACTGCAGATGGTTCGCGAGCGGGTACTCCACGCGCTCCGGATGGTGCCCTACCACCGGTTGCGGCTGTTTGCCACGACGGAGCAACTGGCCGAGCAGTACAACCGGCTCGGGGCCGCAAGATTCGATGCCCTGGAATGGCCGGTGTCCTCCCGGTTTGCTCCCAACCCCGGAAACCTCGACGCCGGAGCCGGTGCAATTGCGGGCCGTGTCGGGTCGCGGCCGCTGCGGTTTGTCATGCCGGGTCCCGTCCGCAAGGAAAAGGGCCAGGCGAACTATCTTGAGCCGCTCTTGGCCCAGCTCAACGAATCGCACCTCGCGAATGGCAAGCTCCAGTTCGTTCTGCAAGCGACCGGGCGGCCCTGGTTCCAGCGCCGCAAGCTTCGCTTCGGGTCATCATTCCCGCGGGACAATCCCCATCCGGCGGTTGAAATCCAGCCCCACCCGCTGCCGCCGGATGAGTATGTCCGGCTGGTCAGCTCGGCCGATGTGGGACTGCTGATGTACGACCAGCGGGCCTACTTCTCGCGGCGGGCAGGAGTGCTTTGCGAGCTGCTCAGCCTGGGTCGGCCCGTGATCGTTTCGGCGGGGACCTGGCTGGCCGAGCAGCTGGAGGACTACCGGTCCGAATGGGCTGGATCGGTTGCCCGCGGAGCGCTCGCGACGCGAACTCTCAAGACAACAGATTTGAACGTGGATTCCCGCAATTTGCCTCACGCCGGCGGCGCGTTGACCTTTGATGGGGGCCATCACCCGATCGATCTGTCGTGGCCCGCTCTGGCCGGCGAAAGCGGCTTCGTCGTCCATTGTGAATGGCAGCGGCCCGTGCTGCCGGGAACGTGGTGCCGGTTTCAACTGACCGATGACGCAGAGGCCCTTTCCGTCATGGCGGGCGTGCGGGCCACCGATGCGGGTCTGGCCGCGTTCGTACGTGGCGAGCAGCGCGATGGCCAGTTCCGGCTGCGGATCACGAACGCTTTTCATGAAGAGTGTGCCGGCATCCGCAACCTGCGGATCACGATGCTGGACCAGCGGGCGGCCGACTTGCCGCTCAGCCGCGTGGGAATCTCGGTTTTCAACGCGGATGAACTGGCGTCCGCAGTCCGCGAAATGGAGACCCATTACCGCCACTATCGCCGTTCGGCGGAAGTCTGGTCGGGCGAGTGGTTTGAGCGGCATGATCCCCGGACCGTCTTCCGGCGACTGGCAGGCCTGGAAACCGGGACGGGCCAACTCGCGACGGGGTAAATCCGCGGATCCGGCCTGCAGTCAGAACCCGGCGTGGAGCCGGGTTGACCGGGCCGCAGCACCTGTTCGGAATGCGCTCATGAATGTCCTGGTCGTTGGCGGCGCTGGCTACATCGGTTCGCACATGGTGCGGATGCTGGATCGCCAGGGGCATCACGTTGTCAGCCTCGACAACCTCTCAACCGGCTTTCGTGCGGCTGTAACGGCCGGAGAGCTGGTTGTCG
>JANOFL010000103.1:0-10217 GCA_031405895.1 Planctomycetota bacterium
AGTGGTTTACCGGTGAAGCCGAGCCGCGCGACGAGCTGGCCGAGCATCGTCCCCGGCTCGACGAAAAGGACTTCATCGTTGACGCTGATTTCCATCGACCCGCAACCCGATTGCCTGAACGTCAGATCCTCAGCCTTGCTCTCGCCTGCGATTGTACGCCCCGGCAGCCGGACAGGTGCCGCTGGCAAGTCAACAAAAAGAGGCACCCCCGCTGGAAGTGCCTCGCCTCGAATGATTGCCGGATGTCTGCGGCCTGGGCCGCGTCCGCCTACTTCACCTTGCAGCAGATTTCCGAGCCCTTGTGCAGCCCGCACTTGTCGCAAGTCTCGCAGCCTTCTTTGCAGCACTTGTCGCCGCCCTTGATGTGCCCGCAATCCTTGCAGTAGGTCACATCGGCCGGCTTGAGGCCCGAGCAGCAGAGATCGGAGCCGGCCTGGAAGCCGCATTTCTCGCACTTGGTCTGGGTCTCCTTGCAGCAGGTCTCGCAGCCGGCGCAGCAGCCGCATTTGCCGCAAATGTCTTTTTCGAGCGCCACTTGCGTCGTCGCCGCGCCGCCGCCCGTCGACGAAGAACCGGTCGCCGGAGCCGTATTGCTTGGCGCGGGCGTCGTGTCGCCCTTGTCGCAACCGGTGGACAGCAGCGCGAGCAACGCCAGCACGCATGTGAATCGAAGCATGTTTTGCATGGTCTTTTTCCCCTGAAGTTCTGAACTGGAATTCCCGGATGCCGGGTTCTCCCCCACCGGAAAATATAGCAGCACAACCCGGCAATGGGTGGAGCCGGTTGAGGGTCCTGGGCTCTGCCGACATCAACGCCGCCACCCCGATCGGGTTTTCGTCAGGGCTTGAGCAGCCCCGCCATGTCCCGCGCGTGGTAACTGCTGCGGACCAGCGGGCCGCTCGCCACCCGGCGAAAGCCCATCGAGCGGGCAAGCTGGCCAAGCTGCTGAAACTCTTCCGGCGGAACGTACCGGAGCACCGGCAAATAACGGTCCTCGGCCGGCTGAAGGTACTGGCCCAGCGTCAGCAAGTCGCAACCGGCGTCGCGAAGATCGCCGAGTACATCGAGGACCTCTTCCTGGCTCTCGCCCAAGCCCAGCATCAGCCCGCTCTTGGTCTGGATCGCCGGGTTGAGCGCCTTGACCCGCCGCAACAAGCCGAGCGTCCAGAGGTAGCGTGACTTTGGTCCGCGCACCCGGCGATAAAGCCGGGGAACGGTTTCGGTGTTGTGGTTAAAGACTTCTGGAGCCGCCTCGACGACCCGGTCGAGCGCCGCCGGCTGCTCCACGAAATCCGGCGTCAGGACTTCGACCGTGGCTCCGGTCCGTTCGCGGACCGCGAGGATGCAGCGGTAATAGTGGTCGGCCCCGCCGTCGGACAGATCGTCGCGTGTCACCGACGTGATCACGACGTGTCGCAAGCCCAGCCGCGCGGCAGCCTCGGCCAGCCGCTGCGGTTCGTCGTCCTCAAGCGGTCCCGGCCGGCCGCGGCTGACCGCGCAGAATCCGCAAGGCCGCGTGCAGACGTTGCCGAGGATCATGAAGGTCGCGGTCTGCTGCGAGTAGCACTCCATCCGGTTGGGACACTTGGCGTTCTCGCAGACCGTCTCCAGCCGCAGCTCGCGGATCAGGTCGTGTGTGAAATGGCTGCCGTTGCCCGTTGGGATGTCACGCTTGAGCCAGGCCGGCAGCCTTCGTTTCCGCGCCTGCCCGCCCGTCGGCAGGTCCGGCGCGCACCCTCCGGATGAGCCGCACGATCCGCCAACGACCGGCAGCGAAGTCAAATTTCCGGACTGGCCGGGAACGTCATTCAAGGCATCAACTCCAGCAACAACATGGGTGGTGTCCGAAGGCATTGCATTTTCAGAATCCGGCGCTCACGCCCTTTTTTCAGGTTGCGCTTTTCCGCTCTGACTCGTACTCGTACTCAATGAAATGGTACTCGTACTCGTGCTCGAATGCCCCTCGTCGATTACGAGTACGAGTAACGTCCCGGCGCGCCGGGACTGAGTACGAGTACGAATCCGGGCAGATTTGCCCCTGGCTCAGCCGCTTTGACCGCATTTCCGCCGTATGTTCAACTTGTCGCCATGAGCCGCCAGCCGACCAAGCCCAAACCGACCGCACCCAAAGCCCGCACCACGTCGGCTGCTCCCAGCCAGTCCCGCGTCATCTCCGAGAACCGCAAGGCGACTTTCAAGTACGAAATCCTCGAACAGGTCGAATGCGGCATCATGCTGGTCGGGAGCGAAGTCAAAAGCCTGCGCGAGAACCGCGTTTCGCTCGATGAAGCCTACGCCAGAATCCGGTCCGCCGAACTCTGGCTGGTCAGCGCCGACATCGCCGCCTACCGCCAGGCGTCGATCTGGAACCACGAACCGCGCCGCGTCCGCAAACTGCTGGTTCACAAACGCCAGCTGAACAAGCTGATCATGCGGGCCCGCGAGAAGGGCCTGACGCTGATCCCGCTGCGGATGCTGTTCAACGACCGGGGCATCATCAAGGTCGTCGTCGGCGTCTGCAAGGGAAAGAAACTCCATGACAAACGCGAGTCGCTGAAAAAGGCCGACGCCAAACGGTCCATCGCCCGCGAATCCCGCCGCCGCTGATTCGTAGCGCAATTGTCCCCAATTGCTCCGCCCGCGGCAAAGACGCACTATCGCCAACCCAACACCCTGGAGCCGCGCTGTCCGAATCACGCTGCCCCACCCATGCAAGCGAGCAATTGGGACAATTGCTCTACGCCCCCGGAACCGCGTCGCACCTGCTGACCCGCCCATGAGCATCTCCGCCCAGCCCATTTCACAGGCCAAGCCAGCCGCCGGCTGTTCGCACCGGCTGTTCATTCCCTTGGGTTCGATCTTTGTCCTCGTCGGGGTGGGGCTGTTGTGGGTGATGCTGATCCAGCCAGTCCTGAACGTCTGGCGCGCCAGTCGCTGGCCAGCCGCTGATTGCCGGATCATTCGCAGCGCAATGGAAGAGCACGATGGCGATGACGGATCAATGTGGAGCCCGGACATCGAGTACGAGTACGTCGGGGGCGGACAAACCCACCGTTCGCGCAGGGTCATGTTCTTTGAAGGCTCAACCAGCGGCCGGCGCTGGATCGAACGGCTGCTTGCCGAGTATCCCGCAGACAGCACCCGGACCTGTTATTACGACCCGCGGAAGGCCGATGAAGCGGTGCTCAAACGCGGCTACTCCTGGTTCCTCCTGCTGGGATTGCTGCCGTTGCTGTTCCTCGGTGCGGGCGGCCTGATGGTCTGGGCCGGGTGCCGGAGCGGCATGTCGGCGAGCGGCAGGGCGTCAGCCCTCCGTGTCGAAGGCACCGCGATAGACTTGGAATCCGGGCAACCCTCCGCCGACGAGGATGAAATGGATGAAGACGAAGACGATGACCTGGACGAAGAGGCAATCACTGGAGTTGACGACGCCGAGCTCGACGATGGCAGCGTTCCGTGGACCGAGTGGGAAGGGCCGCGGAAGCTGGCCCCTGAATCCTCGCTGCGCGCGCGCGTGATCGGGCTGGGGATCTTTGCCCTGCTCTGGAACGGCATCGTCGGCGTGATTTTCTGGAACGTCTGGGGACCCGGCGTGTTCTCGATCGGCTTGCTTTTCCTTGGCCTGTTCGGACTGGTCGGCCTCGGGTTGCTGACCGGTTTCCTTCACCAGCTGCTCTGCCTGTTCAATCCTGTGGTGGAAATCGCACTGGAGAACGGCGCAGTCGCGGCGGGCGAAGAGCTGGTGCTTGCGTGGGAAACCAAAGGCAGCACCGCGCGACTGCGGGAGCTGGTGATCGAACTGGTGGCGCGGGAAAAGGCGACCTACACCCGCGGAACGTCGACCTCGACCGACACGCACGAACTGGCCCGGCTGGCGGCTTTTTCGACTTCCGACCAGCAGGCAATGCGGTTCGGCAGCGTCACCTTGCCGATTCCCACAGGAGCGATCCACTCCTTCGACGGGGCCCGCAACAAGGTCGAATGGGTGATCGAAATCCGCGGCCGGATTCCGTTCTGGCCCGATGTGGCGGAGCGGTTTCCATTCTTTCTCAAACCACTGGGCTGCTGAGCCGGGAAGTCGCCATGTTCACGTTTAAGCTCGAGCAGACAGCCATCGCTCCCGGCTCGGAAATCCGCGGCACAGTGCGCTGGGAGTTTCCAGCCCCGGCACCCGAATGGATTGAGGTCCGCCTGATCTGGTACACAGAGGGCAAGGGCGACCGCGACCTTGGGATTGCGGCGATCCACAAAACCAGTTCACCAGATCCGGCAGGTGAAACCGCCTTCAGCCTGATGGCCCCCCGCTACCCCAACAGCTTTTCCGGCAAGCTGATCTCGGTCTGCTGGGCGCTGGAAGCAATTGCCTTTCCCGGCCTCGAAGCCACGCAGTGCGAACTGGTCATTGGCCCCGGCGGCCAGGAGCTGACCCCCGACGCGCTCAAGGAGTTCAACGCACCGGCCGAGACCAGCCCATGAAACCGCGCGCCAGTCCCATCCCGGCCCGGCTCAATCCGTTCGCGGCTCACCGGGTGGAACGGATCCCTTACCGTTTTGCTGAAGGCGACTGGTCCTCGAACCTGGCCCGCCTCGCGCAGCTTGGCTTTCGCGCGGCCATTGTCGGTCCGCATGGAACCGGCAAGACAACCTTGCTCGAGCAGTTATCGGTGCGGCTGCGGGAAATGCCCGCTGCCCGGCCGGATGTCCGTTACCTTTTTTTTGGTCGTGAACCGGCCCTGATCGCGGCTCAGGTCGGAGAACTGTGCCCGCGCACCAGTCGGGATCAGTGCTGGCTGCTGGATGGCTTCGAGAGGCTGGAATCCAGGCAGCGTTTGAAAGTGATACGGGCCGCGCAGGGCGGACTGGTCGTTACGTCCCACCGGCCCGGTCGTTTGACGACGTGGATTCGCACCCAGTCCAGCAGAACGACGCTCGATTACCTGCTTGCGCAACTGGCACTTGAGGCCAACCCCACGCTACGCAGGCTGGCGGATGAAGCGTATGTCGCGACGCAGGGCAATCTTCGCGATGCGCTGCGATTGCTCTTCGACCGGGCGGGCGAGTTGCCTGGTCAGGGCTTGGGACCTTCTGGCAGGATCAGCTCGTTGGCTTTGCCGTCCGCGTTATCGTCGGCCGTGCCGGCGAACCAGGCCGGAATCGGCTGCTTGCCGGGCGGGTAAAGCGATTCCATCGGACCCCAGACTTCATCGACCCGCTCGGTAAACAGGTCGCCGATCAAGAGGTCGGTCAGGGTTCCCTTGAGATGCGGAAAGGTCTTCACGAACTGGCCGAAGTTGAACCCGTCGTAGTACTCGCAGACGAGCCGCCGCATCCGGTCGACGCCGCGATTGAATTCGTCGGCCCACCAGCCCAGCCGCGCTGCCGAGACGTCGTTGTCGCGCAGACCCGCCACGACCGCGTCGGCCGCGTACTCGCCCGACTTGAGGGCCAGCAGAACACCCGACGAATAGAGCGGATCGAGAAAGCCGAGCGCATCGCCGACGAGGACCCAGCCATTCCCGGCGATCTGCTTCGTGCGATAGGAATAGTCTTTCGTCGCAAAGACGCCGGTGGCCTGCTTCGCGTTGGCCACCCGCTGCTGGACAGCCGGACAGCGTTCGACTTCTTCGCGATAGGTCTGCTCGTGTCCCTCCCGTCCGCTAAAGAGATAGTCGAATGGCGCGACGACCCCGACGCTGATGATGTTGTTGTGAAGCGGGATGTACCAGAACCAGCCCTTGCGGCTGGCAGTCTGCAGGACCATCGTGGCCCCTTCGTCGCGACCCGTGTCGCGATAGGCGCCCTCCCAGTAAGTCCAGATCGCGCCCTTGTTCAGCACCGGGTCCCAGACCCGCAGTTTGAGCCGCGACTGCAGCACCCCGCTCTGGCCGCTGCCGTCCACAACGACCTTGGCACGGACCGTGTGCAACTTGCGGTCGGCCGTCTGGACCGTGACTCCGGTCGCGCGATCGCCGTCAAAGATCACGTCGCGAACGCGCGCCCCGATCCGCACATCGACGTCGTGCCGGGCGGCGTTGTCGAGCAGCATCTGGTCGAACTCGCTGCGGACGACTTGCCAGGTCTGCGAACACTCGTGGGGCTTGTTGTCCCGGAAGTAGAACGGGGCTGAGAGCCGGCCGTCAGCGTTGACGAACTGGACACTGTGCTTCTGGACGAAGTGGCTCTGCTGCATGACGGGAAGCATGTTCAGCCGCTTGAGCACCCAATACGTCTCCGGGATCAGCGACTCGCAGATATGGAAGCGGGGAAAGCTGTCCCGCTCCAGCAGCACCGTCTTGACCCCCTGCTGGGCCAGCAGGGTTGCTGCGGTTGACCCGGCCGGGCCACCGCCGATCACGACGACATCGCAGCTTTCAGGCAGCGCGGTTTCAGCGGGTTGGATCATGGACAGGACTTCGCTGGGTCAGGAATCGTTGACGGGCAGTTTCGTGGCCACGGCCTGACATTTCCCGTACCCCCGGAAATGATGTAACCGTCCCGGCAAGTTTACCTTTGGCACTTCGGCCAGCGAAAACCTGATCCTGCGTCACAACCGCCAGTTGCAGGGCCAAACGGCCGTTTAACGGCTGGCATACGCCTGGCCGGCAACTCCGGCGTCCGGGAAAAAGGCCAGCACGAAGGCGTTCGCGCCATCCGCTACCGGAACGGCGCATGCGACCGGTGGACCGGCCAAACGGCCAGCAAGCACCGGCGAAAGTTCGAGCTGATGGACCCCGGCCGGCAAATCGATCCGCAAAATCTGAATCTGGCCCGGCAAAAGCGACCAGCCGCGGAGGTCCGCCCGCTCAGTCGCTTCCCAGAGCATACCTGCAGCTGTCCAGGCCAGTGTCACGGGATCGTTGCGCGGCTTGTCCTCGTCCTGCGAGACGACGATCACCGATTTCTTGAGTGCCCGCCGGACGACAGCCCGCGCGATCATCTCCGGCAACAGCTCTTCCTGCCGCGCAACCGCCAGCCGGTTGATGTCGGCAAGGGTTTCGGACATACCTGCGGGTTGACCTTTAATGGAACAGGCAACGCCGTCGATCCGTGACTCGCTCGCCACAACCGTCGCGATTCTCACGGGCGCGATCGTGGGTGGCAGTTCGTGTTCGCCGATGGCCGACAGGATCCGGTCAGCGGCAAGCAAGGCCTGCGAAGAAACTGGCTCAACGGCTTCTTCCTTGTGCGGCCCGCGGCCGACGAGGGCCACCACGTAAACCGACCCGGTTCCCGGTGCCAGGCTGTGGGCCTGGCTCGCGGCCAGCCATTCCTGCATCAGCAACCGGCTGCCCGGCCGCCACTCCAGCGCCTGGCGGATGAACCGCTGCCGGTCATCCAGCTGCAAGGGCGATTCGCCACGCACCACCGCACGCAGAAACGGCGCAATCGCCAGTTCTTCACGAACGATGTCGGCGGCCGAAGGTTCTGCGGTCGCAGCGATCGCCGATCCGGCGACAGGTTCTTCACCTGCGGTCGCGGGAGTCTTCGTTACGGTTTCTTCCTGTTCGCTGGGCTTGCGCTCGTCGCTTTCGTCGTTTCCGTCCGTTGGATCCCTTTCCCGCCCCGCCAGCAGTTCCTCAACTGTTTCCCCCAACTGATGGCAGCGAGCCGTGGCATCGCCGCTGCGCTGCACCAGATCCAGCAAGGTCAACAAAGTTCCGGCCAGCACCTGTTCGTGATCTTCCGGCTGATACGGCCGGGCCGTGTCGTCGGTCATCCAGGTCGTGACGTTGCCGGGATCAAGCATCGCCGGCTGACACTGCATGGCCTCGCCGGCCTGGTCGAGCAAAAGGGTGGCCTGGCCGAGGTCGCCCTGGCCGAGGCAAACCATCGCGCGGTCGAGCTGAAGCACCGTCAAGTCGCGTCGCGGCCGGCGGCTGGCCTGTTCCAGGCCGGTATCGGCAGCTGCGAAATTGCCGGCCCAAAAGCTCTCATGGGCCTGCTCCACCTGTTGCCGGTGCGTCATGCAGCCGGTGAGCAACGCGATGAATCCAAAAAAGAAAACGCAAATCGTTTTTCTCCTGTAGCGGAGCGGCGTGAGCCGCCCGGCGTCCGCATGGCAAGAATCACTGTGGTTCGGACCCGGACTCCGGATTTTCTGGACAAAAGAAACATGTGCTCGGCACGCCCCGGACATCGTCTCTGGCAGGGTGCGTGAAGTCTTCGGAACGCACCAGCGCGCGGTTGCCGGGATGATAGCGCGGACACCCCCTCCCCCCGCCCTCCCCACACCGCCCAAAGCCGCGGCGTGGGAGGGAGCCGGAAAAGAAACAAGGGTAGTGTCGTCGCCCTTGATCCCGGGAGTTTGACGCATGCTCTCAAACAAACGCCACCCTCGGACAGCCCTCACCGCGTCAGCCCGTAGCCGGTCCATTTGCCGATCCGCGACTTGTGATAGCCCTTTCGCAGTTCGGCCGATTCCTTGTCGTGACTGCCGTTCACCACGTCGACCAGCTCCAGCGTCAGGACATAGTCGCGCTGGTAGCTGGCGTTATGTTGCGTTGTGCCGGAAGTCAGCCGGGCGAAAAGCAGGTAATCGAAGGGCTGGTCCTGCTGCTCCATGGCGGACTGGAACGCCGCGCGGTGGGAGGGCACCATCAGGTCAGCCGGATAGATCCGCAGCTGTCGCAGTCCGCTTTCGACAAACCGCGGGCTGATCGTCTGGAACACGCCACTCGTTGAAACGGCCGAGTCAATCTGCTCGAAGAGCTGGTCCTTGAAGTCGCCGATGTCTTCGCTCGACCGGTTCTCGATCCCGGCAAAGCAGATCCGTTTCTGGCATGGCTGGCCGGTCAGCGGATCGACGCCCGCCGCGCCTTGCCGATCCAGCAGCTTCGCTACCGACTCGCCGACCAGCACATCAAACGTCTCGGCCCCTGCCTGATGGCTGCCAACCATGTCCCGCTGGCTCTCATCAAGGACATGGGAAAAACGGTGGTTCTTACAGCCGGCGAAAAGCATGCCTGCGCCCACCAGCAATGCGAGCTGCCGATGCAGAACGCTGCCCAGGGGCTTGTTGGTCCGAATCGCCACCATGCCATTTGTCCCTTGCCGAAGTGCCGGTTCCGTCAGGGGAAATACAGGAACTGGCCCGGCAGGGTCAAGCGACCCACTACGGCTGAATGTGCTATCACTTCTCGCGCCATTTTCCAAACCTCGTACTCCGGCCCGGCTTAGGGGCCGGTACTCGTTCTCGTTCCCGTACTCCATGTTTTCCCGCCAGTTCGGCTTTTTCGCCGTTGAAGGATGGCAGACTTGTCAACGAATCAACCCGCCCGCCCTCCGCATCCGGTAAAATCGCGGCTTCCAAAGCGTCGGGTCGCCGCCCAGTCCAGCCAACTGAAGAATTCCGGAGAACCTTCCATGCTCTCGCGCCGTGAAATGCTGATCTCAACTGCAGGCGGGGCGCTGGCCCTGTCGCTGGCCCGGTTCTCGCTGGCTGGCCAGCCGCTGGACCTGAGCCTGCCCGCCTTGCCCTATGCCTTCGATGCGCTCGAGCCGCACATCGACGCCCAGACGATGGAGATCCACCACGGCAAGCACCACCAGGCTTACATCGACAAGCTTAAGGCGGCGCTCGAAGCCGAAGCGCCCGACTGGCTTGAGAAGCCGGTCGTCGAGATGGTGATGAAGTGGGAATCGTTCCCGGAAGGCATCCGCAACGCCGTCCGAAACCACGGCGGCGGACACTACAACCACTCGCTCTTCTGGACGATGATGGCCCCCGCCGGCCAGACAGGCGAGCCCGATGCTGACCTCACGGCGGCGATGGGGGAAGCCTTCGGCGGCATGGATGGCTTCAAGAAAGAACTGACGGCCAAGGCGACGGGGCAGTTCGGCAGCGGCTGGGCCTGGCTCGTTACCGATGGCGACGGCAAGCTCTCGGTGATGGGGACTCCCAACCAGGACAACCCTGTTTCGTCAGGCAAGCTCCCGCTGCTCGGCATCGACGTCTGGGAACATGCCTATTACCTGCGCTACCAGAACCGCCGCCCGGCTTACATCGAAGCCTGGCTGAACGTGGTCAACTGGAACCGCGTCAACGAATTGTTCGCGGCCTCGCGGAAGGGTTAGTCCATCGGGTGGGTGCATTTCGCACTTTGCGATTTCTCCCTGCCGAACCTGGTTGCCGCTCTTGTCGTGGCGACGAAGCTCCTGCTTTGTCGTTGCCTGGCACCGGGTCTTTTGCTCTGAAAGCCGACGTCCAACGACAAAGC
>JANOFL010000219.1:0-23837 GCA_031405895.1 Planctomycetota bacterium
CCCGCGACCTGGCACTCAACCCCGCCGATCCGCGTCTGGAAAAACTTGCCCTCGTGATTGCCCCCAACTACAACGCCGACTCTAACGATGAAATGTCACCCGACAACCGCGAGGGGCAGCTGGGCCCTGAACTGGGCATGGGCAAGCGGGCCAATTCCAGGGGACTCGATCTCAACCGCGATTTCGTCAAGCTCGAATCGGCCGAGGCCCGGTCGCTGATCGGGCTGATCAACAGCCTCGACCCGCATGTATTCATCGACTGCCATACCACCGACGGCTCGCGGCACCGTTACCCGATGACCTACGACATCCCGCACAACCCGGCCAGCCCCGGGCCGCTCCGCGAGTTCCTGCGCGACGAGTTCATGCCAGAAGTGACGCGGCGGATGGAAGAAGTTGGCGTGGCGTCTTTTTACTACGGCAACTTGAACAGCGCGCGGACCCGCTGGGACAGTTTTGATTACCGGCCCCGCTTCAGCACCGAGTACGCCGGGATGCGCGGGCGGCTGGGGATTCTCGCGGAGTCCTACAGCTACATCAGCTACGAAGACCGGATCAGGGCTTCGCGGGCAATGGTGGTGGCCTGCCTCGAGGCGGCAGTGGAACGGGCGGATGTGATCCGGCAGCTGGTGGAAATTGTCGACCAGCAGTGGGTGGAGATTGCTTCAGAATCTCCCGGCCGGTTTGACGTGCCACTCGAGGCCCAGCCCGCCCCATGGCCCGAAAAAGTCACCATCGCCACTTTCGTCGAAGGCGGCGATGACCATGAAGAGGTGGAGGTCGAGTATTGGGGCGATTACAGGCCGACCGCGAAGACGAGCCTGCCGTGGGCCTATCTGTTGGACGCTTCCCATGCCAACGTGCTGGAAAACCTGCATCGGCATGGCGTCCTTGTGGAAAGGCTGGTCGAGCCGCTGCAGGCGGAAGTCACGTTCCAGACGGTCGAGTCCATCCGGCGGATTCCAGCCGGGTTTCAGGGACCTGCCACCGTCCGGCTGCAAACCAACTCGGGCCGCGATACGCGGCGAATTCCCGAAGGCTGGCTCGTCGTCCGCACGGCCCAGCCATTGGGCCGTCTCGTCGTCTGGCTGCTCGAACCGCAGACGTCGGATGGCCTGGTCACCTGGAATTTCTTTGGGGACTCCATTCAGCAGGACGGCGAGTTCCCGGTGCTGCGGCTGGAACAGAAGGCGGAGCTCGTGTTGGAACCATTGGTTTTCGCAACAGCCGAACCTGGCTCGCACCCCTGACCTGCACTTAAAAGCGCGGGCCGACGTAAAAGCGCGGGCCGACTCGTTCCACGGCTCCAGCCGTGGAACGCACTGCCCAAAGGCTCCGCCTTCGTCCGCACTTCAGCTTGAAACGGCAGCTTCCCGAAAGGGCAGATCCCTTGGTCAGTGCGGTTCAGGGCAGGAGCCCCGGACCGAGTAGCGGGGCTGACCCTGCTCCTTCCCATTGCGGGAATTGCCCAACGCGATCACCTCGGTGACGTCGACACGGTTTTACGCGCGCGGGCCGGAGGGCTTGCGCCCTTCCGCTACAAAGGCGAATCGTCCGGTTCGCCGCCTGGTGAGTCTGGTTCAAGAGGCTCTTTTTCTGCCAACTCTTTCAGCCATCGCTCCATCGGCGGATGCTCGAGCGAGCCTTTGACCCTGCGTTCGTATTCGGCCGCGAAAGCGAGGAGGCGGTCGTCTTCGTAGAGCCTGCCCGTGAGCACGG
The DNA here is from genome assembly GCA_031405895.1 of Planctomycetota bacterium. Taxonomy (GTDB): domain Bacteria; phylum Planctomycetota; class Planctomycetia; order Pirellulales; family Pirellulaceae; genus BJ22. The sequence goes on from JANOFL010000219.1 coordinate 1,720, forward strand.
TGCAGCGCGGCCGAAAACGGCCATTGCTCAGCTCGATTACTCGCGGCAGGACGACGCTGGGATGACCGGTCAGATTGGTGTGCAGCAGGTCGTTGGCATCGAGCAGGATGTCCACACCGGCCGTGGCTTTCGCGAAATCAAGCTGCAACTGCTGGCGGACACGCTGCATCCGGACATAGTCGACGGCCGGGATGTACATGGCAGCGCGGAATACTTCGGTCCACTCGTGCCAGCCTTCGGTCTGGCCGGCACGCAGGGCTTCGTCAAACATGGCCGCCGCTTCGACGTCGATGATGTTGAGCAGGCTCTGCAGGTGTTCCGAAGCCGGCAGTTCAACGGGAACCAACTGGCAACCCATTTCGCGGACCACGGCGAGAGCTTCGTTGGACTGGTCGTCGACGACGCCCGGCGGGACTCCGACACGAATCGATGGCAGGTTGAGTGAACCGGGCCAGACAAACGATTCGGTCACGGCCGAACTGTCGCGGCCATCGGCACCGTGAATGGCGGCAAAGACGAGGGCGAGGTCGGCCACACTGCGGGCCAACGGGCCGAGCTTGTCCATCGTCCAGCTGAGCGGCATGCAGCCATCGCGACTGATCCGTCCAAAGGTCGGCCGCAATGCCGTGGCCCCGCAACGGATCGACGGGCTGACAATGCTTCCCAGAGTTTCAGAGCCAATGGCGAAGCCCGCCAGGCCCGCGACGACAGCCGCGGCGGAGCCGGCACTGGAGCCGGACGAACCGCGAGACGGGTTCCACGGATTGCGGGTCATTCCGCCGAACCACTTGTCGCCCATCGCCAGCGCGCCGAGGCTGACCTTGCCCAAGAGCACGGCTCCGGCCTCGTCCAGCCGCTCGACGACGCGCGCATTGCGCTGGGCGATGGCGTCTTTTCGCAGCGGCACACCCCAGGTGTTGGGGACACCCTTGACCGCGATCAGGTCCTTGGCGACCCACGGAATGCCATGCAGAGGCCCACGGTAGCGGCCGAGTTCAAGCTCACGGTCAGCCCGCTCGGCTTGTTCCATCGCCAGAGACCCGGTCAGGTTGACGACGCAAAGCAGCACCGGATCGAACTTCTTGAGCCGTGCCAGGTAAAGCGACGCAAGTTTGCTGCTGGTGACAATCCGGTTGCGGATCATTTCGCCCAGCTCGCTGGCCGGAAGAAAAGCAAGGGTTTCGTCGTCGGGACACGTGGTCAGCGTCGTCGCACGAGGCGGCGTGACCATGGTCTCGGGCGGGCGGGCAGCTCTGGCTTCGAGCCGCTGCGGTTCGGGAAGAAACGCCAGGGGAAACGGAGTGTTTTCGTCGAGCGGAACGGCCCGGAGTTTCTTGAGACCCTCATCGGTCCGCTTGACCGATTCGAGGATCGCCGTTCGCTGCGCATCATCGAGACTGACCCCGGTAATCCACTCGGCGTCGTGCAAATTGTCGGCCGTAATCTCGCCATCGCGTCGGGCGAGCGCCGCCAGGCGGCGGAGAAACGCCTCGCTACCCAGTCCCAGCGGCACCGCCGCCGCCAGCCACTCCCTGCGATGCCACATGTGCCGCTCGCCGATTCGAGGATCAATGCCCGAATGCCAGCATAACTGGAAGACCCAGGCTGGTGCGCGAAAGATCCGGGTGGCGTGGGTTCATTTAGCAGAAGGCAATCTTTCCGTCCGTCAAGACACTCGTTGAACAGTCTGCGGTCCAACGAAAACGCCCCGGAAGTTCCGGGGCGTGGGAAACTGTTCAACTTGGGTCGTGGCGTGGTCAGCCCGCCCGGCGACGGAACGATCCTGTAACAACGGTGACGAGCACGAGCAGGATTCCCCCGGTTGCCGGCTCGGGAATGGAAGACTGCGCGAGGGGGCCGCCGCCAAAGCGGCCGAACACGGGTGGGCCGGAGCGGTTGGTCCACGGCGTGCCGCCGCGCGGAGCCGCGAAATTCACGCCCTTGACCGCGTACCAGAGGTCGGCGAACTGGGCCCATGTGGTTTCAGAGATGAACGTGATGTCGACACCCGGATTGATGCTGCCGAGCATGATTTCAGCCTGACCGTTGGAAGCCCGGCGGTTAAAAAACGGGTCGTCGTCTTCCCAGTGCGAAAGCGCCGTGCCGGGACCCCCACCCTGTTCGACCGGCACGAAGCGCGAGAAGGTATTTCCCGACTCCTTGCGGTAAGCGGCGAGACCGTACTTGCCGTTGTAATTGAACTGGCCATTGACCGCGTTGGAAAGCACGAAATTGTCGTTCCAAAGCGATCCGAACCCCATCGCGTGCGCCATCTCGTGACGGACAACCGATTCCAGCGCTCCGACCGCAGCCAGGCCAGCGATGTCTTCAATGTCAAAGGTCATTGTCCCCGTGCGGGCAATCGCGCCGCGCTGGCTCGAGCCATTCTGGAAAAACGGATTGACGGTGCCGCCAAAACGCAACACATCGACGGGAGCGGCCTGACCCAGCACGCCGCCGGCCCCGTCAATCGCAGCTGTTTCGGCCGTGATCCGGAGCTTGGTCAGCTGCGAACGCACCGAGCGGCTGAGCTGGCTGCTGTATCCGACGATTCGAGTTTCCCAAAACCGTTCGGCATTGAGAAACGCCTGGCGAAACTGCGGTGCGACCCGCGTGACATCCACGTCCATGATGTCGGCCGACGCGCGAGCCGTGAGGCCAAGCGCTGCGATGACCAACATCAGCCGAACGACTTTCCAACTCATTGCAGCCTCCCGTGTTCCTGTTAGATCAGACGATGAGTGATTTGCCGGTGCTTTGTCAACGCTTCATTTTCGGGTCACGCCCATCAGCCGCAACGCGTTAGCGTCCGGTTTCCGTTGCTCCAACCGGGGGCTAACGCCCGGCGGCTGATCCGAAATTCAAACTGTGACAGACCAATGGCCGGCATTCCACGATTTAGACCGGCCGACAGATTGGGCCGCAAGATCGCAGACTGGATTGCCAACACGACAGCATCGGGCGCCATCGCGACTGCCCTTTGCATCAGAATAGCCAGTCGTCCACTGGCGGACAACTTTTTTCCCGCCATAGCTTCCCAGCTTGCCGGGCCCTGCCCGCGACAGCGATGGACTTCTGGCGATAGCTCGCGAAAAGGCGTGTTTTTGCGGGTTTCCAGGTGCCGGCAATTCCCCGATGTTCGGCAGAATTCGACTTTCTTGTTCAACCCTTACAGTCGGACCAACCGATACTACCTGGGAATGAGTGCCACGGCGGAGGGCTGGGGCAGTCCGAAACACATTTTCCATTCCTGGAATCCGGACTCATGTCTGCATTGCGACCAAGTGCCGTTGCGGTTGCCCTCTTGGTGGGACTGGTGACATCCACCCACGCCCAGCTGGCCACGCCGGGTGCCCGCTTTGCCCCGCAGGCCAGCGAGTATCCGGAGAACACGCGACCGCTCGCCGAACCGGGCGTCTTTGATTACGACGCCCAACTGTTCGCGCCGGTCGAATTCAACGACTTCGACGAGCGCGAACTGAACACGGGCTTTTACGCCGTCGTCGACCGGGTCTACCACAGTGTCTCGCGCGGCAGTGCCCGCGACGAGCTTCCGATCGGCGTCTCCGAGAACGCGGTCCCGACTGGCAACGACTGGCAGTGGGGCAACCGTTACGAACTGGGCTGGATGACCGATGCCGGTTCCGGCTGGCAAGCCTCATACGAGTATTCAAGCGGCTCGTGGTTCGCTTCCGGCCGCGATGAGACGATCGCCCAGCCGCTGATGGTGACGACCAAGTTCGCCAACGTTGAGCTGAACCGGGTCTTCCGCCAGCCGCTTTCCCACGGCGGCAATTTTGAGCCCTATATCGGCTTCCGCTACTACGGCATCAACGACCGAACGATAGAAGACACGGTTACGCTGCTCAACACGGGTGCCCAGGCCGGTAACCGGTTCAAGCAGAACGCGAGCAACAGCGCGGCGGGGGCCCATGTCGGTGGACGCTACAGTGTCAATCGCGGCCGCTTCCGCTACTCAATGGACGGCGCCATCGCGACGACCTACAACCGGCAGCGGTACACGGCAGAAGACATCCTGTTCTTCGGGACCTCGGTTGCGACCAACTCGTTCTTCGACGCCGACGACGCATTTGTCCCGGCCCTCGACACGCGGCTGGAGCTGGCCTACTCGCTGACCCGCGACATCGGCCTGCGAACGGGTTTCCAGTTCCATTACCTCTGGGACGGCATCGCCCGGACCGACAACACAACCACCGGAATCAACCCGAACTCGGCCCTCGGCCTTGGCGGCCAAGCCGGTGTCTTCGACGAATCCACCACCGTCGCCGGGTTCAACTTCGGGCTCGAATGGCGGCGATAAGCCCGCCGACGCGACAGCCCGCGACTCAACAGTTTCCTGCTCAGCCCGGCCCCGCTGCCGGGCTGATTTCACAAAGTGACCGGGCCAGACGTCCAGCCGCTTCGATCGCGGGTTGGGGAATCTGGTGATAACCCTGGAAGCGGACGAACTCGACGGCATGACCGTTTTCGTCCAGCATCTGCCGCAGCTGTTCGCCGCAAGCAAATGGCAGGACCGGGTCGAGCGTTCCGTGGGACTGGACCACCCGCAGTGTCTTCGCGGCAGCCGCCCAGCGTTTCCATTCCCGCTGATTGATCAGCATTCCGGACCAGAGGCAAAGTCCACCGACGGCTCCGCCAAGGCTCAGCGCCACATCGGCCGCCAGCATGGCACCTTGTGAAAACCCGCCCAGCAGAATCCGTTCGGCGGGGATTCCGTGCTGCTTCCCGCACCACTCGATCACGCCGCGGATCATGCCCCGACATTCCGGCAACTGCTCTGGAACGAAATCAGCCAGCTCTGACAGCTTGCCCGCCGCGAGGGCCGCCATCATTCGGTCCATGTTGATCGGCCACCAGCAACGGCCGTCATAGTCCGGGTCGAGCTCCAGTGGTGCGGCGGGGAAAATGAACCGCATTGCGTCGAGCGCTGGCCCACCCACCGCCCGAAGCTCACCCGCAACCGGAACCAGGTCCGTTCCCGGCGCGCCAAAACCGTGGCAAAAGATGGCTGCCGCCTGGGGTTGTCCCGGTTTGCCGGAGGAAACGGACAGGCATTCCAGTCCGGCGATTTGCAGCCGCTCAGCTTTCTCCAATTTCATGCTCCCCAACTTGGAGCCAATCCCAAAACCGGCGGGGTCTGACGCCGAATTGCGCAGTCTTCGGAGCAATTTGGGGTCTGACCCCCTCTCTTGCCGGTTTTGGAATTGGCTCTTATTGCTCCGCTGTGAGGTCCGCCCGGCCCTGCTGCCAACCGCCATTGACGGGGAGGATCTGGCCGCTGATGAACTGGCTGGCCGGGCTGACAAGGAACGCGACCGCCTCCGCCACATCGTCGACGGATCCCCAGCGCCCGCTCAGGCTCTCGGCTTTCGCCCGCTTTTGCCAGCCTTCACTGGCCGCCTCGCCCCAGGCCGTGCGAATCCAGCCGGGTGCCACGCAGTTCACGCGAACTTGAGGAGCAAACGTCTGGGCAAGCGACCGGGTCAGTCCATGCACAGCGGCTTTGGTCGTTCCGAACACGAGGCCCGCTTCGCCAGCCATTCCCTGATCGGCCTGATCCCACCCGATCGTCACGATGGAGCAGGCTCCGGGGCCCAGCCGTTGATTCCGCATCCGTTCTCCCGCGAATTGCAGCAGCAACGCGGCGGCAACCACATCCACTTGCCAAAGTGCCTCCAGACGTTCCCGCAGCGGTGCCGCGCGGAGTTCTGTCGTCAAAATATCGGCCCCGGCAACCTGAACCCAGGCGTGAACAGGCTGGCCACCGGCGAAACAGGCTTCCACAAACGGTTCCAGTTCGGCTGGACGCGAAAAGTCCGCCGTCAATGCGGTGCTTTCCGGTGCCAGCGACTCAACTTCCGCTCGCGTCCGGTCGAATTCTGGCGATCGTCTGCGGCCATGCACAACCAGCTGGGCACCGCCCAAGGCTAGCCGCATGGCAACCGCCCGGCCGATGCCGCGGCTGCTGCCCGTCACGACAATTCTCTGGCCGGCCAAGCCACAGTCGGCTGTCTTCACTCGTGCGGATTCCCGTTTTCCTCGTGTTGGCCCGGCAGACTTTACCGCGCGCGGCCAGATTTGATCCTGGCGAGCGGCAGGGCATCAGCCCTCCGTGTCCGGCCCAAAACACGGAGGGCTGATCCCGGCGCGCCGGGACTCGCCAAAACATCACAATTGTGGCCGCGAAGAGTCTAACACTTTGCTTACCGGCTGCGCAACCGCCGGTGCGAGTTGTGTGTCAGTGGTGTTCTGTTTTCCCTGCCACGCCAGCCACCAGTTTTCCCACACGCGCATGGAGCTGTCCCCGGGTCATCGTCTCACCAATCCCCGTTTCACGCGCCGCTTCCAGCAGGTCGTCAAGAACATGCTGGGCGAACCAGATCACTTCGGTCGCGCCCCCGACGTGTCCGCGCAGCAGTTCCGCACAGCTGCTGAAATCGAAACCGGGTGCCTGCAAGTCAACAATGACCATTCGCGGCGGGCTGTCTCCTGCCAGCAGCTCTTCCAGCTTCGGCAACGTCGTCAAGCTCCGGAACGGCACCCCCGCTGTCCGCGCCGCGCCGCCCAGCGCGGAAGCCATCATCAAGTCGCTGCCGAAATGGATGATCATGCGGGCAATTTGGCACTTGTCTGGCGACTTGAACGGTTCACGTCGAATGGCCGGCGGCAGATCCCAGCAATGTTCCCGTTAATGATATCGTGCAGGCAGCGACTTGTACCGGTGTGCCGGCGACGACGATTTCTCCGCCCGCTTCGCCCGCTCCCGGCCCCAGGTCGATGATCCAGTCAGCGGCATGGATCAGGTCCTGGTGATGCTCGATCACGATCACGGTGTGGCCCGCCTCGACCAGCCCCCGCAACAGGCCAACCAGCCGGGACACGTCGTCGAAATGCAGGCCAGTCGTCGGTTCGTCAAGCACATAGAGTGCCGGCCCGGAAACCCCGTCCGCCAGTTCGGCCGCCAGCTTGATCCGCTGACATTCGCCGCCCGAAAGTGTTGAGGCCGGCTGGCCGAGCTGAAGATAGCCCAGACCGATAGCCTCGAGGCCCGCCAGTTTTCGATGCAGGCTGGGGACTTCGCCAAACGTCGCGGTCGCGGCGGCGACTTCCAGCCGCAACACTTCGGCGATCGTCATTCCGCGAAAGCGGCAAAGCAGCGACTGCGGGTTGTAACGCGAGCCGCCGCAAGTCCGGCACTCCACTTCCACGTCGGGAAGAAACCCCATCCGCATCCGGCGCTGGCCATGACCGCGGCAAACCGGACACCAGCCTTCGGGCGAGTTGAAACTGAATCGCGATGGACCAAAGCCGAGCCGCCGGGCCTCGCGCGTGCCCGCGTATAGCCGCCGCAAATCGTCCATCGCGCCCGACCAGGTCGCCGGACAGCCACGGCGGCTGCGGCCAGGCGGACGTTGGTCGACCAGGATGACCCGGGTCAACATTTCGCCGCCGCTGACCGACTGGAACGGAGCAGGCAATCGGCCCGGAAGGCCCAGACGTTGCTGTATCGCCGCCACCAGTGTCTCGTGGACCAGCGTGCTCTTGCCCGAACCGCTGACTCCCGTCACGCAGCTCAGACGTCCCAGCGGAAATCGCGCATCGATCCCGCGCAGGTTTCGGCCGCTCGCACCCCGCAGTTCAATCCAGTCGTTGGCAGCCGCGCCGGCAAAGTTGCGAGGATCAGGCGCCCGTAACGATGGGAAGCAATTCCCATGCCTTGCCAAATGCCGCCCCGTGGACGAAGCCTCACAGCGGGCGACATCGTCCGGCGTGCCCGCCGCCATGACCAAACCGCCATGCCGCCCAGCACCCGGCCCCAAGTCGACCAGCCAGTCGGCCGCGCGCATGATCGCCGCGTCGTGTTCGACCACGATCACAGTGTTGCCCTGCTCACGGAGCCGCTGCAGGCTGCCGATCAGTCGCTGGGTATCCGAAGGGTGCAGGCCAAGCGATGGTTCGTCGAGCACGAAACAGACACTGGTCAACCCATTGCCGATGGCGGCCGCCAGCCGTACCCGCTGGTACTCCCCGCCGCTGAGTGTTCCCGAACTCCGGTCGAGCGAAAGGTATCCAAGACCGCCTTCCGAAAGGAAACCGAGTCGCGTCGCGATCTGTTCAACCACGGGCCTTGCGACCGGTTCCAGATCAGGTGGCACCTCGACTGCCGCCAGCCACGCGCCCACGGTTCCCAACGGCTTTGCCCCCAGCTCGGCGATGTTCAATCCGCCAAGCTTCACTGCGAGCGACTCAGGCCGCAGACGTGCGCCGTGGCAGGCGGGACAGGCGCTGCTTCCGCGGCGCGATTCCAGCCGGGCCAGCCAGCCCGGCCGCGTCGCCGTGGCCAACGCCTTGTCGAGCAGTCGTTCGAGGCCGCCGGCGGCCGGGCTGACAAAAAATGAGCCTGAGGCGCTAGCCGGGAAGGCTGATTCCGCCGTTGGCTCTCGCCCAAGGGAATCGGCTAGCGCCTCAGGCTCACAGGAATTCGCCGTTTGATCAGCCCATCCCGCGACCGCATGGTCTCCCCGCCAGAGCTTTTCCCAGCCTGGCTTGTCGAGCCTCGAAAGCGGCTCACCGGTTCCCGTGCCAGCCGCTTTGGCGATGGGTTCCAGCGCGACCAGCCACGTTCTCTTTTGGGCCACCGTCAACTCGTTCCAGAACACCAGCGCGCCGGCCTGAAAAGATTTTTCCCGATCGGGAATAACTGCGTCGCGCCGAAACTGCTCCCGTGTGCCGATCCCGTCACATGCGGGGCAAGCTCCATGCGGACTGTTAAAACTGAACGTCGACGGTTCGATTTGCCCGTAACTGATATCGCAGTCCGGGCAGGCATGGCGCGAACTGAACAGCCGTTCCTGCCAGACTGCGCCGTCGGCCGGATTCTGCCAGGCGACTTTTGCGGTGCCCCCCGACAGGTTGAGAGCGAGTTGAAGGGACTCGCCGATCCGGCTTTCACTGCCGGGACGGACCACGATCCGGTCGGTGACGGCTTCGATGTCGTGAGCGACACGCGGATTGAGTTCCGGGGCCGAGTCGATGTCGTGAATCTGGCCGTCGATCCGGACCCGGACGAGCCGCTCTTTGCGGACGCGTTCCAGCGCGTCGGCATGGGCGCCTTTGCGGCCGCGGACCATGGGCGCGAGGAGCATGATCCGCGTGGCTTCGGGGAGGCCCGCGATCCAGGCGACCATGCGGGCCGGCGACTGTTGGCGAACGGGCTGGCCACAGGCGTGACAATGGAGCGTGCCTACCCGGGCAAAAAGCAGACGCAGAAAATCATGGATTCCACCCAAAGTCCCCACCGTACTGCGTGGCCCGGCCAGAGTTGACAGCTGGTCGATCCGGACGGCGGGCAGCAGCCCATCGATCAGATCGGCCTCGGCCCGCGGCAAGTGGTGAACAAGTTGCCGGGCAGCCGGCGAAAGTGTTTCGATGTACTGGCGCTGGCCCTCGGCGAAAATGGTATCGATCGCCAGCGAACTCTTGCCGCTTCCGCTCAGCCCCGTGATCACGGTCAGGCGGTCGTGCGGGATATCGAGGTCGATTCCGCGCAGGTTATGGGTCCGCACATTCCGTAACCGCAGAAACGAGCTGGCATGGGCTGGTTTCGCTTGTTCGTCGGACATGGCAGGGTCTGGATTGGCGCGGAAACTGAGGGAACACCGCGAACTGGCCCAAAACGACGGCTGTAACCGGTACCTGACGCAAAAGGCGACGTGGCGAACTACTTGCAGCTGCCCGCTGGCCCGACAAGGCGGGAGCCTGGTCGCCACGGCTTTGAACCGGCGTCGCGACCAGCTTACAGCCGCCGGGCAACATGGCTACCGGAAGAACGAGGAAATGGTTGCCAACGCGAATCCGGCCGTGACTACCTGTTTCGCGCAGCCACACCTGGCATTTGCGTGAACACAATGGAAATTTCCCCGCCCTTCAGTCGATGCAAAGCCGCTGAATGAGCCGCTGAGTTGTATGTCAGCGCGACCGCCTGTTTGTGGGTGCGATAGGTGACCCATCGGAACAATCGAAATCTTTCAGGCCTTGAAGTTACTCGGGGGGGGGCGTGAAATCCGCAAGCTTTGCCCGACCGGTATGGGTTCCGCGCAAGGGTTGGCTGCGACAGAAATGAGCACCTGAAAGCTGGGAAAAAGATTGACATCACCAGCCAAGGGGGAATAATGCCCCCAAAGGAACTGGCGTCTCTAGCGGCGGAACAGCGGTGTTCGCGGCAGTGGTAGCGGCCAGTTTGACTCCCAAGGATTTTTGCTCCAAACGAATCAAGGCTCTTGCTTCCAGCTCAGCAGTGCTGCAGGGCTGACCGATCACAAGCCACGGCTCCGGCCGTTATCCCGATAATCCATCCCGCAATCGAGGTGCATTCCATGTCTGGTTCACGCAGATTTGTCGGCAACGTTTTCGAGTTCATCCTCCGCTACGGTCACGACGAAGACTATCTCCCCGACGGTAGCAATGAATTCGAGGCCACCGACGCTCCAGCTGGCTCGGACGCAAAAATCGAAGTCCTCCGTCGCCGCATCCAGCTCGGCCAGCCGCTCTGGCACGGCGAAGACCGTGCGGACTTTTCTGGCCTGACCGGTGCAATCAAGCCGCGCGAAGGTTGAGTCCCTGGCCGGAATCCGGCGAAGCCAAACCCGCAGCGCAAGCTTTGAAGTTGCGCTCTGTGGTTTATCCCGCGGAAAATACCAGCCCGCAGCGCGAGCAAGGGCCAGCCTGGGGGCTGTTTTTCCCTTGCTTGCGCTGCGGGCTGGTATAAAAGCGGAACTTAAAAACGCGCAGGCAAGGTTCGGTACTCAGGCCTTTTCCAAACCGTCTGGTTTTCTGCCACCGGGCAAACTGTTGCGGTAGAGCCAGCAACGTGGACCAGCTCCGCCTGTTTACTCCGACGGCCGACAACGCCGCAGCCCTCGCGGAGCTCGGAACTACCACCTTTATCGAAACCTTCGGCGCATCCTACGCGGCCGAAGACCTGCACGCGTTTCTCGAACAGGTCCACAGTCTCCCGGCCGTCCTTGGCGAACTGGCCGATCCTGGCCTGCACTTTCAGCTCGCCGAACTGGATGGCGAACTGGTCGGCTACATCAAGGTCGGCAAAGTCTATGTCCCGGCACCCTCGCCTTCACCCGCGGCTCAAGAGTTGCGCCAGCTGTATGTGCTTGAAAAACAGACTGGCCGGGGGATCGGCAAACGGCTGATGGCGTGGGCCAACCAGAAATTCGCCGAACTGGGAGCCGACGAAGTCTACGTCAGTGTCTTCAGCGAGAACCACCGCGCGATCGGGTTCTACCAGAGCTTTGGATTCGAAAAGATCGGCGAGTACGGCTTCAAGGTCGGCCAGCAGGTCGACCGCGAGTGGATCATGCGCCGCAAGACCGGTGTGGCCAACGGAGAACAGCCTTCTTGACGTGGGATAGGCTTCCAGCCTGTCGTTGGCGTATCAAATCTCAGATCTCAAATCTCAGATCTCGTGGGCCAATCGCCAGCCCAGATTTCCCATCCAGGCTTGAGCGTTGGCAGGACGGGCAGGAAGCCTGTCCAGCGATTGGGTAAACTGGGCGTTCAACACGAAGCCCAAAACGAACTAACCGCGCGGTGAATCGATGCCGGTGACCGGGACCTTGTCGCTTGTCAAAGGAGCCTGCAGCCACGACTGCCCGGATACCTGCTCATGGCAGGTTGAAGTCCAGGATGGCAAGGCCAACAAGCTTTCGGGCAATCCCGACCATCCGTTTACGCGTGGCACGCTTTGTGCCAAGGTCAACCACTACCTCGAAAAGGTCTATCACCCCGACCGGGTCCTGCATCCGCTCAAGCGGGTCGGGGCCAAGGGTGAGGGCCGCTTCGAGCGGACCAGCTGGGACGAGGCGCTTGCCGGCATTGCCCAACGCTGGCAGGTGATCATGGCCGAGTCGGGGGCCGAGGCGATCCTGCCTTATAGCCATGCCGGCAACCAGGGTTTGATCCAGATGGCTTCGCTGGATCGCAGGCTGTTTGGCCTGCTCGGTTGCACAAGGCTGGAACGCAATATCTGCGGTGAAGTCGCCGGGACCGGGTTGTCGTCGACCAACGGCTGCGGCTTTGGCGTTGATCCGGAAGAGCTGGTCCACAGCCGTTTCATCGTGCTCTGGGGCACCAACACGATCGTCACCAACCTCCATCTCTGGCCCACGATTGTCGAAGCCCGCCGCCGCGGCGCGAAGCTCGTGGTGATCGACCCGATCCGCACGCGGACAGCGGAACAAGCCGACTGGCACATCGCGCTTCGCCCGGCCAGCGATGGGGCATTGGCCCTTGCCATGATGCACGTCATCATCCGCGACGATCTGGTCGATCACGATTACGTTTCGAAGTATTCGGTGGGTTACGAACGGCTGACAGAACGGGTTCAGGCGTACGCGCCGGTCTCCGTTGAAGAGGTGACCGGCCTGGCGGCAGCTGACATCGAGCAGCTCGCGCGGGAATACGCGACGGCCAAACCCTCGCTTCTTCGGCCACTGATTGGCATCGAGCATCATCGCAACGGGGCGATGATGTTCCGCACGATGGCCTGCCTTCCTGTCCTGACCGGCGCGTGGCGGCATCGTGGTGGTGGACTATCCCGGTCCACGGGAGCCTTGCAGTACTCGCGGCTGAACAATCGCGGGATCCTGATGCTGGAGAAAGACCAGCCCGGTGTGCGGACGCTCAACATGCGCGACCTGGGCAACGACCTTTGCTCGACTACGCTCGATCCGCCGATCCGCAGCCTCTGCCTGCACAGCTGTAACCCGGTCGTGACGGTTCCCAATCAGCCGCGGATCGTCGAGGGCCTGCTCCGCAAGGATCTGTTCACCGTCGTCCACGAACTGTTCGTAACGGAGTCCGCGCGTTATGCAGACTACATCCTGCCGGCGACCAGCCAGATCGAGCATCTCGACATTGTGCCCGCCTGGGGCCACCATTACCTTTCGCTCAACCGCCCCGCGATCGCACCGCGCGGGGAAGCGGTCTGCAACACGGAATTTTTCCGGCGGCTGGCCAAGGCACTGGGCCGGACCGAGCCGTGGCTCTTCGAGAGCGACGAGTCGCTGATCCGCACCGCGCTGGCCAGCGGGCATTCGTGGATGGAGGGAATCACCTTCGAGCGCCTGATGGAGGAAGGTTTTGCCCGACTCAATCACGACCGCGACTGGCGTCCGTTTGCGAAAGGCGGTTTTCCGACCCGCTCGGGCAAGGCGGAGCTTTACTCGGAAACGCTGCTGGAAGCCGGCCTCGATCCGCTGCCATCGGCGGGAGAAATCCGTCGCGGCTCGGGCAAGCAATTGCAGCTGATCACGGGCAAGACGCTGCACTTCCTGAACGCCAGCTATTCCCAGCTGGAGCGGCACAAGAAACGGGAGGGAACACTCTTTGTTGAGTTGAGTGCCGAAGACGCCAGTCGCCGCGGCCTGCGTGAGGGTGAACTCGCCCGGGTCTCAAACCATCAGGGCGACGTGGTCGCGACGTGCCGGGTCTCGGAGCGGGTCCGGGCAGGTGTCGCGTGGATGCCATTCGGCGGCTTCGGCGACGCCGCCGGCCGACCTTGTTCCGCCAACACACTCACATCGGAAGAACCGACCGACTGGGGTGGTGGCAGCGGGTTCTACGACGCGTTTGTGGACGTGCGGCCGCTCAACGCCTGAAGGCAAATCGCGGCCTCGAACAGCTGCCGGCGGACCGGGCCAGCTGCCCGATTGCTTGCCGGTCCGTCACGCTTGAACTGGAACACGCCGAATTGTGGCCTAGGTGAATATGTCACCAAATGGTGACATATGCAGTGATTTCACCCGGTGAGCAGCCATTTGCATTGCGTCCATATCCTTGGTCACTTATGCAGTCCCAGCTACTGCCAAGCGAGGAAACACCCCAGCCGCTCCAAGCCGCCCAGATTTGGTGGCTGTCACCTTTTTCCACCTTTTTCCCAGATCACGCATCGATGCCGAATTGGTCCCGGAGTTTGACTGGCACTCCGCTCTGCCTGGCTGATTCCATCAGCGCTTCCATCACAGCCTGCGTCCGGAGCGCGTGGCGCGGCCAGGCCGGGTCGGGGCGGCCAGAAAGAACGAGGTTGGAGAAGTTGCGGACCAGCTGGACTTCCTGGCCACTCTCGTGGCTGTTGCTGTACTCGTCGACGAAGTGCCGCTCGGGCCGCCGCTCATAGTTGAAGTCCCAGCCCGAGCGGTTGAAGTCGGGCTGGTCGGTCGTCCAGCTGCAGCGGCTGCCAAAAGCCCCCAGCGCGAAGTCGTCGACGCGCAGACTGCCGCGAGTGCCCGTGAAGTGGACCCACTGCTGGTTGGTCGCGACAAAACTGCAATAGAGACTGGCCGTGACGTCGCTGGAAAAATGCAGCTCGCCGGAAAACTCGGTGGTAGGCGAATCCGGAGCTGAAGGCTCCCGACCTCCCGACCATGCCCGACCCGAGACCTTGACTGGCATTTCATTTTCCATCGCCAGCAAGGCGATCCGGATGTTGTACCAGCCGAGATCGCCCAGGGCCCCCCATGGTTCGAGGCTGTTCTGCGACCGGATGTTGCCGCGAAAAAACTCGTCGGGGGCAGGAAAACTGAACTGTGTCGCAATCCGGCGGAGGTCGCCAAACGACTCGCGGTCGTGGATCGCGTCAAGGACCGCCTGCAGCCGGCGGCTGTGCATGAACATCACGTTGTCCATGAACTGGACCCCGGCCTGCGCACAACAGTCCGTCATCTGGCGGAGCGCACCGAGCGACAACCCGCACGGCTTTTCGCAAAGCACATGCTTGCCCAGTTTGGCAGCCGCCTCGACCCACTCCTGACGGACTCCCGTCGGCAACGGAATGTAGACCGCGTCAATGTCGGCCCGTTCGAGCAGTTCCCGGTAACCGCCGACCGCAACCGGTTCGGGATGGACGGGAAAGCGGGATTGGCAGTCGCTGGCGAACTGGCGGGCTTTGGCGACATCGCGACTGGCCACGGCCATCAGGTGGGCGTTGTCGGCCAGCCGCACCGATTGCCAGAATTTTCGGGCGATAGTCGCCGAGCCAAGGATTCCCCAACGACAAACGCGGACGGGCATGGGATCTGGTTTCCTTCCAACAGTTGCAGACCTGACTTCGTTTCAAACCTGCGGACGGGAAACCGGCAAGCCTGAAAGTCCTTGCTTGCGCTGCGGGCTGGTATTGACCGGTTCGGCTTCGCCAAACTATTCGACTTCATCCAGCTCGGCCTGCAACCGCCGCACGAGGTCGCGCGGACTGAGGGCCAAGACCGCGATCTGGTCAACGTGAATGCCGAGTTCACGGGCCAGCCTGGCGGCCAGCCGGACATCGGCCACGCCATGATACTGGTTGACCAGCCCCTCGTCGGTCCAAAGCTCCTGGGCCCGAAAACGAAAGCCGGATTCATGGCTGTCAGCCAGTTCCGTGATCCACTCTTCCGGAATTCCCCGTTCCAGGCACAGTTCCGGCGACCAGACCTCATCGCCCCGGCATTCGAGCAGGAGTTGCATGGCGAGGGAGCGGTTCATGGTTTCGTTCCAACTTTAGCGGAAGGGCAAAAGTCCTCCGGCCCGCGCGTTGAAAACCAAAGGGTGCCCAGGAGACGATCGCGTCGGGAAGCCACCTGATCGGTGCAGCTGGCTCCATCCAGAGCGAACATGGTTGGGGCGATTCCCAATGCTCAAGCTCGCAGAACTTCGCGGTGCCTGTTCCTCCGCAGCCGAACGGCTTGCGCCGTGCCGCTACCGGAACGTCGCGTTGCAACAACGGGCAAAGACTTCCATTTCATGCAGCCCGCCGACGATCAGCGGCGTTCGCTGGTGGACCTTGACCGGGTGTTCATCCAGCATCCGGATCCGGCCGTTGGAAGCTCCCCCGCCGGCGGCTTCAGCGATCATTGCGATCGGGTTGGCTTCGTAAAGCACCCGCAGCTTGCCGTTGGGGTGGGTGTTGGTCGGCGGATAGAGGAACACACCACCTTTGAGCAGGGTGCGGTGAAAATCGGCGACCATCGAACCGATGTAGCGGGTTCCGTACCGCGGGCCGGCATGGCCGTTCCGCAGTTGCTCGATGTAGACGTTGTAGGCGTCCGGGAAGGTGTCGCGGTAGGCCTCATTGCAGGAGTAATAAACTCCCTGTTCCGGCATCCGGATGTTTTCGTGGCTGAGGACATAGGCCCCGATCGACGGGTCGAGGGTGAAGCCATGCACGCCGTCGCCGACGGTGTAGACCAGAACCGTGGACGAACCGTAGACGACATAGCCCGCCGCGATCTGCTCCTTGCCGGGTTGCAGCAGCCAGTTTTCGGGGACCGATGTATCGCCTGACCGCGGCCGGCGGAGGATCGAGAACGTCGTCCCGACGCTGACATTGACGTCAATGTTGGACGAGCCGTCGAGCGGGTCGAAAACCACCGCGTACTTGGCCGCCGAATTGAGATGCGGGGTCACTGTTGGCTGCTCGTTTTCCTCCGAAGCGAGCACGCCGACCGATTCGCGCGAGGCCAGGCTCTGGTACATCGCTTCGTTGGCGTAGACATCCAGCTTCTGCTGCATCTCGCCCTGGACGTTTTCGCAATCGGCCGAACCGATGATGTCAACCAGCCCGGCGCGGCGGACCTGGGCCTGAATCCGCTTGGTCGCCAGCGTGATGGCGCTGAGCAGGAACGAAAACTCGCCCGTAGCGCCCGGGAACCGGCGCTGTTGGGTAAGAATGTGCTGTTGGACCGTGATCACCGGTCGCAAGCTGCCCGCCGTGCTGGTCATTGTCCGAAAACCGCTGGAATGATCTGTCTGCCGGCCGGCTGCCCCGTTTGGCCTCCTTCAATTGTCGGTTCGCGCCGGACTTCCGTCGAGTCGATCTGAGGCTTGTGTGACGAAACGTGTGCCGGCGCAGTTCCAGCCTCGGCCCTTACCCCCGGCTGGACCGACCAAACGGCGAATTCTTGTGAGCCTGAGGCGCCAGCCGAGAACGCTGATTCCACCATTGATTCACGCACAAGGGAATCGGCTAGCGCCTCAGGCTCATTTTTGACATTCCACTCCCCGCCCCGGCAAAAGCCTCGTCAGGATGGCGGCCAGGCAATATCATCCGGCCCGAACCGCCGCCACTGGCCGTCGATCAGCCGCTCATGGTCGAGGAAGCGGATTTTGTAGTTCATGTGCGGGCATTCGGCGACGTAGTAGCCGAGATAGAGCCAGTCGAGTTGGCGTTCTGCACAGAGCTGGAGCTGTTTCAGAATGGCGAAAGTCCCCAGGCTATCGCCGCGGAGGTCGGGGTCATAGAAGGTGTAGACTGCGGAAAGAGCCTTGTGCCCCTGGTCGCAGATCGCGAGCGCGACCAGCTGGTCTTCGCCGTACCAGGCCAGTTCGAAGGAACGGAAACAGCTGCGGACAAAGCCCCAGTGATAGTCTTCCAGGTCGATCTCGCTGTCGTTGCGCTGCAATCCGCGCTGGCCACGATGGCGGTTGAAGAGCGCGACGCGCTCGCTGGATGCCACCAGCGGGCCGACGTGCTGTCGATAGCGGCGGTCGCCGCGGCGGAGAATCCGGCGGAAGCTTTCGCTCCAGCGAAACCCGGTCACCGGAATCCGGATTGCCTCACAGGCCTGGCAGGAAGGGCATTCGGTCTGGTAGACAAACTCGCCCGCGCGACGATAACCGCACTGCAGGTAGACGTCGGTCGCGACCGGGTCGCGCTGGCCCACGGCGGTCCGCAAGGGCATCCGGGCCATCCGTTCGGGCAGGTAAGGGCAAGGCTCGATCTGGTCGAGGACCACCAGCTCCGTCGTCCGCCGGTCACTCATGGCTGGTGGCACCCGCTCAGGGCTGGAAATCGCGTTGCGGGTACTGGTCGAATTCGCCGAACCGCTCCGGAGCGCGGTCCTCAAAGCGGGTGTACTCCTGCCGCCAGACCAGTTCGATATCGTCGATCGGGCCGTTTCGCTGTTTGGCCACGATCATGGTCGCCTTGCCGCGGTTGTCGTCCGAATTGTCGTCGGCGTTTTTGTAATAGTCGGCCCGATGGACAAACATGACCACGTCGGCGTCCTGCTCGATGGCCCCGGACTCGCGCAGGTGGCTCAGCCGCGGGCGATGGTCGCGGGTATCTTCGGCCTGGCGGTTGAGCTGGGCGAGGCAGACGACAGGGACCTTGAGTTCCTTCGCCAGGCCCTTGAGCCGGCGGGCGATTCGGGCGACCTGCTCCTGGCGCGAATCGCCCATGTTGTCGGGCTCGATCAGCTGAAGGTAATCCACGATCACCATCGCCAGGTCGTTGCGGGTTCGCTTGACACGGCGGGCGGCCGCCGCGATCTCCGCGATGGTCTGGCTGTGCGAGTCGTCGATGTAGAGCGGTGCCGATGCGATCTGACCGGCGACGCTGACCAGTTTCCGCTGGTCTTCCTTGGCGAGTGTCCCGGTCCGCAAGCGGCTGCCGTTGACCTTGGCGACCGAGCAGAGCAGCCGTTCGGTCAGTTCGATGGCCGCCATTTCGAGGCTGGCAAAAAGCACGGGCCGCCGCGACTGGAGAACCACGTTTTCGGCAATGTTGAGCGCGAATGCCGTTTTGCCCATGCTTGGCCGGGCGGCGATGATCACCAGTTCCGAGGCGTGCATCCCGCCCGTCAGGCCATCGAGGTCCTTGAAGCCTGATTCGACGGTCCCCGACAGCGATTCGCCGCGGGCGCGGGCTTCCAGCCTCTCGACCGCCTGATGCAGTGTTTCCTCCAGCACCTGCAGCTGGGCCGTGTGCCGTTTTTCGCGAATGCCGAAGACTTTTTCCTCGGCGGCGTTGAGCAGGTCGCCGGCCGCCTCGCCCGGTTCGAAGGCCCGGACCGAGATTTCGTGGCAAACCTGGATGATCTGCCGCAGGAGCGATTTTTCGCGAACAATCCCGGAGTAGTATTTCGCGTGAGCCGGGACCGGTACAGCCGTAAAGATTCGGGCCAGTCCGGCCTGGCCGCCGACGAGTTCCAGTTCGCCCGCTGACCGGAGTCGTTCATGGAGCAGCGTCAGGTCGATCTTTTCGCCCGCGCCGTGCATGGCAAAAACCTGCCGGCAAAGCATCTGGTGGGCCGGGTCGAAAAAGTCCTCCGGCTTGAGCTCGCCGATCAGGTCGTCGGCCAGTTCCGGCATCAACAGCAGGCTGCCCAGAACGCCAACTTCGGCCTCGGCGTTGAACGGCTGTTCACGGGCGGCAGCGAGGGAACCGGAAGAGGGACGGACAGGGCGTGGTTTCTTGCGAACCGGTTCCGAAATCGCCATGCAAACAGCTCCTTCCGGCCAGCGATGCCGGCCCAATCCTGCCGATCCGTGTCCAACAGCGAGTCGATGCGGCAAGGCAGGCGGCAGGGACACCACTACCCGTAACCCGCCGCGTAAGCAAGGAAATCCGCCGGCCCGCCTTGCTTACGCGTCGGGTTACGATCGGGATGTCCTGAACTGCCGCCTGCCCAATGCGAAACGCAGCCCCGGTTGCTCACTGATGATACCGGATGGGCGCGGCCGGACAACGCA
The DNA here is from genome assembly GCA_031405895.1 of Planctomycetota bacterium. Lineage (GTDB taxonomy): Bacteria > Planctomycetota > Planctomycetia > Pirellulales > Pirellulaceae > BJ22. The sequence continues at coordinate 21,262 of JANOFL010000219.1, forward strand.
ACCGGGAGCGAAGAAGTGCCGGCCAGCAACTTTCCGTGAGAACCAATGCAAAAGGTGCGTTCCGCGCACCCAGCGCGAAACGCACCACAGGATTCCAGTCCGGGAAAACCGGTCAGTTCTTGACGCCTTCGCTGACGGTCGGCACGACCCAGACCTTGAGATCGGATTCGATCTCGTTGTGGAGGTGGATTTTGATCGTGTAGAGGCCCAGCTCCTTGAGCACGCCTTCCATCCGGATCTGGTCGTTGCTGACATGGATGTCGTTGGCCCGCAGGGCGGCATTGATTTCGGAGGCCGTGACGCTGCCGTAGAGGTGGCCTTCGTCGTTGGCATTGGCCTCGATCGTGATGCTCTGTTTGCCGATCAGGTCGGCAAGATCGCGGAGGCCTTTGAGCCGGGCCTGTTCGATCGACGCAAGTTTGGCTTTGTGCTTGTCCACCATCCGCTTGTGATGCGGGCTGGCGACGGTAGCCATCCCCTGGGGGAGGAGATAGTTGTTGGCGAAGCCAGGGCGGACTTCGACGACATCACCCTGTTTGCCCAGTCCGTCGACGGACTGGATCAGCAGCATTTCAATGCCGCCATGGGGGCCTTTCGGCAGCCGCCGAAGAGGCTTGAGCAGCCGGCGACGGGTGCGGGGTGAGCTGGGTGCGGTCATGATTCCTGATCTCCGTTCGGCAGTTGTAGCTTGCGGCCCAGTCTGGACCGGCGAGCACTCAGATTTCTTGATTCCGGAATTCCAACAGGGTGTTTCCCTTGCTTGCGCTGCGGGCTGGCAATGCGCTGCAGACTGCAATTTACCAATGGTTGTCGGATCTAAAACGGCACGTCGTCGGATGGCGGACCGGCGTAATCGGCCGACGACGAGGCGTGTTCCACGTCGTCGTGCCGTTCGTTGACGGCCGATGGGCTTCCGCTCCGGGCACCGCCACCTTCGCGCCGGGTGAGCAACTGGATCCGCTCGCCGACCACCCGCAGTTTCGACCGCTTCTGTCCGTCTTTTTCCCAAGTGTCGAACTTCAGCCGGCCTTCGACGAAAACCGGCGAACCCTTGCTCAGGTATTGGGCGGCAACCTCGGCCGTCCGCCCCCAGAGCGTCACGTCGACAAAGGTCGTATCATCGACCCACTCTTCATTTCGTTTGACCCGGTCATGGACGGCCAGGCCCATTTCGGTCACGGCAAGCTGATTGCCGGTGTATTTCAACTCGATGTCACGGGTGACGTTGCCCATCAGGATGACGCGGTTGAAGTTCGCCATTGCAGGTTTCCTTGTGGGGGTCCGGGAAGCAGTTACAGGCAGACCGCCGCGCAGTTTCGCTCCCTGATCCGGTTCCGGGCCATCCAGCCGGATGGAATCCCTATTCGGCTTCCTCGCCAATCGGCATGGCCTCGCGGGCCGCGGCCTTTTCCTTTTCGATCTTGTCGATGTCGGGAACCGGAAGTGTCTTTTCGCCCCGCGCGACCGCGACCAGCGTGTCGGCCAGTCGCGGGTCGATGCGGACCGAGAGGTGTCGCAGGATCATGTCCTGAAGCTGGCAGGCGCGATTGAACTTCGGCATCGAAGTGCTTTCGGCCTGGAAATAGGTCAGCCAGTAAACGCCCTTCCGCTGGCCCTTGACCGCGTAGGCGAGTTTTTGCTCGTTCCAGAGACGGCTGGCAAGCACCTTGCCGCCGACATTGGTGACCATGTCGCGAATGGTGTCCGCCGCGCCGCCAGGGTTGCGCGCGTAGGCGTTCGCGTTGAGGATGAACATGGTTTCGTAAACGGTCGCAGCCAACGTCAAGTCTCCGCTTGTTCGGTGTTCGGACTGGTTCGCGGTCAAGCCGCATCGTCGGGTGGTTTTTTTTCGGAAGCCGGGTTCCGGTTGAACCGGTTCATCGCGGCGCTGATTCCCTGTCCGGCCCAATACAGCGCGGCTTCGCAGCCAGCCTGAACGGCCTGATCGAGTATTTCGCGTTCGCCTGCCGGGACCCGGGCCAGCACATAATCAGCCGCATCCCACTCCGGCGGGGCCGCACCGATTCCAAGCCGCAACCGGGGTATGTCGATTGAACCCAGGACGTCGCAAATATTCTGGAGGCCTTTTTGCCCTCCCGACGACCCGGTGGCGCGGAGCCGGATGGTGCCGACCGGAAGCGCAAGATCATCGCATATCACGAGCAATTGCGAAAGCGGGAGGCGGTAAAAATCGACAAACCGCCGAACCGCCTGGCCGCTCAGGTTCATGAAGGTCAGCGGCCGCACCAGCAACAGCCGTTCCTCGCCCCAGACGACGTCCTGCAAATCGGCGTCGAATTTCCCGGTCCCCGACCCGGCCCCTACCGATCTGGCAACCGCCTCCAGACAGGCGAAACCCAGATTGTGGCGGGTGTTCTCGTACTTCCGCCCCGGATTTCCCAGCCCAACGATGAGTTTCATGGAAGGCAAGGCATCAAGAATATTGAGCCCATGGCACCAGCCCCTGGGTTAGACCGACCTCGACCTCGTACTCAGTCCCGCCAAGGACGGTACTCGTACTCGTAATCGAAGGGTTTGGCGAGCGGCAGGGCGTCAGCCCTCCGTGTGATGCGTCC
>JANOFL010000252.1:0-19630 GCA_031405895.1 Planctomycetota bacterium
CGACCCACCCGACGCCAGTTGACGGTCCCCAAAATCTGCGCAATCTGTGAAATCTGCGGACAGGATTCCTTTTGGTTTCGTCGCCAGATGACAGGCTGGAAGCCTATCCCACGCGCAGAGATGGCAGACTCCCAGGCTGAACTCGGGATTGCCAGCGGTGGGTCTCGAAGACTCGACCCACCCGACGCCAGTTGACGGTCCCCAAAATCTGCGCAATCTGTGAAATCTGCGGACAGGATTCCTTTTGGTTTCGTCGCCAGATGACAGGCTGGAAGCCTGGCCCACTACCAGACTTCGATTGCCGGGTTCAGGTCGATTCCCAGCTTTTCCAGCACCTGGTTGCGGACCAGGTCCAGCAGTCGCAGGACATCGGCGCTGGTTGCCCCGTCGTGTGCCACAACGAAACTGCTGTCGCGGCCTGAGCATTCGACATTGCCGGACTTCGTACCGTTCAACCCTGCCCGCTCGATCAGCCTCGCCACGGGCTCGCCGGCATGGTCGCAGAACATCCAGGCACAGCGGTCCCCCAGCGGAGGCTGGCGCGAGGAGCGAACGATCCAGGTTTTCTGCATTTCACGAGTGAGCGCCTCGGGACTTTCCCGCTGGAACTGGAAAGTGGCCGAGAGGATGGCCAGCTCATTAAGGCTGCTGGAGCGGTAGGAAAAGGTCATCGCCTCTTTTTTCCGCTCGACCCGCTCGCCCCGGCGGGTAATCGCCACGACCCGCTCGACCCACGAGCCGAGGTCGAATCCGCCTGCTCCACTGTTGCAATGGAGCGCACCTCCGACGGTGCCGGGAATTCCCGTGAGTTGTTCCGGGCCTGCGAATCCCTCGCGAACCGCCGCCGAGACAAAATGCGACACGCGTACGCCGCCGCCGGCCGTGATGCCGTGCCCATCGACGTTCAGGTCACAAAACGCCGGCGCACCGAGGTGGACAACCAGTCCGCTGACGCCCTCGTCGCGGACCAGCAAGTTGCTTCCGCCTCCGATCACACGGACGGGCAAGTCCCGCCCGGCGAACCGCCGGACCAGCTGCACCAGTTCGTCTTCGCTGGTCGGCTCGGCGAAGTATTCTGCCGCGCCGCCAAGCCGCAACGACGTGTAACTGGCCAGCGGCACCTGCCGGCGGACAAAGTGTTCAAACCCTTCAATCATTCCGCGATCACCACTATGCGCGAATCAGTTCGGCCCCGCTGTCAACGCGGCGGCCAGAGACGACACTCCGCGGACAGCAGTCTAGCGTTTGGCACCCCTTTTTTCGACTCGCCGGGCCGTCGTCAATGCGAGCGGGTTGCGGTCGCGGCCAACGCGGTGTTGAATCCCGCGATGGCACCGATTGAAATGTGCGGCCGGTTGATGTGGGTCTTGACCAGGTGCGGCATCCAGAGAGCCTTTTCCACAAGGTCGAGAAACAGTGCCGGATCGAAGGGCCGGCGCAGAAAGAAGGCCGAACCGTTGCGGAACCGCCGGCTGATCACGTCGGGCATCTGGGCCGCGGAAATAAACATGGCCGGCACGTCGCCGCGCTCGGGCAGTTCATGAATTGCGCTGACGATTTCAATGCCGCTGCTTCCCTCGACATCGACGTCGATGATGATCAGGTCGAGCGGCAGCTGGCGGGCGGCTTTGAATGCCGCTTCCGGGGCCTGGGAACAATGGACCTCGAAACCGCGGCCGTGGAGCGTGGCCGCGGTGCCGAGCAGGGTGACCGGGTCGGGATCGATGACAAGGACAAGCGGTTGAGCGGCATTGGCCACGGATGGGGCCCTTTTTCGTACCCGATTCGCCATTCCTTTGGCGTGGTCGTGCGTCCCCAACAGATGGTTGCCGGTGATCGGGCTTTGAGCCATTATCGGCCAGTCGCCAGCAAACTTTGCCTGGATTCCCATGGGGTGGAAAAACCGGCAAATTCGGAATTCGCCCGGTTAGGCGAACGGCAGAAGAGAGTCTGCCAGCGAGCCGAACGCGCTTGCGTCGGGTGGACCGCAAAGGGCGGAACCCGTGGCTAGCGCCAACGGCTCACAAAACCGGTAGCCGCTCACCTCCGGTCCGACCATGTTGCGCCGGAATCACCGGGCGGGTTGGAACAGCGGATGCTCCGGATCGCCCTTGGCCAGCAAATAGGCGAACAGGTCGAGCACATCTCCCCGGCCCAGCGTATCGAGCAATCCAAGCGGCATCATCGAGACGGGTGAAACCGAGCGGTCGTCAATCTCATCCTGGGGGATGACCCGTGTCGCGGTCGCCTGCAACGGGTTGTCGGTCAACGTGACGGCTGCGTCATCCTCGCCCGTCACGATGCCGTTGACAGTTTGGCCCGTAGCCAGCAGCAGGATATGCGTGCGGTATTTGTCGTCGATCTTTTCCGATGGAACAAGGAGGTGTTTCATCATCTCGGCCGGTGTCCAGGCCGGGTCAAGCCTGGCCAGATCGGGCCCCAGTTCGAACCCGTCGCCCTGCAACTTGTGGCACGATGCGCAGCTTGCCGTGCGAAACAGGCTGCGGCCACGGTCGAAGTCCCGCCCTGCCAGTCCAGCCGGCGTGATCTCGCCTGGTTCGACGGTCAGATCGGCTGCAAAATCGTCCACTTTCCACTCCACGCGGCTGGCGTGTTGCCGCAGCAATTCATCCTCGATCCGGATCCCCACCGATTCGCAGTATTCCTCGGGCTTGGCCAGAAATGCCGCCGGATCGGGCACGACATAAAGCGCCCCGGTCATCCGCCGCCAATGGCCCGGGTAGGTACAGACGAAGGGGTAAACGCCAGGAACAGTTGGCGCAGTCAAGCTCAGCCGGCCGCTGTCGCCCGGCTGAATCAGCTTCGTCGCCGCAATGATGTTTTCCGACTGCGGGACATAGCCCCGCTTCTGTGCTTCGGGTAACACCGATTCCCGTTCGGCCAGGATCCCGAGCGTCTCCAGCTGTCCGGGCTGAACCAGCACGAGGTTGTGCGGCATCTCGTCCGTGTTCTCAAGCGTCAGAACGATCCGCCGGCCCGGTTCACAGGCGATCAAGGTCCGGTCGTACTCCATCCGGTGCGGTCGCGTTCCGACCGTAAGAACCGGAATCGTCTCGCGCGAAAGCCGCTTGGCCAGTTCCCCGCGTTCAGCTTCCGGCAGGAGCGAGACGGCCACCTGACCGGTTTCGACCAGCGGGCCGACCCAGTCGCTTTCCTTCTCGGTGTCGGACAGGCCTGAGACGAGGGCCAACACCCGTTCGGCGATCGGGCGTGCGGCGTCGGCTGGCCAAGCTTCACGCCGGGTTCGCAACAGGCCCCGCGCGGCCACCGCCGTTTCCTCACCACCCAGAAACTCATCCCGCAACAGTGCAAATGCCACAGCCTCGCGGCTGCGAACCTGGCTCAGCCCCTCCAGCAAGGCCCTTCGCAACTTGCGTTCACGTGAAAAACAATCGACCGGCAGTTCGACTTTTCCATCCGGGCCGGACAGGTCGCGCTGAACGAACAGCGTCTCGCCGCCGGCACCCAGAACTTCCAACATGAATCCGTCCAGCCGGCGGGCGAAGTCATCCTCGGTCCGGTTCCAGACCACGATCCGCTCGATTTCCGCCGGCTCAGCCAGTTGGACCTGCCACCACGGGCTGGATGTCGTTTCAACGGTGTGAGTCTGGCCTCCGTCGCCGTATGCACCGCTCGTATTACCGTCGATGGCGCGGCTCGCGACGCCAGCGAAAGCCGTGCTGCTTTGAGTTGTCACTCCCCGGCCCGCAATGTTTCCGGAGCTGTTAAAGAGTTCGACCTCGGCCAGGGTCAGGATCCGGTTTTCGCCCGGCAACGTAATCCGGACCGCGGTGGCCAAAGCCCGCGCTGGATCATCGAGCGCCGCTCGCAAGTCAGGTGAAGGCGTTTTCAGGGTTTCGGCGAGCCGGTCAAACAGCTGCTGTTGCAGCCGCGTGTCGGTCAGAACTTCCAGGACACCGGCCAGCGACTCGAGCCGCCGCGAATCATGGCGGACCTTGTCAAAGACCGGCTCGACGCCGCCATCGGCCTGAATCAAGCCCAGCATTCCGGTCCGGCGCAGGGCCGGCGATTCACTTTCCAGAGCCAGTCTTTGCAAGCTTTCGCGCACGGCCGCGAGATCTTCGGCTGGTTGGCCTGCCAGCTGCATTGCCAGTTCACCCGTGACACTGCGGCTGGCAGTCTCCATCGCGGCCGGGTCGGCGAGCGTCCGGACGATGACTTCGGCAGGGCGGCAACCTTCAACGGTCGCAACATGCCGGATCGCAGCGGACCGGGCTTCGGGCAGGATGCCTTGCCGCAACAACAGGTGCCGGGCCAGACCGTCTGTCAGCGGCAGGCGGGCCAGCTCAGTGCCCGAAAGTCGTTCAAACAGGAACTCCTGGCCCGCGGCCGGCAACCCAGCCACCCATGGCATGCTTTCCAGCCGTTCTTTCCAGTCACGCGGCATCGCTCGCAGTGATTCCTCAAGCACATAGTCGATCGCTTCGTCGCGCGAACCTGCCGCCACACAGGCAATCACTTGGAGGCCTTCGTCGCCTGGCAGAAAACTGGCTCCCCGCGCCGCCATCAGCCGGACACGAGGATGTTTATCGCCTGCCACCTGAACCAGCAACCGACGGCTCGTTCCTGCTGGCTCTTCCCGACCAATCCAGTCGGTCAGGACGCGAACGGCCGCAACGCGTACGCGGGGGTCTTTGGCTCCGCAGAGTCGCTCGACCAGCGGCCAATCGATCCGTTGCAGCTGCTGCGAAAGCCAAAGCAACAAAAGGGACTGGCGTTCGTTTGCAGCCGCATCTTCCGCCAGCCGCGCTTCCAGCTCCGGCACAATTTCGTAGTCGGGATACGACGTGAGTGCAATCCGCACCCGATACAGGTCGCGATTCAGGCTCGCCGGGTCGAGCAGCCGGTCCACCAGCTCCTTGATCGACAGCTCCGCCTCAGGACGTGGAGCGACAAGGCTATTGCCAGATCGAACGACACGATAAACCCGGCCATGCGTCCGGTCACGGCTGGGGTCGCGGAGGTTGTGCTGCATGTGGCCGATGATCGGGTTCTGCCAGTCGAGGAAGTAGAGGCTGCCGTCGGGCGCAAACTCGAGGTCGACGGGTCGGAAATTCGGGTCGGAGGAAAGAAGCAGCGGCTCAAGTTCTTCGCCCTTGATCGTCGAACCTTTTTCGCTGATGCGGTAGCGCAGGATGCCGAGGTCTCCGATCACATTCGCCACCAGGTACTCGCCGTTCATTTCGGGCGGAAAATTGCGGCTGGAAACGAATTCGGTGGCAGGGCAGGGGCGGGTTCGCGGCGCGTAGACCCGCGGAGCACCGCGGTGCTTGGCCGGGTGGTCAAGGTGCCCGCTGATGATCGCCGCATCGTAAGGCTCGCTGCCCGTCCCGTCGGTCAGGATGTCCTGCCCCCATTCGTCAAAAACGTGCCCGTGCGGATTGGCATAGGGATAGGGCGTGTAAACCGACAATCGCCAGGTTGCAGGCTCGAACCGGTAACTCGCCGCATTGGCCGAGCGGACGGGGCCCCACGGCGTCTCGATCTGGGTGTGGTGGAAGGTGCCTTCCTGGAAGTACAAGGCGCCGTCCGGCCCGAGGACGAACGAGTTGATCGCGTGATGGGTGTCGGCGGAATCGATGCCGTGCAGTATTCGCTGCCGGGTATCAGCCCGGTCGTCGTTGTCGTCGTCAGTGAGGAGCACAATATCCGGCTGAGCTGCCACGACGACACCACTGCCGAAAAACTCAAACCCGGTTGGATTGTCCAGTCCATCGGCGAACGTCGTACTTTTGTCCGCCCGCCCGTCGCCGTTGGTGTCTTCCAGAATCAGCAGCTTGTCATTCATTTCCGTTCCCGGCTGCCAGTGCGGATAGCCGGGCCAGACGGCGACCCAGAGCCGGCCGCGGGTGTCGAACGACATCTGGACCGGATTCACGAGTTCCGGAAAGTCCTGTTCGGAAGCGAACAGCTGGACCTCGAAGCCCTCCAGTGGTTTCATCTTGCCTATCGCTTCCGCGGGATCGAGAAAACGGTGTTCGCCGCGGGGCAGCTCGCCGGGAATGTTGGTAATGACCGGGATGGGCTGAGGCAGCGCCGACTCATCCGGTTCGATCTTTTGCCCCCGAACCGCGGCCCAGACGACCGGATCGCGCGCATCCGCCATGGCGGAAAGGATCTCCAGTTCGCGCGTCAGGACTTCGCGGTTGGTCTGTCCGTCGGTGAACTGCAGTTCGCCCCGGTCGCCGAAGATGGAAAAGCCGTCGGTTGTCCGGTAACAGTGGAACCAGTGCCAGTTCAGGTCGCGAACTGCGGCGCGAATCAGCTCGCGATGGTTGGGTTCGCCTGCCGGCCCGGGGCCGCATACGCTGTTCACCAGGGAATATGCGACGAACTCGTTGCCGTTTTCATTCAAATGGATGCCGTTGATCGTCAGCGGAAGGTCGGCGCTCTTCGATTCGCCAAACAGATCGATCCACTGGCAGCCCGTCAGCGCCGCAACACTTCGGCAAGCGTCGACGTAGGGCACGAGCTGTTCATTCAAACGTGCACTGCCTGCTTCGACCGGACTCGCACGGACTTCTGGCGCAACTGGCGAAACGATCGCGATTCGTGGAGGTGATTCGCCGTTGTACTTTTGCTCCAGCATCCGGCGGACTTCGGCTGTGTACTCAGCCTGGAATTCGTCGGCCTGATCGGGACCTTTGAAGGACTCGTTGAAACCGAAAAAGAGCAGGACCACATCGGCTTTGAAGCGGGTCAGGTGCTCGTCCATCGAGCCGAACCCCTTGCTTCGCAATCGGACGCCGACTTCGTCGCCGGAGAAACCGAAATTCCGGATCACCAGCTTGTGATCGGGGTGCCGCAGATGCAGAAAGGTCTCGAGCCAGCCATCCCACTGCATCCGTTCGGCCAGCGTGTTGCCGACAATCGCGATCCGGTCGTTGGGCTGGAAGAATGGTTCCTGGGCTGAACAGAGGACGGGAAAGAGGCTCGTACAGACGAAGGCGATCAAGCCTCGGGCCTTTCTCCGACCGCTACCGACAGGTTGTCCACAACCCTTTGAACGGGAAGCTGGAAAACAGCACCGCAAAATTGGGCCAAAACCAGGGTGCTGGCGGCAATCAGCTGTCGTGGAATCGTGGGCGGGTCCGGAATTCCGGTTTTCTGGCGTCATTCGTAACTCGATGCTGGACAATGGCTTGGGGATGCTAGCGGCCGGGATCGCGGAAATTTCGCGGCTTTATTGTCTCACAGCCGCCGACTAAGTTGCAACCAGCCCAAACGTGGTGACACAGCTCCGCTTTGTCAGTCCGCGCAATTGTTTTCGGGCACCGCCTCACACCACCAACGAACATCCTCCGATGTTCGCCCCGTTCGACGGCTCAAGTGTTTTCAACGCCACAGTAATACACTTGGCCGCCGAAAGCAAAACGGTCAGGGATGACAGGTTTCGCTGCGAACCGGCCGGGCTGGAGTGGAACTCCGGCCAGGCCACAAGGCGCCGATGAGGCACGATGCCTCGCCGGCGCTTTTTTCATGCGCGAAGGCAGTCGACACGTGGCACATAGCTCCGCTTTGCGATGCCGCCGTTTCTCCGCCGTCAACGGGAATCAGGAATCGCTGGGACCGCAAAGCAGAGCTATGCGCCATGAAACGCAAAGCAGAGCTATGCACCACGCAGGTCTGCAGGAACGCCGGCACAACCGGGAACTTCGGAGCAAACGGTGCAGACCGGCAAGGTTTGCCGGACCTGCAGACTCCCACGCGGGGTCGACGATAGCACTCCTGTCATCGCACTGCCAAGCCGTTTCAGTTCGCAGAAAGCCGCCCCATGAGCCAGGACGACCCGGGTTTCCAGGACCAGGACTTCGACCGGCAGGAACTGGCCCGTGCGGCCCGGCGATCCAAGTCGGCCGTGGCCGGGGCAACTGTCCAGACTCCGCTGGAAATCTACCTCCGCGAGATCAATGAGACGCCGCTGCTGTCGGCGGTCGAGGAAAAAGAGCTGGCGACCCGGATCGGCCAGGGCGATGCCCACGCCCGCGACCACATGGTCCGGGCCAATCTGCGGCTGGTCGTCAACATCGCCCGGGGTTACACCAGCAAAGGGCTCGGCCTGCAGGACCTGATCGAGGAGGGCAACCTCGGGCTGCTCCGCGCGGTCGAGGGCTTTGATCCGCTTGTGGGCACCCGCTTCAGCACTTACGCCAGCTACTGGATCAAGCAGTCGATCAAGCGGGCGCTGATCAACTGCTCCAAGACGATTCGCATTCCGGCTTACATGGTCGAACTGCTCTCGAAGTGGCGGCGGGCCAGCGTTCGGCTGGCCGACGAGCTGATGCGGAACCCGACACCGGAAGAGGTCGCCCGGCTGCTCGGCCTTCCGCGCCGCAAACTGCCGATCATCAAGAAGGCGATCCAGGTTTACAACGCCACGCCCCAGACGGAGCAAACCGATGCCGGCTGGACGCTGGGCGACATGGTCATGGATGAACGGACCCGCTCGCCCGATATCGAGCTGCTCGAAAACGATGTGATGAGCCACATCCGGAGCATGATGCATGATCTCGACGAACGCCAGGCGACGGTGCTCAAAATGCGGTTCGGGCTGGGCGACTCTGAACCGCACACGCTCAAGGAAATTGGCGAGAGCCTTGGGCTGACACGCGAGCGGGTCCGGCAGATCGAGACGGAGGCCCTGAGGAAACTGGGCGACGGCCTTCGCGATCCCCTGGATCTCGAAATGATCATGCCGTTCTGAATGTAGAGCAATTGTCCTCAATTGCTCGTGCCAACCCTGAACTCCCTCGACAGGAGTCAGCCCATCAGCGCAAACCGCGCGACGAGCAATTGCGGACAACTGCTCTACACTCCAGGATCAGTAGGCGATGCGGTCCGTTTTGGCACTCCACGCCCCGAAACTGGGGCGTGCCTCCTCGGCGAGCAGCTGCTGCATCGGCACGGCCCGTTCGTCCTTCGGGAGGGCCAGCTCGCGGTAGAAATGGCTGTCGTCGAAGCCAGCAGCAGCGGCGTCGGAACAATCGGCGGCGAACCAGATCCGGTCCAGCCGGGCCCACCAGATCGCGGCCAGGCAGAGCGGACAGGGTTCGCAGCTGGCGTAGATTTCGCACCCCGCCAGCGAAAAGTCTCCCAGACGCTGGCAAGCGTCGCGGATCGCGACGACTTCGGCGTGGGCCGTGGGGTCGTTGGTCGAAGTGACCTGATTCCAGCCCCGTCCGACGACATCGTTCCCGCGAACAATCACCGCTCCAAACGGGCCCCCGGCACCGTTGAGCATGGGCTCGCGCGAGAGCCGGATCGCTTCCTGCATGAAGGCAGGGTTCATGCGGCTTTGTTCCGGCCAGTCAGCGGAGGGCACGGGACTCGAACCCGCAACCGGTTGCCCGGCACTTCATTTCCAATGAAGCCGCTAACCATTCGCCTACCCTCCTGGGACCTGGCAACCCGCGAATTGAACCGCGGTCACCCGGTTTCCGGGCCAGTATAGCCGCCAGCATTCCGGCAGGCAGCAGTGCCTCTTCCTGGACGATCTGGACGGCTGACGGGTTCGCGGACCAGGCGGGAGCCTGGTCACCACGCATACCAGGTGACGGCTCTTGTTTGCCCGACGTTACAAGTCGATGATGGTTGAGACGGTGACCTGGACTGGATCACCGCAAAAGTCCCTGCCAGCCCGGCCGCGGATGATGGAAGCCGAATCGCTGCTTGACAATCCGGAGCGCTCCTGGTCCGGCCGGCGAGTCCAAGCAGGGCAGGGGACGTACTCGCTGGCCCTGTTGTTCCAGATGGTGACCGGCTGCGGGATTTTTATCGGCGTTTTTCAGTGGTCGCCGCTGCTGGCTGTGCTGGTGACCGCGGTCCTGACGCCGGCCCTCGTGCGGACCGCCGTTTGTGCTCAGGCTTGGCAAGCCGCGGGCGGTCTTCCATGGTGGCTGCGGATCAACTGTTTTCTGTCCGGCGTTGTGCTGGTGCTTGCCGCCGCGACAGCCGGATTGGTCGCCGTGCTGGGTGTCAGCATCGGTTTTGGGCTGGCCGCGGTGTTGTTTGAAGTCGCGGTGGTCGGCGGCCACCCGTTCAGGACCTTCGACGTCGCCGTACTGGGCGCGTCGGGCGGCTTGATTTTCGGGCTCGGAGCGGGCCTGATCGTGGTCGCCCTGGCGATGTCGCGCGGCTGGCTGATGGGGATGCCGTTGCCGGGGAGGGGTGACGAGGAGGGCTGAGGGGGACGTCAGATTTGACGGATCGGACAGATCGGTCGGATCGGACAGATTTGTACAACGACAGGCAGGATGCCTGTCCCACGATCAATCTGTCCCACGATCAATCATCGGCCGCCATTTTGCCGGCGATCAGGTTGATGAATTCTTCGTTGGTTTTGAAGCGGTTGAGCTGCTTGGTGAGCTGCTCCATCGCTTCCACGGTCTGCATGCTGGTCAGCGTGCGGCGGAGCATTGTGACGGCATGCAGGGTCCGCGGATCGAGCAGCAGTTCCTCGCGGCGGGTGCCCGACTGGGCGATATCCATCGAAGGAAACACGCGGCGGTCGGAGAGCTTGCGGTCGAGAACCAGCTCCATGTTCCCGGTGCCCTTGAACTCCTGGAAGATCAGGTCATCCATCCGGCTGCCTGTGTCGATCAGGGCGGTGCCAACGACGGTCAGCGAGCCGCCTTCCTCGAAAGCCCGGGCCGTGGCGAAGAGTTTCTTCGGGATGTCCATCGCCTTGATGTCGACCCCGCCGCTCATCGTCCGGCCGGTGTTGCCGACCCATTTGTTGAAGGCCCGCGCGAGCCGGGTAATCGAGTCGAGCAGGAGGAAAACGTCCTTGCCCATTTCGGCCAGCCGGCGGCAGCGCTCGATGATCAGCTGCGAAAGCCTGACGTGGCTTTCGAGGTCCTCGTCGAGGCTGCTGGCAACCACCTCGCCGTTCACGATGCGGCGCATGTCGGTGACTTCTTCGGGCCGCTCGTCGATCAGCAGCACGATCAGCTTGACGTCGGGGTGGTTCTCCGAAATGCCGTGACTGATGTGTTGCAGCAGGATCGTCTTGCCCGTGCGGGGGGGCGCGACGATCAGGGCCCGCTGGCCCTTGCCGAGCGGTGTGAGGAGGTCCATCACGCGGGTCGTCAGCGGCAACGGCCCGGTTTCAAGCTTGAACCAGTAGCTCGGGTTGACCGGGGTCAGCTGGTCAAAGGTCTTGACATCGGCGTATTGCTCGGGTGGCATGCCTTCGACATCGATGATTTCGCGCACACGGGGGCCCTGCTGCCGGTGGCCGGGCTGGATCATGCCGCGGACCATCAGTCCCTCGCGCAAGCCAAACCGCTCGATCATCGTGCCCGGCACAAACGGATCGGTCCGTTCGCGCGAGTAGTTGTTTTCGGGACTGCGAAGGAAGCCGTAGCCATTGGGGTGCATCTCGAGGAGGCCCACCCCCTCGAACAGATCGAGGGGCTCGTTCGACTCGGCCGGACCGCTTTCGTACTCTTCCTGACCCTGACCCTGACCCTGACCCTGACCCGGTCCTGAACCGGAACCTGGATACGGACCGCGGTTGCTGTAGGGACGGCGGGGGGCGGGGCCGCTGTTGCGATATCCGCCACCGTTGGGCACGTTCCGGCTTCGTCCGCCCGGTGCCGGTGGCCGTCCATTGCGGTTGGGAGGCGAGTTCCGGCGGCCCGGTCCCTGAGCGTCTCCACGTCCGGAATCGCCGCGTGGCCGAAATCTTTTCTTGTTCATCAAGCACCCGGAACGGGGACAGGAAACTGGGTCAATTGAAATTGGGGAAAACGTTGAGAAGAACTCTCGTTGAGGTTCCGGGCCGGGGATCGCTGAGCCGCGAACCCGCCGGAGTTTGATGTTGGCCCGATGGGGCGATAGCCGGAAAAAAACCGGAAACCGAAGCAGAACTACCCGCCGCAAACGGCCAGTCCGCACGCGTTCAGGGAGACAAAACAGGCCGTTTCACCGGCCGTCGGCAACCAGATTGCCTTTCCCAGTGGCTCCGGCCACAGGGAAAGAAACGGCGGTGCTGGAAGCGGGCTGTTCCTGGAAACTGGCGGCAGCGCAACCAACAGCCAGCCCAATGACTGGATGCGTAAATACTTTGACAACAGGCGATGTCTTTCGCCATCCCGCCCATTCGCGGCCGCCCGATTGTCACTTGGCCGGCAACCCGGATCTCCGAATCGCACCAACCCGCACCGCTGCAGGCCCATTTGGTCCTGTCAGAGGTTTCATGTGACAACCAGCACTGTCGTGCCGCAAGCGAACTCTCAGAACCTTCCCGGCAATCCGGATCAGGGGGTTTTCCCGGCCCATGTCAGGTCCCGGCCATCCCCAGATTTCAGACCACTTTGTGGGAAGGCGAAGCCAGAGGCATCCTGCAAAGCTGCGGGAAAAACAACCGGCGAAAGATTGCAAGCATGTTAGGCCCGGCCTGACCTGCTGTCAAGTGCCGTGACCAGCCAGGTATTGGGAAAGACACCAGTCGCCAGCCGAAAGTTCGCCCCCTCCCAGATTCTGCGGGTGCTGGCATCTGCTCTGGACCGGAAAATCCGGCCGACTTGTCGTCTTCGACCAAAACGGAACAACCGGCCCGGTCGATAGAGTTCAAAAGGAAACGCGGTGATCCGCGCGAACCGACACGCGGGCACGGAGGGCTTACGCCCTAGCGCACGCCAAAATTGAAACCTTGGAATTCGGTGCCCTATGCGTCGCCACTCAGTCCTCGAACTGTCCTGTCTCCTGACAGTAGGGCTGGCTTTCCAGAGTCAGCTGGGCGCCGAAGATATCCGCTGGCGGACGGGCGTCGCTGAAGCGCGGACTGAATCGGTAGCGTCGGGCAAGCCGCTGCTGCTGCACTTTACCGCGGACTGGTGTCGACCCTGCCGGGAACTGAACCGGTTCGTGCTTTCGAGCGAACAGCTGGCCAGCGTCGTCAACCAGGAACTGATTCCGGTCCGGGTCGACATGGACTCTGAAACCGATCTGGTCCGCGAGTACGGGATCACGCGCATTCCCTGCGACGTCTTTCTCGCAACGGACGGCAAGCTGCTGTTGAAATGTCAAAGCGGCGAGACGACCGATGCCTGGCTGCGAACGATTGAGCGGGCCGTGGAGTCCCACCAAGCGATCGCGGCCGCCGGCCCGGAAGGTCAACGCGCCCGAAAGGAACTGGATGAGCTTCATCGGGAATGGGAATCGCGCCGGGCGGAAGCCGAACGGAAGGCGACTTCCAATGCGACGGGCGAATCACCGTTCAAGCTGGAAGCCTTTCACATGCAGTCGCATTTCGCCTCGACCCATCCACCTCGCGCCACTCCGTCTCAACCGAACGCTTCGGTCGGTCCATCCGCGGGCTTCGATCCAGCAGCGTTGCAGAACCCGACTGGACAGCGGATCGTCAACCAGATGGTTTCGGGCCATGGACTGCCAGGTGCCGCGCAATCACGGCAACCATCCAGCGAACTGGCGAACACAAGCAGTCAGGCTACCGGGTTGAAGTCGCAAACAATCGGCAATCCGTGGGTCGCGAAAGCAGAGGCCCTGCCGCCTTCATCGCCGTCGCCTCCGGCCGCCAGCATCATGGATCATGCCGCAGGAGTCTGCCTGGATGGCCTTTGTCCGGTCACGCTGCTTGGTGAAAACCGCGTCGCTCGTGGCGATCCGGCCTTGGGTTGCGTCCACCGCGGCCGGGTTTACTTCTTTGTTGAAGAGGAAAAACGGCAGCGTTTTCTGGCCGATCCAGACCGCTGGAGCCCCCTCCTCGCGGGTTTTGATCCGGTCCGGTTTGCCCGCGAAGGAGAACTGGTACCCGGGCTGAGGAAACACGGTGTCTTCATGGCGACGGGACAGAACCAGGCGATCGTGCTGTTTGATTCCGATGCCAGCCGACAGCAGTTTCAAGCCAACCCCCAGGAATTTCTGGCCGCGATCGAGGAAGCGACCGCACGGGCCAGTGAAGCCAAGCGGTAGATTTCAAGGGCGAGCGGCAGGGCGTCAGCCCTCCGTGCCTGACACAATACACGGAGGGCTGATCCCGGCGCGCCGGAACCGCGCGCCAAGAGTGCTATTGCTTGCGACTTTCGATCCGGCCGATGGCCGCTTTTGCCTGCAGCCGTTCCACCAGCGGCAACGTCTCGTCGTCAGCCATCGCCTTGAGCGGCGGGAGCGAAGCGGCGGTTCCGATTTCGCCCAATAGCTGCGCAATCTCGATCCGGACTTCAGGTTGCAGGCTTTTCAACAACGGATGAACCGGTTTTTCAGCCCGGGTGCCGTAGGCCCGCAACACGCCGACGATCTTGTTGCGGTCGCGAGCGGGCATCCCGCCAACTACCAGATCCAGCAGCTCGTCCCGCGGCTCGCCGATCAGGACGTTGTAGGCCTTCCAGCGGATGGACTGGCTTTGGTCGAGCAGCATGTCGCGGAGAATCGGCGTTTCGATTCTTGACGACAGGAGGATCATCATCTGGAATGCACTCTCGCGCACGAACTTGTCGCCTGAAGTCAGGCAGCGGCCGAGCGCCTCCAGTGTCCTGGGATCGTCGACCGGAATCGGAAACTGGGAAATCCGGATCAACAGGTCCCGCAGATCGGCTCCCGACGGTGCGTTGCTGATCTGGTCGAGGTAACCGTCGAGCGAGATTCGCAACACCGGAGAAAGCGTGGAAGTCGACCCGGGTTTCTGCGCCACATTCAATGCGGGAACAGCGCCATTCGCAGGCAGAGCCTGGCTGGATTCCGGCAGGACCAGTACCCCCTCCGGAAGCGGCGAGGATGGGCGACTCGATTCTTCTTTCGAAAAAAGTGCGGGTGGCTGGAGCGCGGGCGGTATGGCGCTCGCGACGACTGCAGGCGGTCCGCCGTCGGCCCTGATTTCCCGCCCCGGTTCCAGATCGTGGCCCAGAGGCAAGCTGGCGTCCGGCGCTTGTTCCGCTCCATGCTTGGGCAGCGTGGTTTCTGGCACGATTTCCGACCCTTCCAGCGAAGCATCGGATGGCACGCCAAAAGGACTGTTGGGCGAACTTTCACTTCCAGGGTTGTCGGCCGGAAGCGAATCGGCTTTGGCCGAATCAGGCCTGCCGTCATGCTCACCCGGAATCGGCTCCCCGGGTGGTTGCCAAACGTCAACTTCACCAATGGAATTGCCGCCTCGTACAGGCAACGCCAGCCGGGGAGGTGGTACCGGGTCGAAAGTGGGGGCTGGAATGCTGTTTCCTGCCGGCAGCCCGTCAGCTATCGTCGGCTCGGGCCCAGGCTCGGCAGAAACGGCTTCGGGCGAATCGGCGACTCTCTCCAAAAGTGGCTGCCGGGACGACGACGGGTCAGTATTCAAACTGCGTGGACCGTCTTGTCCTTCGATGATTGGTGCGGTGGCGTCGCGGCTGGCCTCCGGTTTCACAACTTCTTTTGCAGCGTCGACCAGCCGGGCCTGATAGCTCGCGACCCAAGCCGTATCCGCGGGACTGAGCCTTCGCCATGCCACAGCAACCAGGCGGCCATCGTTTAGGACGAGAGTCACACCCTGATTGTCGATCGAATCGAGCTGGGCAAAAACTCGGTACTTTCCGGTGTTGTCCTGCCAGTTACGCCATCGCGCTGCATCCAGCGATTGGGCAAAACCGACGCCCGGGTCGAAAGCCGCGAAGACCAGGCTGAAGATCGCAGCCGGCAACCAGACGTGGCCCAAAGGCCGGGAAACAGCGATTCCGTTCATCGTGATCTGGCAGCGCCTGTTCCATGAATCCGGAGCGGATCGCCCAAGAAGTGCCTCTTCCTCGCAATCGCCGGATCACTGGATAGCGGCAGCTTTCAGTCGCCACCGCGTTGATGGGCCTGATTCTGACAGAACCTCGCCAAGCTCGCGACCGGGGATTCGCTTCCACGCTGATTCGTTGACCTGACAGCGGGATACTTTTAGGATGGGCCTGCCTTTGCCCCGGAGACGTCACTACTAGTGCTTTGTCAGTTCCTGGGTTTGGGGTTGCTACTGTGAACCGGCACGCGCTAGCGTCCGGGCTCCTCGAAGAGCCCGCGGCTAGCGCCCGGCGGTTCACCCAGGTTGAAGCTTTGACAACGCACTAGCGGAGCCAGTTGAATGGCCGAAAAACGCCGGGTGATCGTGTTTGACACGACGCTGCGCGATGGGGAGCAATCCCCGGGTGCCAGCATGAATCTCCGCGAAAAAATGGAGATGGCGGAGGCGCTCGTCGAATTGGGCGTCGATGTGATTGAGGCAGGTTTCCCGATTGCATCGCCGGGCGATTTCGAAGCGGTTCGCGAGATCGCGTCCACTTTTCGCGGCACCCAGATTTGCGGGCTGGCTCGCTGCTCGGACACCGACATTGACCGCGCCTGGGCAGCCCTGAAAGGCTCGGCCAATCCGCGAATTCACGTTTTTCTGGCCACCAGCGCGATCCATCGGGAGTTCAAGCTCCACATGACGCCCGACGAGATCGTCGCGCGCGCCGTCACGGGGGTAAAGCGGGCCGTCTCCTACTGTTCCAACGTCGAGTTTTCGCCCGAAGACGCCGCGAGGACGGAAATCGACTTTCTCTGCCGGGTCGTTGAAGCCGTCATCGATGCCGGGGCGACCACCGTCAACATCCCCGACACCGTTGGTTACGCGGTCCCCCAGCAGATGGGCGAAGTCATCCGCAACCTTGTCAACCGGGTCCCCAACATCGACCGGGCCGTCATCAGCATCCACTGCCACGACGACCTTGGACTGGCGGTTGCCAACAGCCTCGCCGCGATCCAGAACGGGGCCGGGCAAATCGAATGCACCATCAACGGGATCGGCGAACGGGCCGGGAACTGTTCGCTGGAAGAAGTGGTCATGGCTTTGCGGACCCGGGCCGATTACTTCAACGCCGACACCGGAATCCATAGCCGCAAACTGGTCCCGACCAGCCGGCTGTTGTCCGGAATCACTGGCTTGCAGGTTCAGCGAAACAAGGCGATTGTCGGCCGGAACGCGTTTGCCCACGAAGCTGGCATCCACCAGGACGGGATGCTCAAGGAACGCACGACCTACGAAATCATGCGGCCGGAAGACGTCGGCCTGCCCAGCACCGACCTGGTCCTTGGCAAGCACAGCGGCCGGGCGGCCCTCGGCGAACGCGTCCGCCAACTCGGCTACACGCTGACTGGCGAGCAGCTTCAATTGGTCTTCGCCCGCTTCAAGGAGATGGCCGACCGCAAAAAAGAGGTCTACGACGGCGATGTCGCGGCCCTGATCGAACAGGAACTGCACGGCTCCGCCGATGACTTCTGGAGCCTGGAACGATTCGCTTGCCAGACAGCGATGGGCCAGCCAACCCGGATTGAACTGACTCTTAAACGGGGTCTCGACGAACGGACAGTGGAGTTGGCTGACGGCGAAGGGCCCGTCGATTCGGCTTTCCTCGCTGTGGAAAAGATCACGGGAATCAGCCTGAAATGCCGCGAATACCTCGTTCGCAGCATTTCGCTCGGCCACGATTCGCCGGCTGAAGTCTCGTTCGAGGCCGAGTACGACGGGCATGCCTATCGCGGGCGCGGCGTGGCCACGGATTGCGTTGAAGCTTCCGTGATCGCCATCCTCCATGCCGTTAACCAGATCCTGGTCGACCGAACGGCGAAGACCGCCAAGGCTTGATCCCGGGCAATTTTGCTTTCTCGTCCCCCTCTTTGGGTGGGGTCCTTAAAAAATACCGCGGCATGGACCGCTGGCATCGTCCCCAATGATTGGGCCTAAAGGGGCTGATCCCAACCTTGGGAATTCCAGCCCTCAAAGTCTACTTGTTCGTCAAAGCTTGCCAGGTAGGTTTTTGCCAAGCCGGTTCCTCACTGGATGGGGCCAAGTACCGGGTTCCTGACTTTGAAAATGGAGTTTGCATGATCTGCATCAATCAGCGCCGGGCCATTGTTCTGGTGATCCTGTTGGGATTTGGAGTCCAGCTGGCGGCAGCTGATCCGTCGGGGACTTCGGCCTTGATCGTTCAGGGTGGACCGTCGGCGTCCAATCCGTCAGACCTCCAGCCTGCCACCCTCACCGAAGCCTTTTCGGCGATCAGGCTGATGGCTGAACAAGGCGAAGACTGGGACTCGGTGCTGGTTCTTGTCGATCAGGCGGTTCGCCGCCATTCCAGCGATCCCACGGCAACCATTCAGGCAGTCGAGTTGTTGGGCGAGCTTTTCCCGGCCGTTCCAGACCGATGGCAGCAGAGAGACGGCAAAGCATGGGGTGACTTCAGCTTGGAGTACTCGCAACAGATTGCCGGCCATGCTGCCGTCAACGGCACCACCGAGACTGGGCACGCGATCCGGGCTTCCTCGGCCCTTCGCTTGCTTGCAAGCGTCCTCGAATCGGTCCAGCCGAACGAAGCCGCAGGACTATTCCTTGTCGTCGGGCAGCTGGGCCGAAACCTCCACGCCAACCCGGCGTACCCCCGGGAAGCGGTTGCCGGTTTGGCATCATTCGCACTGGCTGAAGCCCACGGCTTGGCGTTGCTCGGTCGCGGCGAAGAGGCCCGCCAGTTGCTCGAGACGGCCTACGCCTGGGGTCTGGTCGACTTTGAAGAGGTCTTCGACGACGCGATTTTCCAGAAGTGCAGCACGTCGGCTGCGATCATCGAAACCACCCGCCTGCGACAAGCTGCCTACCTTGCCCAGATTCAGCCCGGCATCGATGCTGCGATTGCCTCGTTCATGCCGTTTTCGTTCGACTTCGCACTTCCATCCATGAGCGGATCGCGAGTCAACAAGACCCATTTTTCCAGCGAGTTGACGGTGGTCGACATCTGGGGAACCTGGTGTGCTCCCTGTCGTGCCAGCCTGCCCCATCTGGCTCGCCTCCACCGCGAGTTCGCTGGAAAAGGCGTTCGCGTGGTTGGAATTGCAATGGAGCCTGACCCCACGATCGGGGAAATCCAGGCCAAGCTGACGGCTTTCGCCGAACGACATGACGTGACTTGGGACTTGCTCGTCGGCAACGATGCGGTTCTGGAGCAGATTCCGGGCGGCGGTAGCCTGCCCACGCTGGTTTTCCTCGACTCCCGTGGACAGGTCCGGTTCTCCATCGCCGGTTACCACGACTATTCACAGATCAAGACGATCGTGGAACGCTTGTTGGCATCCCCGCCGCTGGCCGCACGGTAGTCAATATCAGGCTGACCGGGAAAAATTCAGGATTTCGGATGCCATCCGTCGGCGAAAGGGGCCACCGGGTGCTTCTCCGAAACGTTGTTGTACCGCGCGCGGCCAGATTTGATCTTGGCCAAAAACACGGAGGGCTGACGCCCAATGGTGCTTACTTTGTAGCGGAGCGGCGTGAGCCGCCCGGCCGAAGTGCCAAGAAACTCCGCAATTCGTGCAATGCCACCACGTTAATGCTCGCGCTGAACAAGCTGGCAATGCACCAAAGTAAGTACCTTTGGGCTGACGCCCTGCCGCTCGCCAAGACATTGCAGTTTCGGCCGCAAAATGCATACCGTGGCCTGAGCGGTCATGGCGCTCTCGCCGGTCACCCCAACATTGCTGCGAGAACTGCCCAAAATGCTGCCACTCCAAAGGCGGCAAGGCTGATTGCCAAAGCGATCCAGTTGATGACGATCGGTGCACGGCGGTTGGCGCTTGAGGAGTT
>JANOFL010000270.1:0-11565 GCA_031405895.1 Planctomycetota bacterium
GAACTGGAGCTAATCCGCCGCCGTCACGACGCGGTGGGCGAATTGGTGAGCCAAAGCAACCTGCGGAACGGGCTGCGGAGCCGGCTGTCGCGCGTTTTTGATCTCGAGCGGCTGATCGCACGGGTGGTGACATTGCGAGCCACGCCCCGCGAACTGCGGCAGATCGGCACGACGCTGGGCGAACTGCCGGATATCAGCGGGTTGCTGGCAAACGCGGGAAGCCTGGAACTCGCTGCCCAGCGCGAACCGCTTGAATTCTGTCGCGACTTGCGGGACGAGCTGGAACGGGCTCTCGAACCCAACTGTCCAGCAACCCTCGCCAACGGGGGGTGTATTCGCACTGGCTACGACCAGCGACTGGACGAACTGCGTGACCTGGCGAGCGGCGGCAAACAGTGGATTGCATCTTATCAGCAGAAGATCATCGCCGAGTCCGGCATTCCTTCGCTCAAGATCGGCTTCAACAAGGTCTTCGGCTATTACCTCGAAGTCACCAACACGCACCAGGCCCGGGTCCCCGACTGGTTCATCCGCAAGCAGACGCTCAAGAACGTCGAACGGTATGTCACGCCCGAACTGAAGGAGTACGAAGAGCGCGTCCTCGCTGCCGAGAGCCAGGCGCTCGAGCTGGAGCAGGAATTGTTCCAGCGCGTCCGCGACCTGGCCCGCGTGGAGGCACCCCGGCTGATGGCGATTGCCGCGGCCCTCGCACGGCTCGACGTGCTGGCCGGGCTGGCGGAACTTGCGGTGCGGCAGAATTACTGCCGGCCCGAAGTTCACGACCGCTGCGAAACCGTGATCCGCGACGGCCGGCATCCGGTGCTGGACCTGTTGCAGCCGCTGGGCGCCTTCGTCCCCAACGACACGAGGCTCGGCGCGGATGACGGGCTAATCCACCTGATCACCGGCCCGAACATGGCGGGCAAGAGCACCTACATCCGGCAAGTGGCACTGATTTCGCTGCTCGCCCAGATCGGCAGCTTTGTGCCGGCGCGGGAAGCTGCGATCGGAATCGCCGACCGTTTTTTCGCGCGGGTGGGAGCCAGCGATGAGCTATCGCGCGGTCAAAGCACGTTCATGGTCGAAATGACCGAGACGGCGCGGATCCTCAACACGGCCACGCCCCGCAGCCTGGTGATCCTCGACGAGATCGGCCGCGGGACGAGCACCTACGACGGGGTCTCGCTGGCTTGGGCGATTACCGAGTTCCTGCACGAGCTCACCGGCTGCCGGACGCTCTTTGCCACGCACTATCACGAACTGACGCGACTGGACGAAACTTTCGCGTCGATCCGCAACTACAACGTCAGTGTCCGCGAGTGGGACCAGAAGATCGTCTTCCTGCACAAGATCGTTCGCGGGTCGGCGGACCGCAGCTATGGCATTCACGTCGCGCAGCTGGCCGGCGTTCCCGAATGGGTCAACCTGCGCGCCCAGGCGATCCTCGATCACCTCGAGCAGGGCCAGCCGTCGTCAGCCAATGGCGAGCGAACAGCGCTGGCCGCCGGCTCCGGCCGGGCCGAGATCCAGCTGACTCTCTTCGCCGCCGCCGACCATCCGCTGCTGGAAAAGATCCGCCGGATCGACACCGACCACCTCACGCCAATTTCAGCGCTGCACACGATCTCGGCCTGGC
Source organism: Planctomycetota bacterium (assembly GCA_031405895.1). Taxonomy (GTDB): domain Bacteria; phylum Planctomycetota; class Planctomycetia; order Pirellulales; family Pirellulaceae; genus BJ22. Next base: position 1,637 of record JANOFL010000270.1, read on the forward strand.
AGCGGGAGCTCGGCGAGAACGCGGTGACGTCCTGATTCCGTCCACGTGGATCGGGGCGACATCAGGCCCGGGTTCACAGTCGGCCGCTCCAGTCACCTGGAACCGGACCGCTCCCCGATGCACCTGCCAACCGGCTCCGACATGTCACCAAATGGTGACATGTTGATCGTAATCCTGTCCGATTGCGAAGTTGCCCGTGGAGACCTGGAACCTAAACCTGTTCCAGTTTGGTACTGTCCCCGGTCCGTACTCGCCCAAACGGGTCCTTGCCTTCAAGTGACCTTGCGGCACTATTCCCTTCGCGGAAATCGCCGAAGGACCGGGCAAACCTCCGGTGGACAAGCTTCAGCGTTGGCCTAAAATTCATGGTTCACCCGACGACTGCCAACTCGCAGCGCCCCGCCTCCTGGCCGGGTTCAGACCCCCAAAATGGTGTTGGCGAGAGAACAACGGTTTTCGATTGACACGCAAATTTGAAGGCTGCCGGCTTATGAAAACCAAATTTACGTACTGGAAAGAATCGGACGGCAGATATCTGGGCTATCTGAACTCCCACCCCGATCACTGGACACAGGGTGACCACCTGGATGATCTCAAGGACCATCTGCGCGACCTCTACAAACTGTTTTCCGCGGAAGATGTTCCCGGCATCAGAAAAGTCGAAGAGCTTGAGGTCGCATGAAACGTCGCGATCTGGTCGCCGAACTTGAACGCCTTGGATGTGTCCTGTTGCGTAACGGTGCCAAACACGACATCTACCAAAACCCAAAGAGCGGAAAATCAGAGCCCGTGCCAAGACATCGCGAGATCAATGAGTTGCTTGCAAAGAAGATATTGAAGTCACTGACGACGGAGGGATCGTAAGCCGGACGGGCTGGAAAATCGGGAGTTGGAAAATGGAGATTCCGGTTTTCCGATGAAGTGGAACGTCTCCGTTTTTGTCTCCGGCGATGATTGCGTGTCTTGGCAAGCAGCGTTGTTGCCCTAACCAAAAAAATGCCGGGAGTTGGCCGTTAAGCCGGGTTCTGTCGGCGAGCCGTTGCCGGTTCGCGGACGGTCATTTGTCTGGGACGCCGGTTGCCCGGCGCCTCAAGCAGCCTACCCGGAAGTCGTAACGTGGCGGGCCGCCACTGCTCCCTGTTTGGCCTTGCTCCGGGTGGGGTTTGCCCAGCCGGCGAAGTCACCCTCGCCGCTGGTGAGCTCTTACCTCACCTTTTCACCCTTGCCACCCCGGCTAGCCGGGGTTCGGCGGTCAAGTCTCTGTGGCACTGTCCCTGATCTCGCGACCGGTCGCCGTTAGCGACCACCCTGCCCTGCGGAGCCCGGACTTTCCTCCAGCCTTGCGGCCAGCGACCGTCTGGCCAACTCCCGGCCCGACTACTATCCGTCCAAATGGCGGGATTGCAAGCGATGAATGGGGAAGCGAGAGGTGGGCTGATAAAAAGTGAGCCTGAGGCGCGAGTGCTCCGTCAACACTTGATTTGGGGGTTGAAGCCTGAAGCGCAAGCGAAGCAACCGGCGTCCCGTCCTTCGCTTGCGCTTCAGGCTTCAATCCGCCCAACTCCAAGATTTAGAATTGACAGACCACTAACCGAGAACGCGGACTCAACCTTTAACTCACACCCAAGGGAATCGGCCAGCGCCTCAGGCTCACAGGAATTCGCCGTTTTATCAGCCCAGGCGAGGGAGTGCGGACTGACCAAGCGGGAGCTTGGTCACCACGGGGGAAGACTGACTTTGACGCTCGCGCAAACTGGTGAACCGGGGCACTGGGGGCAACCCGGGTGCCTTGGCGGGAGCCGGCGAGTTGCGGGAAAGGCGGGTTGCGGAGCGGGTCGATGCTGAATGATGGTCTGCCAGAGAACGGCGCGACGTCCGGATTTGCTGGCTGGCCACAACGTTTCAAAAACTCCCCCGCCCGGTCGGTGCGTTTCCGGCACCGCAATGAAATGAAGACTCCGGCCCTCCTGGCGATCACGGCGACGTTGATTCTCGTTGCCAGTGCCTCCAGCCAGTCTGTCACGGCACCCGTGGCACGATTCACGGGCGACGTCTATTCAGCGGCCTCGCCGAACGACGGCACGCGCCGCTTTGCCCTCGACACGGGACACTTCGGCCGGTTTTACAATTGCGATTGCGAAGAGGCGAAGCGGAATTCGCCTTACATTCACTGGCAGACCGTGAACCGCTGCGAAACGCGGCGGACGGGCTGGGGCGTTTTTTGCCATGACCTCGATGAAGTCAAAGCGCGGGTTCGCGCGGGACGCTGTTGTCCCACCTGCTGGCCGGACTGGCTCTGTCCCGACTGCGATTGCGACTGCGCAGAAGGCTGTGGTGTCGGCACCAACCAGGGGCTGATCCTGGCGACACTGCCCCCCGAATGGCGCGGGGGCCGCACGGGCGGCTACGGAGCGGAAACCGAGGCCCCCGCTCGCGATGCCGCTTCACCAACTCCACCGGCCGAACAGCCCGGGCGCGAAGATGGACCACCGACCGGTCCGCCCGCGGGGCAACCTTCGCTGGCGCCTTCATCGGACGATGCAACGGGCGGCCAGGTCACTTCGCATTCCGGTCCGCGGATCGTGCGGGCCGTCGGTTTTCACAGCGCGCGACGGGCAGAAAACGACAGTCCAACCCGGCGGTAAAAGCTGTCGGTGCTGGCGGCAAGCAGTTGGGGGCAACAGCTCTACAGTGTAGAACAGTTGTCTCAACTGTTACTCATCGGGAATGCCCTGACGGTCGAGGTGGCATTCTGAGGTGGTTGTGAGCAGTTGGGACAACTGCTCTGCACCCAAAGCCGTCATGACCAACGAAGAACGATTCAAACAGCTGGGGCTGGAATTGCCGCCCGCGCCCAAGGCGATCGGCGTCTACAAACCGGCGGTTCTCGTCGGCAATCTGCTGATGACTTCAGGGCACGGTCCGTTGCGGACTGACGGCCAGCTGATCAAGGGGACTGTCGGGGCGGGGGCGTCGGTCGAGGACGGCTACGCGGCGGCCCAACAGACCGGCTTGGCCCTGCTGGCGACGATCCGCAAGGAACTCGGGACGCTCGACCGCGTTGTGCGGCTGGTCAAGACGCTGGGCTTTGTCCAGTGCACGTCCGAATTCGACCAGCACCCGGCCGTAATCAACGGTTGCAGCGAATTGATGGCGAAGGTTTTTGGCGAACAAAACGGAGTTGGAGCGCGGAGCGCGGTCGGGCTGAACTCGCTGCCGCTGGGGATGATGGTCGAGGTGGAAATTGTGTTGGAGATCGCGTGATGATGCGGGTGACGGAAGGATGGAATTTGAGATTTGAGATTTGAGATTTGAGATTTGAGATTTGAGATTTGAGATTTGAGATTTGAGATTTGAGATTTGAGATTTGAGATTGTACGCTGTTTAATAACTTGTTGTCGCGTGACCAACGCGGTCGTTGGGCCGGCTGTTTGACCAAGAGTCTTTTCGACCATGAGTCTTTCGCCCCGGCTGGACATCGCACAACGGCACATTGTTTCGGCCCGCGAGTATTTGCTGACCTTGCTGGACGGGCTGGAGCCGGCGGACTGGTTCTGGATGCCGTTGCCGGCCGTGACGCATATCGCCTGGCAAGTCGGGCACCTGGCGATGGCCCAGTACGGGTTGTGCCTGTTCCGCCAGCGGGGCCGGCAGCCGGTCGACAGCGAGCTGATGTCGGGGGCGTTCCGGAAACGGTTCATGAAGGGCACGACGCCGGACGGTTCGCCTGAAGGGCATTCGGGTCCGGACGAGATCCGGGCAGTGCTCGACCGGGTCCATCAGCAGACTTTGCTGGAACTGCCGGGTTTCGACGGCCCGGGACTTGATGAGCCGCTGGACCCGCCCACTGCGGCTTTTGCAACCCGTTACGGATCGCTTCTGTTTGCGGGCGATCACGAAATGCTGCATGCCGGGCAGATCGGTTTGTTGCGGCGACTGATGGGCAAGCCGCCAGTGCGGTAACTGCAGCGGCGGCAGACTTGATGAACCAGAGCGTGACCGCGGACCAGGGCCCTTCACCGCATGTCGTCGTCCGCGGGCTGACCAAGCGGTTTGGTTCGCACCTCGCGCTCGACAGCTGTTCGCTGCGAGTTGAACGCGGCGAAGTGTTTGGACTGCTGGGACCAAACGGGGCCGGCAAGTCGACGCTGATCCGTTTGCTGATGGGTTTTCTCAGTCCGACTGCCGGCACGGCGACGATTGGCGGGCGGGACTGTCATCGCGAGCGGTTAGCCGTACACCGCCATGCTGCCTATCTGCCGGGTGACGCGCGGCTGTTTCGCTCGATGAGCGGGCGGCAGGTGTTGCGGTTCTTTTCGACGGTCCGGCCGGAGGGGGACTTCGAGCGGGCGACGGCGCTGGCCCGCAGGCTGGACCTCGACACGCGGCGGTGGGTGGCGTTCATGTCGACCGGCATGCGGCAGAAGCTGGCCCTCGCGGCCGTGTTGTCGCTTGCGGCACCGCTGACGATTCTTGACGAGCCAACCGCGAACCTCGACCCAACCGTCCGGCAAACCGTGCTCGACGTGATCCGCGAGTTGCGTGGGGCGGGCAAGACTGTCCTGTTTTCCTCGCACGTGCTGGGAGAAGTCGAGGAAGTTTGCGACCGGGTGGCGATCCTGCGCGGCGGGCGGATCGTCCATGGGCAGACGATGGCTGAACTGCGGGGACAGTACCGGATCAGTGGGATCTACGACGGACCCGAACCGGTCGAGCTGGCGGGGCTGGCCGATTCGCTGCGGCACGATGCCGGCAGCAGCGAACTGGTGGTCACTGTTTCAGGCGACATCCGGCCGGTGCTGGGCTGGGCTGGTTGGCGCGGCATGAGGTGAGCGGGATCGAAGTCCACCGGGCGGGGCTGGCGGATGTCTACCGTTCCGTGCACGGCGCGCCGGAGGTGGAGGCATGAACCGCGCGCTCTGGCGAAAAGCGATGCATGAGGCCGGTCCGCTGTGGATTGCCTGCGCGGTCCTGACCGGACTGTTCTGTTACTTCCGTGTCTGGGTGGTTGGGCTGGTCGACGCGGGCCGCTTTCGCCAGCTGATCGATTTGTTGCCGGAGGACTGGGAGCGGTTTTCTCCGGTCGATTTCGACTGGGTGGTCTCCTTTGTCGGGCGGACGTCGATGACGCTCGACGAGCCGCTCCTCGTGACGCTGGTCTGTGGCTGGGCGATTGTCCGGGGTGCGGACTCGGTTGCGGGCGAGCTGGGACGGGGGACGATGGAACTGCTGCTGGCCCAGCCGCTTTCGCGCCGCCAGGTTTTGCTGCACCAGTTCGCCGTGCAGCTCGCCGGGCTGGTGATGCTCTGCCTGGTCGCCTGGCTGGCGATGGTGCTGGCCGTCCAGTTCACGCAAGTCAAGGAGACGGTTCCGCCGGGCATGAAGTTGCCCATCGTTGGTACCCGGATTCCGTTGCCTTTTGGTGAGGCGGAGCTGGTGGAACGGCCCATGCGGGAAGTCGTGGACGCGCGGCTGTTCCTGCCCGGAATCGTCAACCTGTTCTGCCTCGGCGTTTTTTTCGCAGGATTTTCGGCGCTGGTTTCAAGCGGCGACCGTTATGGCTGGCGGGCCTGCGGGATCTGTGTGGTCGCTTGGTTCCTGTTCGCGATGCTGAAAATCGCCAGTGTGGCGACGCCGACACTTGCCTGGGCCGGATGGCTGACGGTTTTTTCGCTTTACGAACCGGCGATTCACATCCAGCTGGCCGAGCTGGATTCGGGGGCCTGGCTGCGCTGGATCGACCAGCATCCGGGCCGGGACCACAGCGTGTTCGGACTGTTGCAGGCGAATACCTGGCTGCTGACGGGCGGTCTCGTCGCGGCGCTGGGCGGGTTGTGGGTTTTCTCGCGGCGCGATCTGCCGGCCCCGTGCTGATGGGGTGACACCCAATCCGGGCACGAGAACGAGCCAGGAACAAGCCGGAAGCGTGAGGGAAGGCTTCCGCGTTTGAAAACGTCAGATCTGAGATTTCAAATCTCAAATCTCAAATCTCAGATTTCAGATTTCAGATCCGGCACTCAGAGATTTCCCCGCCGGTCCTGTTCGATTTCGAGCGATTCGAAGAGGGCCTTGAAGTTGCCTTTGCCGAACGATTCGCTGCCGCGGCGGCAGATGATCTCGAAGAACAGCGTCGGGCGGTCTTGCAGCGGCTTGGTGAAAATCTGCAGCAGGTAGCCCTTGTCGTCGCGGTCGACGAGGATCCGCAGGTCCTTGACTCCGTCCACGTCCTCACGGATTTCGCCCACCCGGTCCCAGACCGTTTCGTAGTACTCGTCCGGAATGCGGAGGAAGTCGACGCCGCGCTGGCGGAGCCGGCCAACGGTGTGGAGTTCGTCTTTGGTCAGCAGGGCGAGGTGCTGGATGCCGGGGGTGTTATTATGCCAGTCGAGGTATTCTTCGATCTGGCTTTTGCGGGCACCGGCGGCTGGTTCGTTGATCGGAATCTTGATCAGTTCGCGGCCGCTGTCCATGACCTTGCTCATCAGGGCCGAGTAGCGGGTGCTGATGTCCTTGTCGTCGAAATGCTTGAACAGCCGGAAGCCGAGCACTTCCGAGTACCAGTCGACCCAATGGTCCATCTTGCCCAGCTCGACGTTCGCGACACAGTGGTCGACGTAGAACAGCCCGACCGGATGGGCCCGGTTGTAGTCGTTGATGGCGAGGTCATCGAGCTTGCGGAATCCCGGCATGAACAGCCCGCCGGCCTTGACCTTGTCGAGCGCGTACTCGCCGGTCCGCGAAACGAACGAGTGAACGACCCGGCCCATCGCCCGGACGCCGGATGAGACAACTGTGCCCCGGCTGTCGGACACGGTGGCCGGCTCGTAAGCCGACTCGGCCCCGTTCCTGAGCGCCTGCTCCCACGCCTTGACCGCGTCGTCGACGGTGAAGCAGAGGTCCTTGATCCCGTCCCCGTACAGCCCGACTTCGCGCTGGGCCGGGTGGTCGGCGTGCAGGCCGGTGGTCAGCAGGAAGCGGATATTGCCCTGCGTCAGCAAATAGGTCGCGGCTTCGCGGCTGCCGGTGGTCAGGTCCGAAATCTGCTCGATCTCGAAGCCGAAACTCTGGGCATAGAAATAGGCCGCCTGTTTGGCGTTGCCAACATAGAAGCGGACGTAATCAACATCGACCAGGTTGAGCGGATCGGTGGATGGCGAAGGGCGAGCGACGGTTGTTGCGGCGCTGGAGCTGGACATGGACGATTTCCCGGCAGGTCTTGACCGTCCAACATGCCGTCCCAATGCGGCACCGGTCCCGGCGGTCAGGAACCGGGTCTTCAAATCCAATTGAATCACCCGACCCCTGCCAGTCAACGCCAGCCAGCGATTTGGCGACCCATTCCCGGTGGACATTCCGTGGTTTCGCGGGGCGCTTTTTGATGGGAATCCGCCGGGAGGAAACCGGCAAAGCACTTCGGGCAAGCTGCAACGCCTTTTTTCGGCATTGGGTCGGACCGCCGTTTTCCGCTAAAAGCTGTTGCCCGGAACCAGCTCGACGCGACGGAACGGAAATCTGCCGGATGGCCGATGGAAAGCCTACCTATGGCTGCTTGCAGTTCCTCGCAGGACAGGGGCTGGCTCACGCGCTGCCGTGGCTGGGACGGACGACGGACTGCCGGGTGGCGACGTGGGCGATCGAACCGGGTGACGAAGGCGGGCAACGGCATCCCACGCGGGGGATCTACATCTTCTGGCACGAGTACATCGCCGCGCTGCTGATGCAGTGGCAACGGGTGCCCATGACGCTGCTTGTGGGGCAACACCGCGATGCCAACTGGGTCGGCCACGTTGCGGAAGCCATGGGCTATCGGCTGGTTCGCGGCAGCACCAGCCGCGGTGGCGCCCGGGCCCTGCGTGAACTGCGGGCGGAATCAGAAAAACGGGCGATCGGAATGACACCCGACGGTCCGCGCGGGCCGCGGCGCGAGCTGGCGGCCGGGCCGGTCTGGCTGGCCGGACACCTCGGCTTGCCGCTCTTTTGCATCGCCGTCGGAATTGCGGGAGCACGACGAACCAAAACGTGGGACCAGTTTGCCCTTCCGGCGCCCAGTTGCCGGATCCGCTCGATCATCAGCCCTCCTGTAACCATTGCGGCGTCGAACTCGCGCGATGAGCTGGAGGCTCAACGTGTTTCTGTGCAGCGCCTGATGGACGACCTGCACGGGCTGGCCGATCGCTGGGCGGCGGGAGAAATTGCCTTGCCGGGCATTCGACCGAAAGCTGTTCCTGGCCGGCTCTGGCCGCGTTTGCAAAACGCCGGAGAAGGCAATCACGGCATGGCAGTCCAACGCCACCGACCCGTTCCAGAGCGTGGTTCGGACCATGGGCTGACCGGTCGCACCGGCACCCCGACTTTCCGCCAGGCGGGCTGATCTGATCGACCAGGCGGGAGCCTGGTCACCAGGCCAGAAGGCCAGTTCCAGTTTAACGGAAAAAATCCGTTATTTTGGAAATGGCACCTTGGCGCGGGCCGGGCGACGGCTAATCTGAAGGGCCGTTGTCAGCCAGTTGCCGTTGGACATCGCCCGCCCATGTCGTCCCCTGCCAGTCTTCACACCGTGGCCAGTGACGCTGCCAGGCGCGCCAGCGCGAATCCTGGCCAGCCCGCCCCCGGCCCTTCGACGCTGGCCGTTCACGCCGGTGAGGCTCGTCAAAAGGGTTTTCACTCGATCAGCGATCCCATCGTCTGCGCGGCGACCTACACGTTCGAAAACACTGCCGCCGTCATCTCGTACATCGAGAACGACGAAGACCGCGGTGAATATGGTCGCTACGGAAACCCGAACGAGAAGACGGTTGAACGAAAACTGGCGGCGCTGGAGGGCACGGAAAAGGCGGTGCTCTTTGCGTCGGGCATGGCGGCCTTCACCGGCCTTGTCCTGTCGCGGACCAATGCCGGGGACGAAGTGGTCTTTTTTGACGAGTGTTACCACCGCAGCCGCGAGTTCTGCTCGAAACATCTGTCGCGGTTTGGCGTCGTGACCCGCACTGTCAAGACCTGCGACTACGACGCGATGGCGGCGGCAATCAACGACCGGACACGGCTGCTGATCAGCGAGTCGCCGACCAACCCGCACCTCAGCGTGATCGATATTGCGCGGTTCGCGGAGCTGGGTCGAACGCATGGCGTCGAGACCCTGATTGACGCGACGCTGGCGACGCCTTTCAATCTCCGGCCGGCCGAACACGGCGTGACCTATGTTCTGCATTCGGCGACCAAATACCTCGGCGGTCACAACGACTTGCTGGCGGGCGTCGTCTGCGGGCCGGCCGACCGGCTGGTCGATGTCGAAAACCTGCGCGGGATCACAGGCGGGATCAGCACGGCCCACAACGCCTGGCTGCTGCAGCGTGGGCTGAAGACCTTTTCCCTGCGAATGGAGCGCCACAACGCCAACGGCCAGGCGGTGGCCGAGTTCCTCGTCGGCCATCCGGCGGTCAGCCGCGTCTGTTATCCTGGCCTGCCTTCGCATCCAGGACATGCGACGGCCGTTTCCCAGATGCGAGGCTTTGGCGGGCTGATCACGTTCGAGCTGAAAGACACCGACTGGCGGGCCGCGGCACGGGTCGTCGATGCAGCCAGGCTCTTCCGGATCGGCCCGAGTCTCGGCGGCGTCGAATCGCTGATCGAACAGCCGCTGGTGATGAGCTATTTCAAGCTCTCACCCGAAGACCGGGCCCGTTTTGGCATCCGCGACAGCATGATCCGGATCTCCTGCGGGATCGAAGACACCGTCGACCTGATCGCCGACCTCGCCCAGGCCCTCGACGCCTGCTGACCGTGGTGACAAAGCTCCCGCTTTGTCAGTTTTCGCAACATCTTTCAGCCTCTCAATCCCGCCAGCTGATTCGCGATTTGCACAGCCCCCTCCACCGGGTCAAGAACAATCACGACGCGGATCTTTCCCGGCCACCGGGTACCCATCACTT